>JADCJJ010000562.1 GCA_020247085.1 Myxococcaceae bacterium | reverse complement strand
CGTCGCTGGGCCTCACCGGCGCCGAGACCTTCAGCATCGCGGGCGTTGCCGAGGGCCTGGCGCCGATGAAGAAGCTCACCGTGACGGCCACGACCGACGGCGGCGCGACGAAGCAGTTCGCCGTCACGGCGCGAATCGATACGCCGAACGAGCTCGACTACTACCGGCACGGCGGCATCCTGCAGTACGTGCTGCGGCAGCTCGCGAAGGCCTGACGGACGCAGCCGGCGCTCGACTCGAGGCCAGCGCCCCGGGCCTCGCAGTCAGCGCCGTGGGGCGCTCGCGGACGGTGGGCCTGGGCTGCCCGGCTCCCGCTTCGGGGTGGGCCCCGCCACTGGGAACGCCTCGTGTCGTTGCCCGAGGCCGCGGCGGGTGGCTCTCGGCGGATCACGCGGGGGCGTCGGGCTGTCCGCGCCGTCGAGTGCTGCCCTGGGGTTCTGAGTGAAGGCCGCCAAGGCGCGGCGGCCGGTGTCCACGTCGGGCCTGCGCGCCGTCGCCGTCAGTGCTTGAGCATCGCGTGCGTGCCGCCGCCGCCGTCCATGCCGTGGCTCATGACGAAGTGGTAAAGCGGGTAGCTGTCGTCGCGCGGGCCGCCGATGCAGTCGAAGACGAAGGCCTGGTGCTGCGGGTCCTCGGGGTCGGGGTGCACTTGTACGAAGAGCACGTCAGCGCGCTCGATGACGAGCTCTCCGACGAGGCCCTTGCCGACGATGAGCTGAACGACGGCGCGGTTGTCGGGCTCGTCGAAGAACTCCCAGTGCGCGAGCTCGTGGTCGAAGACGACCGTGTCTCCGGCGCCCACGCGCAAGACGCAGGTGCGGTGGTCCTGCAGCCAACGCCAGAAGACGTCGAACGTGAGCGGAGCCGCCTGCGTCGTCGTGGACATGGCCACGCCAATACCGCAGCGACGGGAAAAGGCCGTTCAAAAAAATCGCACTGACGCCTCGCGCAGCAGGCGCACCACGCGCTGCATCGGCAGGCCCTGAATCGAGGAGCGGTCGCCCTCGATGCGGGAGAAGAGCGCCTGGCCGCGGCCCTCGACGCGGTAGCCCCCGGCGCAGCCCAGCCACTCGCCCAACGCGACGTAGCCGTCGAGCTCCTCGGCCGAGAGGGCGCGCACGTGCAGGCGCGCGACGTCGACCTCGGTGACGAGAAAGCCGGGCCCCATGACGCAGACGCCGGTGAGAATCTCGTGGCCCCGGCCGGCCAGCGCCGCGAGCTGCGCGCGGGCCGCGGCGGCGTCGGCCGGCTTGCCCAGGGCCCGCCCGTCGAGCGAGACCAGCTGGTCGGCCCCGATGACGAGGCTCCGCGGGTGCAGCGCCGCCACCGCCCGGGCCTTGCGCTCGGCGAGCTGTGCGACGACCTGCGCCACCGGCGTGCCCGGGGCCACCACCTCGTCCACGCCCGGCGCGACGGCGCGGTAGGGCAGCCCCAACCCGTCGAGGAGCGCCCGCCGGGCGCTCGAGGTCGACGCGAGGAGCAGCTCGTCGTATCGCCCCGCCAGGAACGTCACGGCGCCGCTCTCTGGCACAGACCCTCGCCGTCGTCGAAGGGTGCGCCACGCGCTGCGCCATGAATCAGGGTTTCCCCGTGGGTTTTTCCGTTCGCCCGGATACCCGAACACCCAGTACACTCTCTACAACCTCGGAAGTTTTTTGCAGTGCCCCGCTCCCCGGAGGAATGAACATGGTCACAGGAAACGTCGGAGTTCGTTCGAGCAGTGCTGGTCTACGCCGGCGAATGCGTCGGGGCTTCAGCCTCGTCGAGCTCGGTATTGTGATCGCGGTCATCGCGGTGCTCGCGGCGGTGGTCATCTTCGGCCGTGGCTTCATCTCATCGGCCCGCATCACGAAGGCCGTCGACGCGGCCAATACGGCGCGCAAGGCGGGGTCGACCTTCGCGGGCCTCAACGGTGGCGTGGTGCGCGCCGCGGGCGACCAGCTCCAGAACCTGTCGCAGCGCGGTCTCATTCCGACGGTGCCGGTGGGCCAGGCGTGGACCATCTCCGGTGACCCCGGCACGCCTGACGCCATCGCCGTGCAGGAGATCCACTTCCAGCAACTGCCGCGCGGGACGCAGGCCTCGAACGCCATTCGGCTGCAGATTCGCTTCCCGAGCCAGACGATGGCGCAGGACTACGTGCTGGCCGTTCAGAACGACAACAACTTTGCGGTGGGCACCATCAACGGCCAGCAGTGCCAGGCTGCGGGCATCGCCGGGGCGTTGCCGGCCGTGCCCGCGTCGGGCGTCGTGCAGTCCTGTTTCTTCCTGTAAGCCTGTACCGCGACGTCTTCGGGGGCGGTTTCGATGACACACGCCAGTCGCTCACACGTATCGTCTCGTCAGGCGCCCCCGGGCTTCGAGACCTCAGGAGCCCTGGCGGGGCTCCTCGCCCTGGTCTTGGCCGCGTGCGCTCAGCAGAGCGCCCCCGCCGCGTTCGACTGCGGCGCGGGGTGCGAGGCCGGGCAGGTCTGCGGCTCGACCGGCTGCCGCGCCTGCGTCGCGAGCACCGAGTGTGGCGCCGGGCAGTCGTGCTGCGACGGGCAGTGCTCGGTTGGCGCCTGCGCGTCGTGTACCTCGTCGGTGTCGTGTGCCGCCGGCTCCGTGTGCTGTGAAGGCCGCTGCGTCGAGGGGCAGTGCTGTGACACCCGAGACTGCCCGCAGGGCCGGTGTCAGGACAACCGGTGCGTGCAGGCGGCGGCCCCCGCGTCGGGCTGCCGGAGCGCCGGCGACTGCCCGTCGGACCTCGCCTGCGTGAGCGGTCGGTGCCAGCCGTGCGCGGAGAACGTCGAGTGCGGAGACGGGCGCGCGTGCTGCGAGGGCCGCTGTGGCCCTGCGGGTGCCTGCCAGACGTCGTGCCGCGAGACGGCCGACTGCGGTGACGACGAGACCTGCTGCCAGGGGCACTGCGTTCGCGGCGAGTGCTGCGGGTCTGCCGATTGCGGTCGCCGCGCCTGCGTCCTCAACCGCTGCGCCGCCTGCACGACGAGCTCGCAGTGCGGCGACGGCTCGGTGTGCTGCGGTGGGCTGTGCAGAGAAGGCAGCTGTTGCTCCGACGCGCAGTGCGGCGATGGCTTGATTTGCCGCGCCGGGCGCTGTCAGGGGTGTCGGTTCGACGGTGACTGTGGGGCGGGCTCGCGGTGCCACGGCGGCCTCTGCCTGTCGGACCCGGCCTGTGGTGACACGCTGGTCTGCACCGACGGCATGTGTGCGCCGGTGGCGCAGAGTGGCGGGCCGCCGGTCAACCCCGGCGCTTCGTGTGCGGTGAAGGCCGACTGCGGGTTCGCTCAGACGTGCTGCAACGGCGTGTGCGTGCTGGGCGAGTGCTGCAACGGGCAGGACTGCGTCGCGCTCGGGTACGGGAACCTGGCGTGTCTGCAGAACGCCTGTCAGGCGTGCGTGAGCAACGCGCAGTGCGGGGCCGGGCAGGTCTGCTGCGGCGGGCAGTGCTACGGCGGGTCGTGCTGCCCGGGCGAGCTGTGCGGCAACGGGCAGGTCTGCGCCGGGTACCAGTGCGCGGCCTGCCAGCGCAGCTCTGACTGCGGCGCCGGCCGCACGTGCTGCAACGGCGCCTGCCGCGACGGCACGTGCTGTGGCTCGAGCGACTGCGGGCCGTACCTCTGCCGCGATGGCAACTGCAGCGTGTGCGCCGCCGACGGTGACTGCGCCGCGGGCCAGCGCTGTTGCGCGGGCGCGTGCACCGCCGCGGCCTGCTGCAATGACAACGACTGCCCGCAGGGGCGCCTCTGCCGGAGCGGCGCCTGCGTCGCGTGCACCCAGAACTCCGACTGCGCCGGCGGGGT
>JADCJJ010000561.1 GCA_020247085.1 Myxococcaceae bacterium | reverse complement strand
TGAGGACCGACCCGGCGCAGTGTGAGGCGTACCTCGACGCGCTGACGTCGTGCCGCGGCGGAGGCGCTCAGCCTCCCGACGCCCCCGATGCGCCGGCCCCCGTCGAGTGCGGCCGGGAGGCCGAGGGGGTTCGCGCGTGCCTCGCGTTGAGGACCGACCCGGCGCAGTGTGAGGCGTACCTCGACGCGCTGACGTCGTGCCGCGGCGGAGGCGCGCAGCCTCCCGACGCCCCCGATGCGCCGGCCCCCGTCGAGTGCGGCCGGGAGGCCGAGGGGGTTCGCGCGTGCCTCGCGTTGAGGAATGACCCGGCGCAGTGTCAGGCGTACCTTGAAGCCCTCGCCTCCTGCCGGAGCGCCCCACGCCCTTGAAAGCTGCTGCCTCCACCCCACGGTTGCTGGACTCGATGCACGCGCCAACCGACGCGAGCCTCGTCGAGCGTGCGCGCGGTGGAGATGAGTACGCGTTCGATCTGCTCTACCGCCGTCACGTGCAGTTCGTGGCGGCGGTGGTGCTTCGAGTGTGCGGTCGCTCGAGCGACCTCGAAGATGTTGTTCAAGAGACCTTCATCATCGCTTTCGACAAGCTCGACACCCTCGTCCATGTGAAGGCGCTGCGAGGGTGGCTCGCGCAGATAGCCATCTCGCGTGCAGACCGGCGGAGCCGCTGGTTCCGGTGGCTGCGCCTCTTCAGGGACGAGCCCGACGAGAAGGCCGCGCTCTCGTCGATGGTGAGCACCGCGGCGGGGCCCCACGTCCACGCTGAGCTCAGGGACATCGACGCGGCCCTCGCGAAGGTGCCCGAGCCCGAGCGAACCGCCTGGCTCCTGCGCTTCGGGCTCGGCTGTACGCTCGAAGAGGTCGCGCAGGGCCTGGGGTGTTCGCTTGCGACCGCGAAGCGACGGCTGTCCCTCGCGCATGGTTTGATGGGAGACGCCGTACGGCTGGAGGACGACCCGTGAAGGGACCCATCGAAGAACATCTCGCGCCCCCGCTCTCGGACGGCCAACTGCAGTCCATCGCGCGGAAGGTGCAAGCAGCGCGACATGCCGCTGACCGGTCCCGCTGGAGCAACGGACGGCTCGCCAGCGTCGTGCTGCTGGTCCTCGGTGTGGTCGTGGCCGCCACGAGCTGGCTCTCCAGGCCAGGTCCGCCAGCCCCCCTCGTCACCGCAGCGGGCACCCCCTTGCCTTCGACCATCGTGGGGGCGCTCGCGTTCTCGGACGGGTCGTCGGTGAGCCTCGAGCCTGGAACGCACGCCGAGGTCGTTGCCAATCAAGCCAGCAAGCTCACCCTGCTGATGCGAGACGGCCGGGGGCGCTTCGAGGTCAACCCGCAGAGCCACCGCCAATGGGTCATCGAGACGGGTGTCGCGTCGGTCGAGGTCCTCGGCACCATCTTCACGGTGGAGCGTCGCGCCGATGGTGTGCGGGTCGCGGTCGAGCGAGGCGTGGTGCTCGTTCGGTCGCAGGGCCTGCCCGACCACCTGCAGCGCGTCGAGGCGGGTGCCGAGGTGTTTGCACCCGCGGCGACGGTCGGTGTCTCGCCACCCAGCGCCCCGGTGCCGCTTGAACCCTCGCCAGTCGTCGAGCCGCCGGTCGAGCCGCCGGCCGTCGAGCACCGTCATTTCCCCGTGAAGGCGGTCGCCTCGCAACGGGCCACCAGCGAGTCGTCGCCCGTCGACGCCGAGAGGCCAGACTGGCGGGAGCCCGCGCGTCGCGGAGACTTCGTGGGCGCCTGGGCGCTCCTGGGCCCGAGGTTCGCGGAGCGGCTGGCCGCTGCTGACAAGCCAGCACTCCTGCTTATGGCCGACACCGCGCGTGCGACGGCGCGACCCGCCGAGGCGGCGGCCGCGTTGGGGCGCGTGCTTGAGCGAGACCCAGACGACACCGTCGTTGCCTTTACGCTTGGGCGGCTCGAGCTCGAGCACCTGCAGCGACCGGCAGAGGCTGCGGCTCACTTCGAGCGTGTCGCCGCGGCGAGTCCTCCTTCTCCACTTCGGTACGATGCCCTGGTGCGACGGGTGGAAGCGCTCGCGGCCGCGGCGGACCACTCGACGGCGCTGGCCGTCGCACGCGACACCATCGCCCTCTTTCCAGCCGGCGCACATACCAAGAAGCTCGAGGCGCTCGTTCGCGCCCTCGAGCCCTCCCATCCGTGATCGAAGCGCTCTGTTGGTCCCTGGTCGCCGCGGCACCGAACGTGGAGCTGCGGTCGTGCGAGGCCGACCTCGATGAGGTCTTCGAGCGGCGGGTCGCGCTCGAGTGGCCTGACGCCCCGCCCGACGCGAAGGTGACGGTGTCGTGCGCGACCGACCGAGTCGAGCTCCGGCTCTCCGCGCCGGGCTTCGTCAGCCGCACCGAGGCAGTGGCCTTGCCCGAGCTGAGTCGGGAGGGCCGGGGAAGACTCCTCGCGCTGGTGACCGCAGAGCGGGGTCGAGCGCTCGTGCCCGCGCGAGTGCCGCTGGTGGCGGTCGAGACGCTGCCGCCCATCGAGTCGAGTCGCCCCGCGCCCGCTCCAGAGTGGACGCCGCTGCCAGGCGCGCTCGTGTGGCTCAGCGAGAGCGGCGAACGCTCCCTGGAGTGGCGGCTCGGTGGAGCTGGGCTGGTGACGACCCCGCTCTGGCTCGGGCCATGGCGCCTCGGCCCGCGAGTGGCAGTGTCGCATGGCCCCGTCACCATCGCGCTCAGCGCCACCTTCGGGCGCTTGAACGTCGACCTCGGGCTCCTGACGCCCTCTCTCGGGCGCTCGACCATCGTTCCCATTCTCGCGCAGAGCCTCTCCCTCGCACCCGAGTTCGGCCTGGTCGGGGTCCGGCGCCGGTGGTGGGCGGTACGCCTCGTCGCTCGTGGCCTGTTGGGTTACGGCGGGGTGAGCGGGGAAGGGGGGGCGGCGGTCGCCAGCTCGACGGTGGCAAGCTTCGAGGTGGGAGGCGAGGCCGTGCTCGCGTTCGCGGTGCGACTGAACAGCTTCCTCGCGCTCGAGGCGGACACGGCTCTGGGCTGGGTGTGGGGCCCGTACGGGACGGCCGCGGGCCAACCGGTTGCGAGCCTCGGCGGCGGGGTCGTCTCCTTTGGCCTCGGGCTGTCGGTAAGTTGGGGGCGGCGATGAGCCGGGCCTTGCTCGTCCTGTGCGCGAGCTGCGCGCTGCCGTCGGGCGAGGTCGTCAGTGCTCCCCCCGCGCGGCCCGTGCTGACCGACTGCGAAGCGGCGCTCGCTCGCGCCGCCATCGGTGACGCGTGCTCGGGCTTCACCTCGTGCACCGAGGACGCCGACACGTGTTGCGTCGCGGTGGTGCGCTGCGCGAGCGGGCTCATCACGACCGTGACGCGCGATTGCAGCCGCTGCGGGACGTGCGCCGACGACAGTCAGTGCCAGAGCGGTGACTGGTGCATCGACAACGTCTGCCTTGCCTGTCCGCGCGCGACGAACTGCCTCCCCTGCGCTGCGCCACAGGTCCCCTTGATGCGCAATGGCTGCGAGACGTGCGAGTGCGGACCGCCGAGTGACTGCTCGTCCTGCCCACCGGCCGAGTGTGCGCCGAGTCGATATTGTCAGTCCGGCTGCCGTGGCGTGACGTGCTGCGTCCTGCAGTGTGCGCCACCGCCGTGTGGAGCGAGCGTCGTCGGTTGCTCGATGCCGTGTGGCGAGCTTCCGTGCTCCTTCTGCGTCGCGAGCCGCTGCGAGTGCGTCGCCGAAGGTTGGCGGTGCGTCGCGGTGTGCGCCGAGAACGCCGAACGGTCGGCCTCCCGCTGTCGAGCGCGATGACGAGCGGGGCGCCACGGGTGCGGCACTCCCAGACGCCTCCGGGTCACCGTGCCTCCGGGCGTCGCACAGCGGCGACATGCCGTGGGGGCGCTCCCATCGACGCCCCGGTGGCGTAGGCTCGCGCCCGTCGAGGCCGCCCACCGCGCGGGGCGGTCCGCGGAGGTCGGCTCCCACGAGCGCGCGTCACCGGGGTGGTTCGACATGAAGCAGGTCGTCTGCAGACAGCACGCCCTCGACCCGACGGTCGCCCTGGCGGTCGTCGAGGCCGAGGCGCCCGCGTGCCCGCCCGAGGGCGTCGTCGTCGAGGTCCGCTGTCGCCCCGTCAACCCGGCCGACGTGCTGCTGATGACGGGCCGGCACCTGTACAAGCCGACGCTGCCGGAGCCGGTGGGCGTCGAGGGCGCGGGCGTCGTGGTGCAGGCGGGCGCGCGGTCGGCGAGGCGGGTGGGCGAGTGGGTCGCCATTCCCTGGGGAGGCACGTGGCGGGAGCGCATGGCGCTCCTGGACGACGCGGTGCTGCCGCTCCCCGACGGGGTCGACCCCGAGCAGGCCTCGATGCTGTCGGTGAACCCCTTCACCGCAGCGGGGCTCCTCGAGGGGGTCGCGCCCGGCGCCTCGCTGGCGTTGAACGCGGGCACCTCGGCGGTGTCGGCGCTGGTGTTGGCGCTGTGCCGGACGCGCGGCGTCGACGCGGTGGCCATCGTGCGCGACGGGGGCGCGGTCGAGAAGGTCCTGGCGAGAGGGGCCGCGGCGGTCGTCGTCGACGGGCCCGAGCTGCCCGCCCGCCTCCGCGCCGCCGCGCGCGGGCCCCTCACGCGCGGCCTCGATGCGGTCGCTGGCGCGGCGAGCGGGCAGCTCTTCGAGGCCCTCGCCGAGGGTGGCACCCTGGTGACGTACGGGCTGCTGGCCGGCGACGAGGTGCGGCTGCCGGCGGCGGAGCTGGTGTTTCGAGACGTCACCGTGCGCGGCTTCTCGCGCCTGCGCTGGCTGCGGGCGCTGACGCCCCAGCGCCGCGCGGCCCTCACGGCCGAGCTGGTGGGGCTCGTCGAGCGCGGCGTGCTCACGAGCGCCGTCGAGGCCCGCTACCCCCTCGCCGAAGCGGTGGCGGCGGTCGCGCATCACGAGCGGCGAGGGCGCTCGGGGAAAATCCTGCTGACGTCCTGAGGGCGAGGGTGCTGCCGCGCCAGTGGCAGCGCCGCCGACGCCTCGAGGTCGGGTTGGCATGCGGGTCGACGCGCGCCTTCGCGGCCGGCGCCGGTCGTGAAGAAGGTCTGCCGGCCGTTCAGCGCCCGCCACGTGAGCGCGCCGACGCCGTCGGAGCGAATGCCGAGCGGCGTCACCGCGGCTCCCACCGACGGGGACGTGGTCGTGACCCGCCCCGTCGGGACGTCGATGGCGATCGTCGTGTCGACGCGCACGGTGACCCAGGTCGTCAGAACGCGTCGCGGGGGCGCTCCCCGGCGCTGGCCTCGACCGGAGCGCCGTGTCGACGACGGAGGGCTCGCCGTCGGCCACCGGCTGCCAGTCGCGCTGCTCGTCGACCCGACGGGGCGCCGGGCGCGCCGGCAGGGCAAGCGTTCGCGGCCTCGTTCGTGCCGTTCGAGGCCCTCCTCGGCGCTTGCGCTTCGTCTCTTTCTCCCGCTTTGCTGAACGCACGGCGGCAGCATCGTCGCCCCGACATGCGCCCACTCAGCCGCCTCATGCTCATCGTCCTCGCGTCGACCCCCGCGCTCGCGCTCGCTGCTGCGAGCGATCTGCCTGGCGCCGGGGGCGCAGGCCCGGGGTGCTGCACGCTGGTGCTCGTGGTCGCCGTCGCGTACCTGCTGGGGAAGCGAGGCCTTCCGGGCTGGCTCGCCGCGGGCATCGCCGTCTTCCCCATCGGCTTCGCGTGGTTCACGCTCGGGCAGCAATACCGCGAGGGGCGCACGCTCGCCTTCGCCTGGCTGGTTGCCCCGTGCTGTCTCGGCCTCGGCTCGGCCGCCGTGCTGGCGAACAGCGTGCGGCTGCGAGAGGCGGCGTTCGCGCAGTCGTGCGGGGCGAGGTGGTCGCTCACGCCCGAGCAGTGCAGCTGCGTGTTCCGGGAGTCCCTGCTCGCGGGCCGCGCCAGGGAGCTGCAGTTGCCGGAGTTCGACGAGGCCGCGTCCGAGGCCGCGCGCGCCAGGTGCGCGCCGGGAGCGACCGAGGGCGCGGGGCCGGACGTCGGCGTCGTCACCGTGCGGGTGAATTCGCTCCCGCCCGGCGCGACGGTGTTCCTCGGGCGGGAGAGCACCGGCAAGAAGACGCCGACCGAGGTCGAGCTGCGCTCGGGGGAGCGGGCGACCCTCGAGGTGCGCCTCGGCGGCTACCTGCCGCAGCGGCGAGACGTGCAGTTCCGGGTGGGCGACCCGGCGTCGGTGACGTTCCCGCTCGACGCCGCCGCGTCGCTCGTCGTCAAGACGTCGCCGCCCGGCGCGCGGGTGCTCGTCGACGGGGCGCCCGCCGCGGGTGAGACGCCGCTCGAGCTGTCGGGCCTCGAGGCGAAGCAGGCGCGCGTGGCGGTGCAGCGCCCGGGCATGGTGTCGGTGGTGCGCGAGGTGGCCCTGCGGGCGGGCGAGACCGTCACCCTCGACGAGGCGCTGGTGCCGGCGGCCTTCGTCGCGCTGACCACGACCCCCGCCGGGGCGTCGGTCGAGGTCGACGGGGTGACGATGCCCGAGGTGACGCCGACGCCGGTGCCCGTCATCCCCAACCGGAGGCACGAGGTGGTGGTGTCGTTGCCGGGCACCACGCCCGTGAAGCGGTCGGTGCGCAGCGGCGCCGCGGGCTCCACCGTCGCGCTCGTCGTCGAGCTCGCCGACAGCCGGCTCGAGGCGCTGACGGCCGCGCACGCCGCGGCCGTGCGGGCGCGGGAGAAGGCCGAGGCGGCGCTGGACCGGGCCCGGGAGCGCTACGACGAGGCGGCGGCGCGCGGCGCGGCGACCGAGAAGGTGACGAGGGCGGTCGAGGCTGCCGACGACGCGTTCAGCCGGGCGGAGGAACACGAGAACGAGACCTCGGCCGCGCTCGACGCCTACCGGGAACGGCTGGAGCGCGAGCGCGCGGGGCTGCGCAGCGGGCCCTGACGCCACCGGGGCCAGGCCTCGAGACGACGGCCGTGGGGTTCAGGCCCGCCGGGGCGAACGCCACCGTGCTGCCAGACTGCTTCAGCGCCTGCGCGGACGTGAACGCCACGAGCGCCCGGGCCTCGGTGTCACCCCGGATGGGCGCGCGGGTCCACGTCAGGTGCGCACTGCCCTTCTCGCGCACCAGGCGCCACCCGCTGACCTCCGCCATCGATCGTCATCACCTCCGGCGTGGCCCTCTCCACCTCGGCCGTCACCGACGTGACGACGGGCACCAGTCGAAGCTCGCTGGCTGTGTCCCTCGCAGGTGCCCGCTCACCGAGGCGCTTCCGCCAGTACGACAGCCGTTGCGGACCAGGCCAGTCCGCCGCGCGAACTCACGCATCGACTGCCTGCGCTCACGCCACGCACGAAGGGCCGCTCGCGCCTCGAGCGGGCCCCACCGCTTCCACCCGGCCTGCCGCTTGTCGCTGGTCATCCGGCCTGAATGCCATGTCCGGCCACAACTCAGGCTGCAACCCCGCCGGCGCTCCGGCGTCCGGACCCGGTTGAACGGCCCGCTGTCGAGGACGAGGCGGTCCCGGACTGCGAGCGTGAGGAGGTCACCCGGATAGGAAGGAGCGCGATGTGGGCTCGTGCAACGCGGCGTGCGCCATCACGGGAATACCCCTGGACGTCGAGAGCCTGGGCTTCTTCGTCGTGCGTGAACAACGTGGGCGTTGGGAGGCCTTCAGCCTCTGTTTCCACGTCAAACTCGACGCGTACCAGAGCTTCCCTCCCTCGAGGCAAGCGCCGGGGCGCTGAGCCTCGTGGCGCTCGTGAAGCCCGACGCCGAGGACCTCTGGGACGAGCTGCGCGAGGTCCGCACGGGGACTCCGCTGGGCCTGGCGGGAGACCGTCAGCTTGGGCTGGCGCGCGTCGAACCCCACGTTGCCGAGGCGGTGCAGCGGCAGGCAACGGGGCGCCTCAGAGAGCGCATGACGGCGCGACGGAGCGCGCCACAGGCAGCTTCACGGGCCGGAAGTCGCCGTTTGAAGGCAGCCCAGGGACGAAGCACGCTGGCTCCATGCGCCTCACCTGCCCGCGCTGCGGCTCGACCTGGGAACTCGACGTTCGCGACATGCCTGCTGCAGGTGCGGCGGTGCAGTGCAGCCACTGCTCGCTGGTGTGGCGAAGCGCGGGGCCCCGGCGGGTGTCGATTCCAGGCGTGGAGGCTCCGGCAGAGTTCCTCGAGCTTCTCGCCAGCAGGCCGCAGGACCCGGGGGTCTGGAAGGTGCTGGAGGACTGGTTGCTCGAGCGGCGACTGGGGGTGGGGCTGAACACGGCGCATCTGCTCCAGACCGAGACAGGCGTGACGGTGCACACTCACCGGCGCTGTGGCCTCGCGGCGCGCGGTACGGTGTCAACGCTGGACTGTCGCCCGCCACCCCGGGGCGAGCTGGCGGCGATGTTCGAGCACCGGGAGATGGCGGTGCTTCACGACCTCCGGGTGTGCGCGAGCTGGCCGTCGGTGCCTGCAATCATCGACGGCGCCAGGCCGCCCGACCCGCGACGCGTCATTCCCGGGCTGCTCGAGCAGGTGCTTGCCTTTGCGCCGCCACGGTTGGCCAGTCTCGCCGTGTGGCTCGACCCCAACCCCGGGTGGGGGCCGACGGATGACTGCTTGTCACAGCTGGAGCCACTCACCCGACTGCGGCCATCGTCCGCCACGCACCTCGAGCTCCGGGCGCCGACGCGGGGGCTGCTGAAGCTGCTCCGCCCCGTGGCACGCCAGGGCTGGCAGACCCTCCGTGTCCGGGCTCCATTTTCGGTCGAAGAGCTCGGCTCGCTCGGCGAACTCGCCGCCGCCACTCCGAGCGTCGACTTTCAGCTGGTCTCGATGCACGGGGAGCCCCCGGGGCTCGGGGCCCGCAACCTCAGGTGGGTCGACGACAGCGAGCGCATGACCGTGAGCGCCGAGCGCGCCGGCCGGCAATGGGACCTCGAGGCCAACGCGGCGCGGATGCCCTGGGAGCTCGCTTCGCTGCTCACGACGGTGGGCCTCGAGTTGAGAGGCGATCTTGGGCTCTGGGAGTTCGACAGGGGAAACAAGATCACCCGCCGCGACCACGTGACGGTCAACGGCGTCGAGGTGCTGAAGCCGATGCCAGTCCGCACTGGGGAGCGGTACCAGGTTGAGTTTCAGCCAGCCCGCGGCCCATCGATCTCGGAGTGCCTCACGTTTCGGCAAACGGCCACACCCGACTGAACTTTCGAGGAAGCGCGGGCATGGTGTTGATGCTGGAGATGACGTCGATGGCGGTCAGCGCCGCGCTCCTTGAGCGTCGGCTGCGGGTGCTCGCCGGGGACCTCGGAGCCTGAGCATCGTCACGGCCTGCACGGCGCGGTGGGGTAGCCAGCTTGGCGTCGGCGGCTTTCCCGACCTCGGCGACAAAGAACCGGCCACGCCACGCGCTTCCCCGCGAGGAACGCGGCGCCCGCCCAGCACTCGAGCCTCGGCGGGACACCCGTCATTGCGCCACACGACGCCTCCTTCGAGGGAGCGCGCGCGCCGCCATCGCCTCTTCCATCCACGAGACCAGCGCCTCGTCGAGCTCGTCTTTGCCCTGCGCGTCGAGCTCGGCCTGGCTCGGCTGACGCGCGCGCGGCTCTGCCATCGGCATCGCGACTCGGTCGACGCTGAGGCTCACCGAGTGGGACTTCACAGGCAACCCGTACCGAGCGTTGAACTCATCCTCGACGTCGTCGCGCGGGATGCCGTGCAGGGCGCCAACTGCGTGGCCGATGCGCTCGAAGCTGCTCCCCGAGGAGGGCAGGCGGCGCAGGGTGCGTGCCGTGGCCTCGGCCTCTCGCGATGGCCCCTGCGCGGGCAGGTACGCCATCGCCGGCTCACCGGCGGAGCGGTGGGCACCGCTGCCTCAGCACGTCGAGCGGGCGCGTCGCCGCCTCCGCCTCAGCCGGCAGGTGCAGCGAGAGGGCCCCCCGGGCTCGGGATTCTGGGCGAAACTCAGCCTTGGACCGCGATATACGAGGTGGCTTGGGGCTTCCTGGAAATGCTGCTCGCCGTCGGCCCCTCCGCCCCTCCTCGCCGACGACCGCGACCTCAGGCTCGACCTCGACCGTCATTCCGCAGCGGATCGAGGAGGCCGTTCACACTGGAGGGCCGAGTGCTGGAGTCGTAGGGCGAGGGCTGGAGTGCCTCGTGCTCGACCTCCGGCCACGGGGCCTCTTCGGCGTCCCTGAACCGGGACGTGGGTCTCGTTTCGAGTCCGTCTGAATTCGGGCAGTTGGCGATGGTATCCCCCGTGCGGGGTGCCAGCGTTCTTTCCCCCTCGGAGCGCCTACTCATGATTCGTCGAGCGATGACGGTGGCAGTCTCGGTTCTGATTTCTGCGTGCGGCGACGGAGGCATTCGGAACTGCAACGAAGGGTGCCTGACCGGCTCCCGTTGTGATTCGGCCACGAACCTGTGCGTTCGCGATGCTGCGGATGGAGGGGCTTCGGCTGCCGGCGGCACTGCGGGCGGTGCTGCGGGAGGCACTGCGGGTGGTGCTGCGGGAGGCACTGCGGGTGGTGCTGCGGGAGGCACTGCGGGCGGTGCTGCGGGAGGCACTGCGGGT
>JADCJJ010000560.1 GCA_020247085.1 Myxococcaceae bacterium | reverse complement strand
CTTCCGATCTGGACGACCAGTTCGGTGACCCGCTCACGGTGCAGCCGCCACTCACCTTCCGCGTCTCGGGTGGAGGCGCCATCGACGCGACGGGCCTCTTCACCGCGGGCACGATGGCCGGTGGGCCCTTCACCGTCACCGCCACGACGGGCGCGGCGTCGGGCACGGCGAACGTCACGGTGACGATGGTGCCCGACCCGCAGCCGCCCACGGTTCAACTGACTGCGCCGGCAGACAACACGCGCGTCACGGGCCAGGTGACGCTGGTGGCGATGGCGACCGACAATGTGGGCGTCATTCGCGTGGAGTTCTTCGAGGGCGCCACGCGGCTCGGCGAGGTCACCGCCGCGCCGTGGCACCTGCAGGTGGACACGACGGCATGGGCCGCGGGCACGAAGACACTCACCGCGCGAGCCCACGACGCCGCGGGTAACTCGGCGACGAGCGCGCCAGTCATCATCATCGTCGGCATGTCGGCCGACACCACGCCGCCCACCGTGTCGGTGACGGCGCCGGCAATGGGGGCGATGACGGGCCTCTCGGTGATGCTGGCGGCCACGGCGATCGACGACGTGGGCGTGCAGCGCGTCGAGTTCGAGCTCGACGGCGCGCCGGGCGGCGTGGCGACGGCGGCGCCGCACCAGACGACGTCGACGGTGAGCGCGGGCCCCCACTCGCTTGTGGCGGTGGCCTTCGACGCGGCGGGCAACTCCACGCGCAGCGCGGTGGTCGCCTTCACGGCCACCGACCCCAACACCGACGGTGGCCAGACGATGGACGCCGGCACGACCCACGATGCAGGCTCGACGACGCCTGACGCGGGGCAACTGGAGCAGGACGCGGGCACGCAGCCCACCGACGCTGGAGCTGACGCGAGGATGGGCCGCGAAGGCCGGCAGGACCTGGTGCTCGGCGGCTGCGGATGCAACGGCGTGGGGGTGGCGCCGTGGGACCTCGCCGGGCTGTTCGTCTTGCTGGCCCGCGTGCGCCGCCGGCGCTGAGGGGCGCTCGCGCTGCCGAGCATGACTGGGCGCTGCGCCGCGAGCACGAAGCGGTGTCCCGCGCGGCTCGGGAGTGTTCGCGCGTTCGCTCCTGCCGTTGCGCGTCCTCGTCATCGCCGCGTGTGATGGCCTCGCGCCAGGCAAGCCCTGCCTCGGCGCGGTGTGCCAGGGCACCGCCGTCTCCGGCTGTTCCCCCATGGAGAATTGAGGGAAAGCGGAGGGCCGAGGCGATGGAGAAGAGCCGGTGAAGGGCGGCCCCGCCCAGGCGCCGGGTGGGCCTGCGAGGCTGCTGTTTCTTCAGCTTCCGCCCAAAAGGGGTGGGCACCGGAGGCGGTGGAGCTCCCGTCACCCTCGGGCGGCGCGCGGCGTGGGGAGCGAAGACCCCATGGAAGCGGGTGAGGTGGAGGCGGGCCGGCGGCACCAATGCGACGAGGCGCTGGCAGAGGGCATTGGCAAGAGGCCCCATGAAGCCATAGCGGGCCAGGCGCTCGAGGCCGTCCCTGTCGCTGCCGTGGACGCCGGTGTTGGCGTGAGGGGAGCAGCCCATGGTCGCGGCGGCGCTGAGCTGCACGGCCTGGTTGCGCCGGGAGCCGCCGCGAACGGGCGCCCGCCTGGTACGCGCCCAGGCGGCGCCTCTTCGAGGCGCCACACGAGCCGCCTCTCACGGACTTCGCGCGACAGCTCTCCGACGTGCGCCTTGAGTGCGTCGACCCGGCGGTCGAGCGGCGCTCCGTCGAGCCCGTCGCGAGGCCGATGATCCTCGGCGGTGAGCCCGCCCCGCCGCGCGCGGAGGCGTCAGCGCTCGAGCCCCGACGCCCGGGCCCTGGCGCACGCCCCTTCGGCCCTCCGCCCGACGTCACCGGCATCGGGCGGGGCGCCGCCCGCCCAGCAGACGCTCGGGACACGCCGTGCCGGCGGCCCCTTGCGCCCTCGTCACACCTCGCGCCCCGCGTTCGCCACCCCTCGCGCAGCCCCGACGGGGGGAGCCCGAACGCCCACGCGGCCCGCACCTGCTCCGGCCGGGCGTCTGTCGCGCCACGAACGGCCCCGCGTCAGGCCCGGCCGCGGACGTTCTGCGCCAACCGCAACACGTCAGCGAGCACCCCGGCGGCGGTGACCTCTCCGCCCGCGCCAGCTCCCCGCACGACGAGCGGGTACTCGCGGTAGCGCTGGGTGGTGAAGGCCACCATCGCCTCTTCTCCGCGCAGGCTCGTCGCCGGATGGCGCGCGTCGACGGCGACGGGCCCCACCTTTACGCGCACGCCCCGCTCCGTCCGCTCCACCTGGGCCAGGTACCGGAGCGAGCGCCCCTCTCGCCGGTACCGCTCGACCTGCTCCGCGAAGGCCCGGTCGAGGCCCTCGAGGCGGCGGACGAAGGCGTCGGCGTCGCTCTCCTTCAGGTACTCGGCGGGAATGAAGGGCTCGACGGCCACGTCGGCGAGCTCGACCGGCTCTCCCAGCTCGCGGGCGAGGATCACGGCCTTGCGCGCCACGTCGAGGCCCGACAGGTCGTCGCGCGGGTGCGGCTCGGTGAGGCCCTTCTCTCGCGCGCGGGTGACGGCCTGCGAGAGGGGGGTGCCCTGCATCACCGCATCGGCGAGGTAGGCCAGGGTGCCCGACAGGGAGCCGTCGATGCGGTGCACCACGTCACCGGTGCGCACAAGGTTCTTCAGCGTCTCGATGACGGGCAGCGAGGCGCCGCACGTCGTCTCGTAGAGGTAGCTGCGGCTCGCGCGCCGGGCCTCGGCGAGCAGGGCTTGGCGCTCACTCCACGGCAGCGCGAGGGGCTTCTTGTTCGCCGACACCACGTGCGCGCCCAGGGCGAAGGCCCGCGCGTAGAGCTGCTGCTGGCCGTCGGCGGCGCTGCAGTCGACCAGCACCGGCAGCGACAGCCGGGACAGCTCGACGAGCATCGCCTCGGTGCGCGGGCCCTTCGCATCGAGCCGGCGCACCGCCGTCGCCGGGTCGAGGCCCGCGGCGTCGAACACCGAGCGCTGGCTGTCGACGAGCCCGACGAGCTTGAGGCGCACGCCGTGGTCGCGCCGGAGCGCCTCGGCCTGCGCCGCCATCTGCTCGAGCAGGCGCCCGCCGACGGTGCCGTGGCCGAGGAGCACCGCGTGGAGCTCGGTCTCGGCGAAGTTGAAGGCGGCGTGCACCGAGCGCACCGCCGCCGCCGTGTCCTGCGCGTCGATGACGCACGAGATGGAGCGCTCGCTGGCGCCCTGGGCGATGGCGCGCACCTTGATGCCCACCGTGCCCAGCGCGTGGAAGAAGCGGCCGGCGACGTTGGCCTGCTGGCCCATGCGCTCGGCGACGAGGGTGACGAGGGTGACCGGCGCGCGCACCGGGCCCACCACCACCTCGGCGGGCTCGAGCCCGGCCAGCACCGCCCGCCCCTTCTCGGCGTCGGCGAGCGGCACGACGAACGACGCCGAGACGCCGAGGCCCGTCTGGTTCGTCATCCACACCTTGAGGCCCTGGGCATCGAAGGCCGAGAGGGCGCGCGCGGTGAAGCCCTGCGGCAGCGCCGAGCGGCGCGACTCGACGTGCAGCAGCGCGAGCTGCTCGAGGCTGGTGACGCAGGTGGGCTGCCCGTCGTCGGTGTGGCCGCGCTCGTCGATGGTGGTGCCGGGCCGGCCGGGCTCGGTGGTGCTGCGGATGGTGAGGGTCGCGCCGGCCTCGATGAGCGGAATCACCGTGCGGGCGTGGAACATGCGGGTGCCGAAGTGCGCGAGTTCGAGCGCCTCGAACCAGGTGAGCTTCGTCACCGGGTACGCCTCGTTCACCAGGGCAGGGTCGGCGGTGAAGACGCCGGGCACGTCGGTCCACACGGTGACGTGGCGGGCGCCGAGAGCCTGGGCCACCAGCGAGGCGGTGTAGTCCGAGCCGTTGCGCCCCAGCGTCGTGGTGTGCCCCGTCGTCGAGCGGCCGAGGAAACCGGTGATGACGGGCACGCCCTGCCAGCCGCGCGCCGCGACGCCAAGCCGCGCCTGCGTGGCCGCCACGTCGACGACAGCCTGCTGCGGGGTGTCGTCGGTCACCACGACGTCGCGCGCGTCGACCGCCGTCGCCTCGAGGCCGCGAGCGCCCAGCGCCCGCGCCACCAGGGCCACACTGATGCGCTCCCCGACGGACATCACCTCGTCGAGCGAGCGCGGCGTCACCTCTCGTACCAGCCCGATGCCCTCGACGAGGCGCCGCACCGGCGTCAGCACCCGGGCGGCCTCGTCCTCAAAGGCCGCCAGCGCGGCGCCAGCGAGCACCTGCCGCGCGGTCGAGACGGCGAGGAAGTGCACGCGGGTGAGGTCGGCGTCGGCGCCGGCCGTGTCGGCGGCCGCGGCCCGGCGCGCCGCGCTGATGAGCCAGTCGGTCGTGTCCCCCAGGGCCGAGACGACGAGCGCCAGGCGCGGCGCCTCGGCCGTGCCCTTCGCCACCAGGTCGAGGACCTGCGGCAGCCGGCCCGGCGTGCCGAGCGAGGAGCCTCCGAACTTGTACACCTGCCATGGACTCATGCGGGCCTCGTCGGTGGAGCGCGGTTTCACGGCGTCAGGGCGCGGGTGACGAGCGGAGCGAGCTGCTCCCACTCGAGCAGGAAGGCGTCGTGCCCATGCAGGCTCTTCAGGGTGGCCGTCTCGACCGCCGCGCCGGCGTCGCGGAGCGCGCGGGCGAGCACCGCCACCTGCGCCGGGGTGTAGAGCGCGTCGGTGTCGATGTCGACGACGAGCGCCCTCGTCCCTGTGAGGCCGGCGAGCCTCGGCTGACGCTGGAGCACGTCGTGCGAGTCCATCGCGTCGAGCTGCGCGAGGTAGGGACTTGCAGCGAAGCGCTGCGCCAGCTTCACGCCCTGGTGCTCGAGGTAGCCCTCGACGCGGTAGCGGCCGGGCGCGCCGGGCTTGACGGGCAGCGCGCACGCCTGGCCGAGCTCGAGGCCCGGCTCGGCGCGGTAGGTGAGCATCGCCAGCTGGCGCGCCACCTCGAGCCCCCGACGCGGGTCGAGGGCGATGACCTGGCGCTGCACGTGGTTGAAGCCGACGAGCCACGCGCTCGACGAGGCCGAGGCGCCCAGCGGCAGCAGGCGCTCGATGGCGCCCGGGCGCAGCGCCGCCATCGACAGCAGAATCATGCCGCCGAGCGAGCCGCCGGCAGCGAGGTGCAGCCGCGACACGCCGAGCGCGTCGAGGGCGCTCCACAGGGCGCGGGCCTGGTCCACCGTCGTGAGGCGGGCGCCGCTCGGCCAGCCGTCGTCGAGCGGGCCGCTCGAGCCGTAGTTCGAGCCCAGGTTGTTGAAGCAGAGCAGGCGCACCTTCGTCGGGTCGAGCGGCCGACCGGGGCCGATGAGGGGCGCCCACCAGCCGCGCTCTCCGCCGGCCCGGGCGTCGCCGGTGAGCGCGTGCACGAGGAGCACGGTCGGCGTCGAGGCGTCGAGCCCCTCCGCACCCCGGTGGCGCCCCGCCGAGCGCGCCGACGCGGCCTCGGGCGCGGCGGGCACCTCACGGCGGACGACCGCGAGGGGGGCCGCGAGCGCCTCTCTGGGGACGAAGGCAGCGCGGTCAGCCAGCGCCGGCAGGTCCTGCTCGGGACCCCACCACCACCCACGGGCGCGGTGGCGCGTGACGAACCCACCGTCAGCGAGCGGGAGGTCGGGCAGCGCGAGGTCGAAGAGCCTGGGCGAGCTCAGGACGCGCCTCCGGCTTGACGTGACGCGACCCAGCCAACCCCGGGGCGGGTAGACGCGCGGCGACGACCGGGCGGGCCAGACCGACGGGCAGGACGCAGCTGGGACGACGCCATGACGACCTCCACGCGAAGAACATCACCCGCGCGCCCGGTTCCTTCTCCGCGCATCGGCTCGCAGAGGCGCGAGCGCCGGGTGAATGAAGCTGACGCCTCGGCTCAGGACAGGGCCTGGTCGAGGTCGGCGATGATGTCGTCGGGGTGCTCGAGGCCGACCGAGAGGCGCACGAGGTCGGGCGTGACGCCGGTGGTGAGCTGCTCCTCGGGGGTGAGCTGCGAGTGCGTCGTCGACGCCGGGTGGATGATGAGCGAGCGCGAGTCGCCGATGTTGGCGAGCAGCGACCAGAGCTTCACCTTGTCGATGAGCGCCTTGCCGGCGGTGAAGCCGCCCTTCGGCCCGAAGGTGACGAGCGCGCCGAAGCCCACGCCCGAGAAGTAACGCTTCGCTGCCGAGTACGACGCGTCGCCCTCGAGCCCCGGGTAGCGCACCCACCCCACGCGCGCATCGGACGTGAGCCATTTCGCCACCGTGAGCGCGTTCTCGCTGTGCCGCTTCACGCGCAGGTGAATCGTCTCGAGCCCGTTGATGAAGGCGTGGGCGTTGACGGGCGCGAGCGCGGCGCCGACGTCGCGCAGCAGCTCGACGCGCGCCTTGATGATGTAGGCCAGGCTCCCGAAGGCCTCGGACAACTTGAGGCCGTTGTAGCCGGGGTTCGGCTCGGTGAACTCGGGGAAGTTGCCGTTGGCCCAGTCGAAGGTGCCACCGTCGATGATGGCCCCGCCGATGGCCTGCCCGTGGCCCCCGATGAACTTCGTGGCCGACTGAATGACGATGTTCGCGCCGTGCTTGAGCGGGTTCAGCAGCACCGGCGTCGCCGCGGTGTTGTCGACGACGAGCGGAATGCGCTTGTCCTTCGTGATGGCGGAGAGCCGCTCGAGGTCAGGAATGTCGAGGCGCGGGTTGCCGAGGGTCTCGAGGAAGAGCGCCTTCGTCTTCGGCGTGATGGCCGCCCGCACCGCCTCGAGGTCGTGAATGTCGACAAAGCGGGTCTTGATGCCGAAGCGCTGGAAGGTGACCTTGAACAGGTTGTACGTGCCCCCGTACAGGCTGGACGAGGCGACGAGCTCGTCGCCCGACTTGAGGATGGTGAGGAGCGCCAGCGTCTCGGCGGCCTGCCCCGACGCCACCGCGAGCGCCGCCACGCCACCCTCGAGCGCCGCCAGGCGCTTCTCGAAGACGTCCGTCGTGGGGTTCATGATGCGCGTGTAGATGTTGCCGAACTCCTTCAGCGCGAACAGGTTCGCGGCGTGGTCGGCGTTTCTGAAGCTGTACGACGTCGTCTGGTAGATGGGCACCGCCCGCGAGCCGGTGACCGGGTCGGGCGCGTACCCGGCGTGAAGGGCGAGCGTCTCGGGTTTGTAGGCTGGCTGCTGGCTCATCGGGGCTCTCTCTTTCAGGGGTCGACTGCGGGTCAGAACGGCAACGCCTCCGCCACGACGGAGGCTCCACCACCATCGAGGAACGACCAGTTGTCGCTTTTGAAGACGTTCATCCGCTTCAGCAGATACACGACACAAGAGAGCGATGTCAAAGGCTCAGACCCGGAATCCGCTCGAGCGGAACAAACGGATTTCCGTGACACTCGCAGCGCTTGACTCCGGCATGACGGACAACGCGCCACGACGGCAGGGGCGGCCCGCCTCGAGGACGGCGCTCCGCGCCATGCGCTTGATTCAGGCGAGCTGCTTCATGAGGGCGGCGAAGTCGCGGGCGCTTCGGGCGGCGAGCGGATGGGCGCCACCTGAGACGATGGCTCGGCCCCCGACGACGACGTCCTTCACGGCGCCGCTCGAGGCGCCGAGCACCGCGCCAGAGAGCACCGCCTCGTCCGGCACGCCGAGCAGTGAGGGGTGGTGCCGGTCGAGGGTCACCGCGTCGCCCTCGAGGTCGACCCCGAGGGAGCGGGCGCCATGGGTGGTGAGGGCGTCGAGCAGCGCCTCGCCCAGGGCGTTCTCGCGCGGGCCGGCGGGGGTGCCCGGGAAGAGCACCGCGCGGGCCCCGCGCACGAGCCGCAGGTGGCCCTCGAGCTGCCGCGCCTCGTCGAGCAGGTCGATGTGCGCCTGGCTGTCGGAGCCGAGCGCGACGTCGACGCCCGCCCGCGTCAGCTCGTCGGCCCGCACGACGCCGTCACCGAGGTTCCGCTCGGTCGAGGGGCACGCGCACACCATGGCGCGGGCGGCGCCCAGGAGCGCCACCTCGCTCGCCTCGAGGTGAATCGCGTGCACGGCGGTGAAGCGGGGGCCGAGGAGGCCGACGTCAGACAGCAGCTCGACCGGGCGCCGCGCGTGTTCGGCGAGGCAGGCGCGGAGCTCGGCCGGCTGCTCCGCGACATGGGCGTGCACCGGGCCAACTCGAACGGCGCGCGCGATGACCTCGAGCCAGTCACGCGGCACGGCGCGCACCGAATGCGGCGCGACCCCGACGGTGACGAGCGGGTCCTTCGTCACGGCGCCAGCGAGGGCCTCGACCCGGCGCAGCGCCGCGTCCACCGACGGGTCGATGAAGCGCCGCTGCCGGGGGTTGGCCTCGACGCCGAAGCCCGCGCGCGCATACACCACGCGGAGCAGCACGATGCGCAGGCCCACGTCACGCGCGGCCTGAATGACGGCCTTCGGCAGCAGCGACTCGTCGTCGTAGGGCGTGCCGTCGGCCTGGTGGTGCAGGTAGTGGAACTCGCCGACGGTGGTGACGCCGGCGAGGGCCATCTCGATGAAGGCCTGGCGTGAGGCGACGTAGAGCTGCTCGGGGTCGAGCGCGGTGGCCGCCTGGTACATGCGCTCCCGCCAGGACCAGAAGTCGTCGGCCTCGTGCCCTGCCGCGCGGAGCTCGGTGCGCCCCCGCAGGACCCGCTGGAACGCGTGGCTGTGGGCGTTGACGAAGCCCGGGAGGCAAACGGTGTCGGCGTCGAAGGACCAGCGGGGCGAGGCGCTCACCGGTCGCCTTCCACCGGAGGCCGCCCGTCTCGTCAAGGCGCGCCGCGCTCCCGCGCGAAGGCGTCGTCGACGGGCCCCGCGGCCGGCGGCACGCGCTCGGGCAGCGTCAGGGTGCAGGCGCCGACGAGCGTGATGACGCGCGGGCCCTCGGCGGGGACGCGCTCGAAGGTCGGCGCGTCGGCGCCTGCCACCGACAGCTGGAGCCGCCCCCCGGTCGGCAGCTCGGCCGCGACGGCGCGCAGCGGGAGGGTCACCGGGCCGGGCTGCACGCGCCTCACGCCCTCGGTCAGCACCGTCACCGCGCCGTCGGCGCCGACCTCCTCGAGGTACACGTGGAGCGCCGCCTCGGGCCCGTCGAGCGCCACCTCGCACGCGACCTGTGGCGCCCCGAAGAAGCGCAGCGCCGCGCGCCGCACCGGCCCCGACGCCCGGAGCAGCCCCTTCGCCGCGCGCCGGTCTTCGTACTCGACGGGCTGCGCCATGCCCGTCATCCACCGGTTGCGTCGGCCGGTGCTCGCCGAGAAGTCGACGTCGAGCCGCGCCGGCTCAAACTCGAAGCCGTGCGCCACCGCCTGCGTCTTTGGCCACGCCGCCGCCAGCTCCCACCGCTCCGCGCCGGCCACCCACCAGCGCCGCTCCGGCGCCGAGGCCGTGTCGCACTTCAGGTGCCGGTCGAAGAAGGCGACGATGCGTGCCAGCTCGACCGTCGCGTCGGCGCGTCCTCCGAAGGGGCTGGCGGTCGCGTGGCCCTCGTGCTCCCACGGCCCGATGACGGCCTCGCGCAGCGGCATGGCGGCGCTCGCCCGCAGCACGGCGTCGGCGGTGGCGCCGTCGAACCAGCTGCCCCACAGCGACACCACCGCCGTCGCCCCGGCGAGCCCCTCGCGCGACGACGGACCGAGGGACCCCGCCGGAGGCCCGCCCGCCCCGAACGCGTCGCCCGGCGCCCGCACCTGGCCGACGGCCCGCGCGACGTCAGCCACCACCCGCCCCTGCTGGAGCGCCCTCAGCGCCGCGCCGTCCTCGTCACCGTCGACGGGGTGGACGTTCTCGATGAGCCAGCGGGCGCCGGCGGGGAACAGCTCCGGGGCCGTGCCCCGATCGAGGGCCGACACGGCGCGACCCCACGCGTCGGGGAACGAGCGGTTGCGCACGCCCCCCGGCGCCAGCAGCTCGTCCACCAGGTCCCACTCGAGGTCGCGCGCCAGCACCGCCTTCAGCGCCGGGTGCCTCGTCGCCGCCGCCAGCAGCGCCGTCGTCCCCTCGTACGAGAGCCCCGTCGCGCCGACCCGTCCGTCGCAGAACGGCTGCTTCGAGACCCAGTCGATGAGCGCCTCGCCGTCCTTCGCCTCCTGCTCACCGAAGGGGTGCGGCCAATGGCCCTCCGAGGCCCCGGTGCCGCGCACGTCGGCGACGACGACGCCGTAGCCGGCACGAACGAGGGCCTCGACGACGGGCTCCCGCGGGCCCTTCGGCACCCGGCCTGGGTCCTCGGGAACCTTCAGCGCGAAGCTGCGCCAGTAGCGCGTCTGCAGCAGCACCACCGGCACGGGCCCGGCCACCGGGTCGGGCAACACCACGTCGACGGCGAGCCTCGTCCCATCGGCCATGCGCACCGTCGGGCGGCGCACCGTCGCCGGCGGGGCGTCGTCGAGCGCCGAGGCCAGGACCCCGACCAGCACCAGCGCCGCGACGAGCGCCGCTGCGACCATCAGGAGCCTCTTCACCTCCACCTCCTGCACGGCCGCCATCCGCCCATCACGGCGCGACGACGGTCTGCGACGTCGGCGATTGCGCCAGCCTCTCGACGGGTGCGTGGACCGCCCAGCGAGCGCAGACGCCTCACCCGGCCGGGTAGTAGGGGCGCAGCAGCAGGTAGACCACCACGCCCGTCACCGAGACGTACAGCCAGATGGGGTGCAGCACCTTCGTCACGCGGGTGTGCTTCGCGAAGTCCTTCCGCCAGGCGAAGTAGAACGCCGCCAGCGCCATGGGCACGATGCCCATCGAGAGCAGCACGTGGCTCGCGAGGATAACGAGGTAGACGACCTTGCCCACGCCCTCGCCCCCGTACTTCGTGTCGCCGTGCACCGCGTGGTACGCGAGGTAGCCGACGAGGAAGAGCGTCGACGCCGCGAAGGCAGACCCCATGAGGGCCCGGTGCGCCTCGACGCGCTTTCGGCGAATGGCGACGAAGCCGGCCACCAGCAGGCTGGCCGCCGTCGCGTTGAGGACGGCGTTGACCGCCGGCATGAAGCGGAGGTTCACCGTCGGGCTCTCGAGGCCGCCGTGAATCAGCAGCAGCCACGCGAGCAGCGAGAGCGCCGCCACCGAGACGATGGCGTTGAAGACGTAGAAGGGTCGGTCGTTGCGGGGAGCCGCCTGGACGTTCTGCATCTCCGTCCTATGCCTCGAGCCGCGGCGCTTCGCCACTCGACCGGCGGCCCCGGCCCCTTGACCTCGCCCAAGCGCCGACGCCGCGGGCTGCTTGAACCGGCGGTGCCAAACACCCAGACTGCTGTTCCAGCGGTTCGGTTCTCTCCCCGCTGGCCGAGGTGCTCGATGCGCGTGTCGTCACGACTGGTGGGCGCCTGCGCGCTGGCCCTGACGCTGAGCGCTCTCGCCGACGGGCCGGTCTGCGAGGCGCCGACGGCCTCGGCCGTGCCGCTCGAGCGCCGTGTCCGCCAGGTGTACCTGGACCTGCTCGGGCGGCCGCCGACGCTGACCGAGTACCGCTTCTACCAGGCCAAGGGCGACCTCCTCGACGACGACCTGGTGGCGCTGATGGAGAGCGAGGGCTTCTACGCCCGCATGCGCGGGTACCACCGCGGGCTGCTGCGCGCGAACATCAGCCAGAGCGTCTTCGTCAACGGCGACCTGCGCCTGGGCGACGTGCCCGTCGGCTTCCGCCCGCTGGGGCTCCGCGGGAACCCCTCGGCGCCGCTGCGCGGGCAGAACGGCAGCGGCTGCGACGCCTTCGTCATGCAGGACGAGTGCGCGACCTCGCGCGAGGACCCGCACCTCGAGCCGACGACGAAGCGGTGCCGCGACGCCTTCGGCGTGCCGCTCCCGGTAAGCGTCGACTACAACCCCGACCAGTACCGTTGTGAGCCCTTCGCGACCACGGTGAGCGACTGCGCCGCCGCCGTCGGGCGCGCGGACACCAGCGGGCGCACCCTGCCCCGCAAGCACCTGCTGTTTTGCGACATGCGCCGCGTGGGCACGGCGCTGCGCCCCCACTACTGCCTGCCGAACCCGGCGGCGCCGCAGACCGCCGCGCTCACGAACGAGGTGCTCGACGACGCCGGCGAGTTCGTCGTCGCCTTCGTCAACCCGGCCCCACAGCCAGGCCAGCTCGCCCGGTTGGGCCGCTGCTCCCTCGACCTCGCCCTCGCCGGCGGCGTCCGGGGGCGCTACCAGGTGCCGCAGGGCTGCATCCAGCGCGAGGGCGTGGTGCTCACCGACCCGCCCTACTGGCAACCGGCCAACTGGCCCCGACAGCCCATGTGCGCCATCGAGGCCCAGGCCCGCGACACCAACCCGTGGACGATGGAGTCGTGCACCACGGCGCGCTTCAGCAGCGACCGCACCTGCGGGTGCGGCGGACGGTCGAATCGCTGCGAGCCGGCCAACACCGCCCTTCACGCGGCGCGCGTCGCAGCCTTCAACGACGAACCGGTCCTCATCGCCGACTCGGTGCTGCGCCGCAACGAGCGCTATTTCACGCTGCTCACCACCCGCCGGAGCTTCGTCAACGGCCCCCTTTCGCAGCTGTACCGTCAGAACCAGTCGCCGCAGTCGTGGCAGGTGACGCCGCCGACGGCGCGCGACGCCATTCCCGACGTGCCGCTCGAGGAGCGGTCGCGGTGGGTCGAGTACACCCGCGACGCGCACGCCTCGGGCGTGCTCACCACGCCCGCCTGGCTCTACCGCTTCCCCACCCAGCGCGCGCGCGTGAGCCACTTCTTTGAGGCCTTTCTCTGCAAGCACTTCTCGCCAGAGCCGGGGGCCGTCGCGCCGGCGCCCGAGGACGACTGCAACCGCGAGAACAACCTCGCCCGGCGATGCGGCTGCTCGTACTGCCACGCCGCCATCGAGCCGATGGGCGCCCACTGGGGCCGCTTCGGCGAGCGCACCGCGACGTACCTCGACCCCGAGCAGTTCCCCCGCTTCGACGCCCGCTGCCGCGACTGCGCCCTCGGCGGCGACACGGCCTGCAACGGCGAGTGCAGCAACTACGTGATGCAGGCCTTCGACGGTGACGGCGCCGCCTCGCTCGGGCTGCTGCGCACCTACCTGTACCGAACGCCCGATGAAGAGGTGAACGTCGCCCAGGGCCCCGCGCGGCTGGTGCAGCGCTTCATGCAGACGGGCGACCTCGAGGCCTGCGCCGTGCGCAACCTCTGGAGCCACCTGCTGGGGCGCCCGATGACGGCGCAGGAAGAGGCGCTGTCCCTGGCCCCGCTCGCCCGCGCCTTCGCCGCCAGCAACCATGACCTCAAGGCCCTCGTACGGGCCATCGTCACCACCGAGGCCTACCGGAGGGTCGACTGAGATGAGCGCCCGCGCCGTCGCCCTTGCCCTTACCCTCGCCACACTGTCGGGCTGCTCGACGCGCCCCGCGCCCGTCGAGCGCCCTGAGCTCGTCGGCACACTCGAGCCCGCCGCTCCAGCCCACCACCCGCCGCTGGCCCGGCTGCCCGACCCCGAGACGAACCAGGGACACGTAGGCCGCAAGCCCCGCCGCCTCACCGTGGCGCAGCTGCGCGAGTCCATCATCACCACCACCGGCCGGCCGTGGTCGCAGCTCGATGCGCTCGCGTCGTCGCTCGGCCAGCCCGACTACGCGCTCACCGTCAGCGAGTCGACCGAGGCGAGCCTCGTCTTCGCCAAGTTCCTCGAAGACGGCGCTCGCGAGGTGTGCCTGGCGACGGCCACCGCCGACCTCGCCGCCGCCTCGCCCGACGCCCGGGTCCTGACGCCGGGCGTGACGGTCGCCAGGGGCGACTTCACCACCCTGAGCGACGCGCAGGTGCGCGCCACCCTCGAGGGGCTCTCGGTGCGCTTCTGGGGCCAGCGCCTCTCGGACGACGAGCTGGCGACCTGGAGCCAGACGTTCCGCGCCGTCGCGGCGCGCGCGAAGGCCGTCAACCAGCCGGCGCAGGCGTGGGGCGCGATGTGCGTCGCCTTCATGACCGACCCGCGCTTCATCACCTACTGACCGAGGCGACGCCCCCATGCACTCGCGCCCCTTCGCCCGCCGCACCCTCCTCGAGGCCGCCGCGGGCTTCGCCGGCAGCGCCCTCTTCGGCGGCCTCTCGTTCAGGGCCTTCGCGCAGCAGACCCAGGCGCTCGCGCCCGCCGACCACTGCTTCGTCTTCGCCTACTTCGGCGGCGGCTGGGACGTGCTGCTCAACCTCGACCCCCGCGACCCGGCGACGTTCACCCCCGAGCGAATCAGCGAGACCCGCATCCTCCCCGGGTACTCGCTGCTGTCGGGAGACCCGAGCTACCCGACGACGCTCGTGCGCCCGCCGGGCTCGAACATCGCCTTCGGCCCGGCGGTGGGTCGCTTCGCCAACCACTTCGACAAGATGGCCGTGGTGCGCGGCATCAACATGAACACCGTCGCCCACGAGGTGGGCTACCGCTACTTCCTCACCGGGAAGGAGCCCAACGGGAGCGCCGCCCGCGGTTCCACCACCGCGACCGAGGTCATCGGCCAGCTGTACCCGACGCAGGTTCGCCGGCCACCGGTGCCCAACCTCGCCTTCAACGTCGAGACGTACAACGACCGCTTTGGCGGCTACGCGAACGCGCTGCGCGTCTCGTCGGCGAACGACCTGCTGCTGGCGCTGGCCCCCAGCGCCACGTCGCTCGACGCCGACATCGAGAAGCAGCTCGTCGACCTGCAGGGCCGCCCGGTGTCGTGCGAGGCACAGCTCTACGACTCGCGAGGCCTCGTCAGCCAGTACCAGGACGCGCGGCGCCAGATGCGCACCGTGCTCGCGGCGAAGCTCGAGCGCGCCTTCCGCTTCGACGTCACCGCCGGCGACCCGATGGACATCGCCGAAGAGAAGGCGCGGACGGTCGAGCGCTACCGGCTGCGCGTCGGCGCCAACGGCTACCCGAACGACCCCCGCGCCTCGTCGGCGGCGCGCGCGGCGCTGGTGGCCACGGCCCTCAAGAAGGGCGTCAGCCAGTGCGTCAGCATCAACATCACCGGTGGCCTCGACACGCACTTCGGCTCGCAGCTGACGCAGGCCAACAACCAGCGCGCGGGCTGGAACGCCCTCGCCGACCTCGTGACGGACCTGCGCGAGTCGTCACACCCTGGCGGAGGCACCTTCCTCGACCACACCACGCTGGTCGTCTTCTCGGAGTTCAGCCGCACGCCGCTCATCAACGCCGCGGGCGGGCGCGACCACCACATCACCAACGCCTGCGCCATCGTCGGCCGTGGCGTGAGGCACAACTTCGTCTTCGGCGCGTCGGGCAACGTGGGCCTGTCTGCCGGCGTCGCCGACCACCGCACCGGCCTGCCCGACCCGCGGGGGCGGCCGTACCTGCCCGACCACGTCCTGGCGACGGTGATGGCCACCGCCGGCCTCGACGTCAGCATCATGCGTGTCGACCCGCTCCGGGGACTGCTCTCGTCGTGATGGGCGCCCCCGGAGCCAGGGACGCCGCCCGGGCCCCGGGCCCCGATGCCGGCCTCGCCAAGCGGGGTCGCCGCGGAGGAGCCCCGGGCGGCGCCGACGGGCCGCACCTCACCGGACCCGGCGAGGGCCCGTCACGCCGCCCGTCCCGCCTCTGCCGCGTGGCCCACCTCGTCGCGCTCACCCTCGCCGCGCTGGGCTGCGACCCAAGAGCCCCGGAGCTCGCCGCCGAGCCGCTCCTCGCCGAGCCCGTCGACGTCACCGCGCTCGCGGCGCCGGTCGACCTCTCGGCCGCGCCGGCCTTCGCCGACGAGCGGGGCGGCGGGCTCTTCATCGACCTCGCGGGCCGGGTGCTGCGCCTGCGCGCCGACGGGAGCCGCGCCGCGCTCGAGTCACACCCCCGCAACCCCGTCGCCCCGGGCCCAGCCTCGAGCCTGTGGCCCCTGGGCCCCTCCACCGCCCTCGTCGTCACCGACCGCGGACTCTTCATCGCCGACGGCGGCTGGCTCATCGCCCCGCCGTGGCAGGCGCGCCTTCCGTCCGACGGCTTCGTCGCCGTCGCCAGCGGTGGCGACGGCATCGCCTGGGTCGCGCACCGCGACGGCCTCTTCCGCGTCGAGGGGGGCGAGCTGCAAGAGCTCGAGGCCGACGGCGCCTCGCTCACAGGCATCACCGCGCTCACGGTGACGCCGGGGCCGCGGGCCGACCCGTGGTTCGCGCGCGACGGCGCGCTGTGGGTGGCCGCGCAGACGGGGCCCGCGCGCTTCTCGATTCGCGACAGCGGGCTGACGGCAGACGACCTCGCCGGCGGCGTGCTGGACCTCGCCGGGCTGGCGACGGGGCCTTCAACCGGGGGCGGCGTGTGGGTCGCCACGCCGCGGCTGCTGCTCGAGCGCACGCCCGAGGGCTGGCGCCGCCTCGCGCCCGGCTCGGCGGCGCGACGCTTGCGCGCGGCGGGGCGCTTCCTGTGGGTCCAGTCCGGCGACGCGCTGCTGCGCTACGACGCCGAGGCCAGGGCGTGGGCGGTCGCCCGTGGCCTCGAGGCCAGCCCGACGCTGCTCGCCGTCGACGCCGCCGGCAGCGCCTGGGTGCGCGCGGGCGCGCAGACACTGTCGGTCTCGGTGGGCGCGCCGCTGCGGGTCGAGGGCCTGCACGAAGGCCAGGTGCTGTACGAGCCCGAGGCGCTGCTGACGGTGGTGACGCCGGGGGCCGTCGTCCTCGAGTCGCTGACGTGGCGCTTCGACGAGCAGCCGGCCCGCACCGTCGACGTGCGGACGGGGCAACCGGGGGCGCCGCCCCAGCAGGGCCTCACGTACTTCCCGCTGGGCGGCGTCGAGGCCTCGGGTCGGGCCCGCGTCGTCTCGTTCTCTGGCCTCTCGGACGGCTGGCATACGCTGCACCTGGCGGCGCGGTCGGCCGACGGGGTCGAGCGGGCGCGCGCGGTGCGCTTCGACCTCGAGGCCTCGGCGACCGCCGCGGTGTCCTACGAGCGCGACCTCAAGCCGCTGTCGGCCAGCCGCTGCGACAAGTGCCACGGCACCGGCACGCAGCCTGCCCTGAGCACCTACGCCCAGTGGAAGGCCAACGCCGCCGCCGCCGCCGCCGCCGTGCGCGACCGGAGGATGCCAGCCGACGGCCCGCTCGACCCCGCCGGCGTCAGGCTCATTCAGCGCTGGGCCTCGGGAGGCACCCTGCCGTGAGCCCCCACCGCGCCAGCCGGCTCGCACTCGCGCTCGCGCTGACGTGCCTGGGCTGCGCCGCCCCACCGCCGCCGCCCAGCGAGCCGGTCGAGCTGCCACCGCCTCCAGACCGCTGCGAGGGGCTCTCGCCCATCACCGTCACCGCCGCGCCGGCGACGGTGAAGGTGCTCGGCGCGGCGACGCTCTCGGCCACCGGAGGCTCGGGCCGCTACGCCTTCGCGCTCGAGACGAGCGCCTCGGGTGGCGCGGTGTCGGGCACGCGCTACGTCGCCGGGCCCACGCCAGGCACCGACGTCGTCGTCGCCACCGACACCTGCGCGCGCACCGGCGCGCTGCGCCTGGCGGTCACGGCGGCCTTCGACGTCCAGCCGGTGCGCGCGACGCTTCAACCGGGCACGCGCTTCACGATTCGCGTGGCGGGCGCCGCCGGCGCCGTCACCTTCCGGCCCCCGGGGGGCGCGTTGGCGTCGGGTGGCGCCGTGAGCGCGACGGGTGAGTACCGCGCCGGCACCGCCGAGGGGCTCGACCTCATCGTCGTCGAGGACCCCTCGACGGGCGAGCAGGCGCTGCTGCAATACCGGGTCTCGACGCGGGCGCGCTTTCGCCTGCGGCCGTCGAGGCTGGCGGTGCCGACGGGCGGCGTGGTGCCGCTCGAGGCGACCGACGGCAGCGGCGTCGTCCAGTGGCGCCTGGTGAGCGGGCCGGGCACCCTCTCTGGCGCGACGTACACGGCGCCGGCGCAGGGTGGCGGCACGGCCGCCGTGCAGGCCAACGACGTCTTCACCGGCGAGTCGGCGGCCGGAGTCATTCGCGTCCTCACCGAGCTGACGCGCCCCACGCGGGCGCAGGGCCGGCGCTCCGACGTCGCCAGCATCGTCACCGGCGACTTCGACGGCGACGGCCTCTTCGACGTCGCCCTCGGCGTGCCCGAGAGTGACCTGGGCCGGCCCCAGGGCGGCGCCGTCTTCCTCTTCAAGGGGGCGAGCGCGGGGCTGCCGCCCACGCCGACGTGGACCATCCTGGGCACCTCGGACACCGGGCAGCTCGGCGCGGCGATGGCCGTGGGCGACCTCGACGGCGATGGCCGCGACGACCTGGCCATCTCCGAGCCCGGCGCCGACGTCACCATCTCGGACTCGGGCGCGGTGCTGCTGTACCGCGTCGGCGAGGGCGGCCCCGAGCGCCTTCGCCCGCCCCTCACGGGCCTGGGCCGCGGGAACTTCGGCGCGGCCCTCGCCGTGGTCGACGTCGACGGAGACGGAGACAAGGACCTGGTCGTGGGCTCTCCCGGCGCCGACCTCGCCCCCACGGCGACCATCAGCCAGCGCGGCGTCGTCGACGTCTTCCTGCTGCAGCGGGGGCAGCCGGTGCCCGACCTCGGGGCGCTCCGCCTCGGCGGGCAGGACTTGGCGGCCGACGGCACGACGCGCCCCTTCGCGGCGCTGCGCTTCGGCCGCGGCCTCGTCGCGCAGGACCTCAACGGTGATGGGCGCGTCGACCTGGCGCTGCTGGGCGTGGTGAACAACTCGCTCCACGGCGGCGTCGCGCTCGCCCGGAGCCAGGTCGCCGTGCAGGTGCACCTCGGCCGCCCCGGCCCGGCGCGCTTCGACCCGAGGCCCGACGCCTACGTGCTGCCCCTCAACCCGCTGGACTCCAACGAGGGCACCTGGCGCCTCGGCGCCGCGCCGGCAGCCGGCGGCGTGGGGCCGCTCCTCATCGCCGTGGCCGACCAGACCGACGCGCCGAACCTCTCGCTGGACGGGGGGAGCCCGGCGGCGGCGAACGCGGGCGGCGCCGTGCTGTTCGACCTGCGCGCGCTCAGCGCCGCGAGCGCCCCGCCCGACGTGCCGGTGCAGCTCGGGCGGAGCCAGGCCTTCGCCGAGGTGTATGGCGACCAGGCGAACGTCCAGGCCGGGCGCAGCTTCACCGTGGGCGACCTCGACGGTGACGGAAAGCTCGAGCTGGTGCTGGGTGCCCCATACGCGTCCACCACGGTGATGAGCGGCGGCATGATGGTGACGACGCCCAACACCGGGCGCCTGCTCGTCTACCCGCTGGGCTTGCTCTCTGCGGGGGCGCGGCTCAACAAGGCCCCGCAGGTGCGCCCGGGCGCGCTCCGCGCCGACGTGCTGGGCGTGGCCGTCGGTGTATGGCCGCTCGGCGGGCGCCTCCAACTGCTGGGCTACGCGGGCCGGGCCACCACCGCCCTGGGCGACTTCACCGGCCGCCTCGACGCCTTCGCCGGGGCGGGCCCCGACGTCGCGACGTGGGCGCGAACCTCGGCCGACGTACCGAACGCGCCGGCGGCGCAGCAGTTCGGCCTGGGCGTCGACGTGACGCCGGTGACGGGCGGGCACCGCGTCGTCGTGGGCGTCCCCGGCATCAGCGGGCCAGCGCCCGACGGCTCGGGCAACGAGGTGGGGGCCGGCCAGGTGCACCTCTTCTCGTCGACGGCGCCGGGCGCCCCGCGCGTGCTGCAGGAGGGGTCGACGGGCCGCTACGTCACCGACGCCGGCGTCACGGCCTTCGGCGGGCGCTCGCTGGGGCAGGACGTCACGATGACGGACTTCGACGGCGACGGCCGCCAGGACGTCGTCTTCGCGGCGCCCAACCTGAGCGTGCCCGCGCGGCTCTCCGACGGCGGCGCGCCTACCACCGAGTACGCGGTGAACCGGCCCGCCTGCTTTCAGGCGGCGGCGCAGACGCCCGGCGGGGCCTTCGTCTACCTGCAGCGCCCCGATGGCACCTTCGTCGAGGCCTTCCGCCTCTGGGCGCCCGTCGCCATCGCCGGCTGCACCGTCCCCGACGGCGGGGCGGCGGCGGTGTGTCAACGCGCGGCACTCTCGCGAAGCGGCCTGGCGGGCGGCTTCGACTTCAACGGAGACGGGCGGCAGGACGTGGCGCTGGCGCGCACCAACGGCCTCGAGGTGGTGTTCGGCCGCGCCCCCGACGACCCGTCCCTCTCGCGGCCCTCCATCGCCTGCGACGTGGGCTTCACGCTGCCGAACGTGCCGCAAGGCACCGCGGCCCCGGCGGCGCTGGGCGACCTCAACGGTGATGGCTGCGCCGAGGTCGGCCTGCGGTACGGAGACCGGCTGGGCGTCATCATCGTCTACGGGTTCGAGCCCGGCGGTGGGCGCTGTGGTGGGCGCACCGAGGCGTCGTGGCTCCGCCTCTCGGCTGAGGCCGAGGCGGGCGCCCCGACGCTTCGCCTCGGCGTCGCGATGGCCCGCGCCGGGCCGCTCCTCGCCGGTGACGGGCGTGACTTCGTCGCAGTGACGGCCGACCAGTACCCCTTCGACGGCGTCTCGCAGCCGACGGTGCTGCTGTACGACGCCGCCCAGCTCAACGCCCGGCGCCCGGCGGCCGGTGGCGCGTTGGTGGGGGCGCTCGGCGACGGGCTCGCGCCGGTGCCCCTCGTCTTCCTCGAGCGCGCCCCCGGCTTCGGCCGAATGCTGTGGGGCGGCGTCGACGTCGTGGGCGACTCGACGCGGGACCTCGTCGTCAGCGCCCCCGGCGCATCGCTGAACGGGGACGGCACGGGTGCGGTCTTCGTCTTCGCCGGCGGGAGCGTCACGCCCGGACGCAACGAGCCCGCCCTGACGGTGCTGCCGGACCACCGCGAGCGCGCCGCCTTCGGGCAGGACCTGGCGGCGTCACCGGCCTCGGTGGTGCTGGGCCAGCCGCCAGCCCTCGTCATCGGCGCGCCGGCCAGCTCCCGCACCGGGACGTCGAACGGCACCGCCTTCTTCTTGCCGATGAACCTCTGACGACGAGGCGAGCGCGCGGCGTGCATCGGAAGCCTCGCGCCCCGGAGCGCGCTCCAAAGAAGCTGCGAGGCGACTTCCGGCCGCAACGGGAGCGCGGCCTTCTCCTGCCGATGCACCTCTGACGACGCGGCGGGAGCGTGGCGTGCATCGGGAGCCTCGCACCCCGGAGCGCGCTCCGAAGAGACGGTGAGGCGCCGCCGGTCGCGACGAGAGCGTCGCTTTCTCCGGTCGATGAGCCTCTGACGACGCGACGGAAGCACGGCGTGCGTCGGGAGCCTCGCGCCCCGGGGCGCGCTCCGAAGGAACAGCGGGGCGCCGCCGGTCGCGACGAGAGCGTCGCTTTCTCCGGTCGATGAGCCTCTGACGACGCGACGGAAGCACGGCGTGCGTCGGGAGCCTCGCGCCCCGGGGCGCGCTCCGAAGGAACAGCGGGGCGCCGCCGGTCGCGACAGGAGCCCGGCAGCGCACGCCGCCGCCACCTGGCGAGCGCCCCCCACGCCGTCGCAGCGCCTCGCGACGACGTTCGACCTGCCGGAGCCCCGAACGCGTGGGACAGGGGCGTGACGGCAGCCTCGGAAGGCGACACAGGTGGGAGCGAAGGCACCCACCACGTGCCTGCCGGTGCCGACGGACGCAACACGGCCCGGCCGCGCCACCGACGTCGCGTTGGAGCGCACGAGCCCGTCGCGCCGCCGCGGCTGACGCCTCCTTCGCCCCGACGCGGACATCACGGAATCCTGCGACGCCCCCGGCGCCCTACGCCGACGTCACGAAGCCCGGGAGCGGGCCCGTCGAGTCGCCGAAAGACGTGACCGGCGCCCCGAGCGCGTCGGTGATGGACACGAAGAGGTTCGCGATCGACGGCGCGCCTTCGAGGCGCAGGTGCCGGCCCCCCGTCACCCGCCCGCCCGCCCGCCCCGCGACGAGGACGGGCAGGTTGTCGTGCCGGTGCGCATCGCCGTCTTCGATTTCGCTCGAGAAGAACAGCAGCGAGTTGTCGAGCACCGTCGAGCCGTTCGGCTCCTGCATGCCCTTGAGCAGCCGCGCGAAGGCGGCGAACTGCTCGACCTCCCAGACGTTGATGCGCTCGAGGGCGTCGTTGTTCGCGGCGTTGCCGCCATGGTGCGAGTAGCTGTGGTGCCCCTCGGTGAGACCGAGGAAGTCGAACACGTAACCGCTGCCGGCGTTCTGCAGCATGAACGTCGCCGCGCGCGTCAGGTCGCAGCGGAAGCTCCACGCGAGCAGCTCCAGCATGACGCGGGAGCGGGTGCGCAGGTCGCTCGCTCCGGCTGGCCGACTCCCGGGGGTGCACACCGCCGCGGCCTGCTCCATCTGCACCCGCCGCTCGAGCTCGCGCACGCCGGTGAGGTACTCGTCGAGCTTGCGCTGGTCCGTCTTCCCCAGCCGGGGCTTGAGCTGGTCGGCGTCGGCCTTCACCGCGTCGAGCACCGACTGCTTCAGGCGCCGACGCCGCTGCACCAGCTGCTGACTCAAGGCCGGGTCGAGCCCGCCAAAGAGCCGGTCGAAGAGCACCTGGGGGCTGGTCTCCTTCGACAGCGGCTGCGTCTCGCTCGCCCACGAGATGTTGCGGGCGTAGGCGCACGAGTAGCCCGAGTCGCAGTTGCCCGACGCGCCGCCGCCGTCGGTGCCCGTCTCGAGCGAGGCGAAGCGCGTACGGCCACGCCAGGCGTTCGCCAGCACCTGGTCGAGCGAGATGCCGTTGCGAATGTTGGTGGACTCGGTCTTGAACGGGTGCCGGGCGGTGATGAAGGCCCCGGTGCCCGAGGCGTGGTCGCCGGGGCCGTCGGGGCGCGCCGGTCGGTTCGACAAGCCGGTGATGACGGTGACGTCGTTCACCAGCGAGGGCTCCTGCCCCCGCGCGCCGAGCGGAGCGAGGATGGGCGTCAGCGAGAAGCCGGTGCCGGCGGCGGCCGGCGTCCACCGGTTCATGCGGATGCCGCAGGGCACGTAGAAGGCGAGGAAGCGCCGGGGGGACGCCATGTCCTGCGCCAGGCTCCCGCCCGGCAGCATCGCCTCGAGCCAGGGCAGCGCGACCGAGGCCCCGGCGCCCCTGAGGAAGAAGCGTCGTGACAGCTTGAACGTCATGGCAGCTCTCCGCGGCGGTGCGTGAACGAGGGGCTCGAGACGATGGCCTGCACCAGGGCGCTGAAGCGGTGCCCGCCAGCCTCGAAGCGTGAGGTGATGGCATCGACCTGGCACTTCTCGTCGCGCGCCGGCGCGCGGCCGAGGCCGTAGGTGAAGAGCTTCTCTGCGAGGCAGTGGGGCACCCGCGGGTCGGCCTTCAAGAGGGCCGACAGCTCGCGCGGCCCCGAGAACGAGCGCCCGTCGGGCAACACGCCCGCCACGTCGAGCGGCGCGCCCCCGGTGTCCGTCGCGCGGGCCCGCCCGACGCCGTCGAAGCGCTCCAGGCCGAACCCGATGGGGTCCATCAGGGCGTGGCAGCCGGCGCAGGCCGGGTTCGCCCGGTGCGCCTCGACGCGCTGGCGCAGCGTCGCGTTGGCGAGGTCGGGCGGCGGCAGGCCCTCGACGCCCGGGGGCGGAGCCGGCGGCTCCTGGCACAGCAGGTTCGACAACACCCAGGCCCCGCGCTTCACCGGCGAGGTGCGGGTGGGGAACGAGGTGACGGTGAGGAGCCCGGCATGGCCCAGAACCGAACCCCGCTCGGTCGACGGCGCCACCGCCACCCGCTGCGGCGTCGCCGCCCCGGGCCGGGCCAGCCCGTAGTGGTCGGCCAACGTGTCGTTGACGAAGGTGAAGTCGCTGCCGAGCAGCCCCAGCACCGACTCGTCGCGCGTGAAGAAGTGCTCGACGACGGCCTCGGTCTCGAGGCGCATCGCCGTCTTCGTCGCCGCGGTGACGTTCGCGTACACGCTCGTCGAGGGGACGGCGTCCTCCACCTGGTTCGTCCACAGCCACTGGCCGGCGAAGCGCGTCACCAGCGACCGCGCCTTCGCGTCGCCCAGCATGCGCTGCACCTGCGCCGACAGCTGCGCCGGCTGTGAGAGCGTGCCGTCGTCGGCGGCCCGCGCCAGCGCCTCGTCGGGCGTGCTGGCCCAGAGGAAGTACGACAGCCGCGCCGCCAGCTCGTGGTCCGTCAGGGGGTGCGGCGCCGGCGACGTCGGGTCAGGGTCGAGCTCGACGCGGTACAGGAAGTGCGGCGACAGCAACAGCGCCGTGAGCGCCATCGCCACCCCCGCGTGCACGGGCTCTCCCTCGGCCTGCGCGAGCGTCACGACGTTGGCGAGGCGGTCGACCTCGGCGGTGGTGAGCGGCCGGCGCCACGCCCTGCGGCCGAAGCGCGAGACGATGGAGCGCACGCAGCCGCCACCGCCCGTCGCCAGGTCACACACCATCACCTTCGCCGTCGCGGGCACCACCACCGCGGCCGGGCGCTGCACCTCGACCCAGTCGACGAGCAGGTTACGGTCGTTCGGGGGCTCGTAGAAATCGTTGGTGAACTCGACGGCGACCCGGTGCGGGCCCGCGGAGACGTCGGCACTGACGCTGTACGTCGCGGGCGAGGCCTGGGTGGCGGTCACCGAGAAGGAACCGAGGGCGCGGCCGTCGAGGCTCAACACCATGGTGGCCGCCTCGGACCCCGCCCGGGTCTGCGCCGCCTGCACGCGGAAGGTGTAGCGGGCGGTCGTGCCGAAGGTCACCATCGAAGAGACGGAGCCGTTCGTGTAGAGGTTCCAGAAGGCGCCCAGCGGCGCCCCGGTGGACTTGACGCCGTCCTCGGCCTCGACCCGCGTCGTCTGGCCCGGCGCCGCCTCGCGCTCGACGATGGCCTCGGCGAGGGCCCGGGCGGCGCGCTCGTACTGCTCGACGAGCACCGGCGCCGTCGACAGCACGTCGGCGAGGTTGTCGAAGCCGTGCCCGAAGTCGTCGGCCGGGAAGGCCCGCGCCGGGCGCGTCGTGTCGTCGAGCAGGTCGCGCACCGTGTTGTCGTACTCGAAGCGGTTGAGGCGCCGCAGCGTCACCCGCCCCGGGTCGAGCTGCGAGGGCGGCGCGCAGGCAGCCACCGGCGCCGCGCCCGGACTGCTCGCCGGGCCGGCTTCGACCCCGACGCCCGGCGCTCCCGACGGGACGACGCCGAGGCCCCCCTCGAGCGCCCCTTCACACCCTGCGACGACGAGACCAAACGCAAGCCACCGGACCATGCCCGGGGCCTTATGCAAGCTGGCGGCCGGGGCGCCAGTCGAGGCAGCGTGCTGATTTTGCTGAGACTTCATCGCCTGCACCTGAGCACTCGAGGTGACAGTGGGCAGCGCCGTGAGCCCCGGCGGCGCTCCACTCGCCGGGGCGGCCACCCGTCACCGCCCGAGCGCCGCGTCGAAGAGCCCCGTCACACGGTCGACGTACTCAGGGTTGTACCCGTCGACGCAGTCGTTGTCGTCGGGCCTCGAGACGTCGCGGCAGGGCACGTTGCTGTGCGTGGCGCCCTCGACGAGCCACAGCGCGCGAGGGCTGGCGTGCCCGTCGGACAGGTCGAACACCTTCTGGCTGTACTTCGGCTGCACGAAGTCATCGGCGGTGCCGTGCATCACCAGCAGCGCGCCGGTGTGCTTCTGCACGTTGACGTTGTTGTCCATCACCGAGTCGAACAGCCACTCGGAGGGCGCGTCGACCGCGAGTGAGTCGTTGACGAAGTCCTGCAGGGCCCCGATGGTGCTCTCGAGCGCGAGGGCCCTCGGGCTGCGCGTGGCCGCCGAGCCCAGGCACAGCGCGGTGCCGAGCGAGCGCCCGTACAGCCCCACGTTGTCGGCGCCCCCCATGCGCTGCTCGAACCACGCGCGCGCGACGTCGACGTCGGCTGCGACGCCGACCTCGGTGGGGGTGCCCTTCGTCTCGCCGTAGCCGCGCGGGTCGAAGACGGCGACCGTGTAGCCGAGCCGCCAGAGCGCCTCGACGCGCCCGTGCACGTTGCCGATCCACGACGACTGCCCGTGGCAGTACAGCAGGCCGATTCGGTTGCGGCGCGGGTCGCCGACGTCGCCCTCCTGGCCGTCGTGGCCGGCGACGTAGACGGTCACCTTCACGTCGTCGCGGCTCTCGAGGTCGTCGCGGTACTCGCGCAGGCGTGGCGGCACCGTCGAGCGCGCGAAGCGGTCTTCACCGGGGCGAGCGGGGCGCGCGCTGAAGACGAAGAAGTCGAGGTTGAGGCAGCCGCTGGCGCCGAGGGCGGCGGCGAGGACGAGGGCGCGCATCAGTTGGCTCCCGGGGCGACGTTGACTCCGAGGTGGACGGCGAAGGCGCCGAGGTCGCCCGGCCCGAGGAACTCGACCACGGCGAAGCGCTGGTTCTGGGTGAAGGCCATCTGCTTCAGCTCGAGTTGCAGGCCGAAGGCCTTCACCGGGCGCCACTCGACGCCGCCGAGCAGCGAGGGCAGCACGATGAGACGCTCGAGCTGCGCGAAGAGGTTGAGGCCCGCATAGAGGGTGAAGGGGCCCACGTCCCAGGCGGCGGTGCCCTGCAGGTGCTCGAAGAGGCGCGGCGCAGCGGTGAAGGGGGTGCCGCTGCCGCGGGGCTGACCGGTCAGCCCGCCCAGGCCAAGGTAGACGACGAGCAGGCCGTCGACCATCACCCGCGGAATGAAGCGGTCGTTCTTCAGCAGCTGGTACGAGGCGCCGGCCTCGACGCCGAAGGCGCGCACCACCGTGGGGTTGAGGCCCACCTCGAGCGTGAGCCGGTCGGTGAGGCCGTAGCGTCCATAGACGTTGAAGAGGGGCGCCGGGTACGGCGGGCCCAGGTTGGTGAACAGCGGCCCGCCGAGCGAACCGCCCACCTGGACCTTCTTCTCGCCGACCGGCCGCAGCGCGCGCGTCGTCGAGCAGCCGCCGAGCGCCACGGCGAGGGCCGCCGTCGACAGCGCGAGGCCGAGGCGGCGCCGCTCAGTGGCTGAGGGGTGGTTCATCTTCGGCATCGGGGGGCTCCTCTCTGAACGAGCTCGGCAAGAGGTCGAAGGGCATCACCTTGGCGAGCGCGAGCAGCAGCAGCACGCCGCCTGGGGCGGTGAAGATGGCGAGCGCCGGCACGGCCTTGGCGACGTCGATGAGCTGCTCGCGCATACGGCGCTTCTCGTCGCGGGTCAGCGTCTGGCCACGGGCGCCGCGGGCGAGCAGCACCGACAGCTCGCCGGTCTCGCGAATCTCGTTCCACAGGGCGCGGGAGTTCTTGCGCACCTGCGTGGCGATGCCGTCGACGAGCTCCTCGCCCATCACCTCGGCGCCGGCCGCGAGGGTGAAGACATCCATCACGTGGCGGTGCTTCGCGTAGAATTCGGCGAGCTCGAGCTCGAGCCGCTTCACCTCGTCGGCGCCGAAGCCGAGCTGGGCCGCGAGGGCCCTCGTCCACGCCTGCTCGCGCTCGCTGCGGCGGCCGTCGACGATGGAGGCCAGCAGAGCCTGGTCGACGAGGAAGCGCTTGAGGTCACGGCTGCGTACGCCTGCGAGCGCCTTCTTCATCGACGGCGCCCGCTCGAAGGCCTTGCGGGCAAAGGCGCGGGTCGAGTCGGCGAGGGGCCCGGGCAGCGCGAGGTCGTCGATCTGCCGCACGATGGCCCGGCGCGTCGGGAAGCTGGGCTTGCGCTCGGCGCAGACGAGCCCCACCAGCACCTCGACGAGGAGCGCCTTCTGCTGGTCCGAGAACGCGTTGAGCCGCTCGATGCGCCCCCGCGGGAACCGGGGCGACGAGAACCAGGCGATGGCGAGGCGCCCCAGGCGCGTGGCGTCGGCGAAGATGGCGCCGTTGTGCAGCACCAGGCCGTAGTAGGGGTCGGCGGCGAGCGAGAGAGAGCGCGCCTCGAGGCCGGCCTCGGTGCGCGCCCACAGCTTCGCGGGGAGCGGCCAGGCGCGGCCCAGGCGCTCGATGCGCCGGTGAACGTCTTCGGCGTCGTCGAGGTGGTGGGTGAAGGCGGCGAACAGGCCCAGCAGCTGCTCGGCGCGGGGGCCCGGCGGGGCGCCGACGAGCACGGCAAGGTCGAGCGCGACGCGGGCGCACGTCTGCAGCACGGCGATGAAGAGCTGCTCCTCGGGGCCGGCCGCCCTGGCGCGAGCCTCGTCTTCGACCGGCGCCGGCGACGCGAGCGAGGGGGTGCCATAGAGGAGCCCCGACTCTCGCAAGATGCCGCGCAGGTAGCGGCGCGCCCGCGCGGGGCCCGCCGGGACATGCAGGGCGGCGCGGTACGACTGGCTGGTGACGTCGGGCGAGTGCTCGCGCACCGCCCGGGTCAAGACCTCTTGCAGCCACCCGCGCTCCATCAGGCACAGGTAGCAGCGGGCTGGCACCCACGCCACCGCGCGGCGCGACCAGGCCGCAACCTGCTGCGCGGGAGCGTCGCCGGTGCTGGCGAAGAGCCGTCCGGTCGCGCCGCCTCACCAGGGCCTCACTCGCCAGGTGGACCGGACCACGCCCCTCGCATCGCTCGCGGTGACTGGACTGGGACGACGACCACCACCGCCAGCGCACGAGCGTGTCAGGTGAGCTGACAGCACCCGCCGTTTCTTTCCGACTCAGTGGTCGATGCATGTCCGCCTCGCGGCTTTGGAGAACCTGCCCTTTGATGGCCCAGGCGCGCGGTCACCGATGCCCCTGTGCAGGAACGCCGGGCGGCTGGGGCCGCAGCAGGCCTGGCGTGATGCCGCGCACCAGCCCGACCTCATCGCTCGCCGATGGCACCTTCTTTGCCCAACGCGAACACCTCACCGGCCGGCGGTCGTGTCTGGAGGACCCGTGCGCATCTCGTCACTGCTGCCCCTCATCTCGTTTGGTGTCCTGACGTCTGGTGTCCTGACGTCGTGTGGCGTCGCGACGCCTCTTTCCGGCTGCTGCCCGACGACGTGCGTGGCTCCACTCGTCTGTGACACGACCCTGGGCCGCTGCGTCACCTCGATGCAGGCGATGAACGGAGGCGGCACCGCGCAAGGGGGCTCCAGCGGTGGAAGCGCCGGCGGCGCATCGGACGTTCCGGGCGAGGGCTTGCCATGCGACGTCGAGGCGCTGCTGAACGACGCCTGCTCGTCGTGTCACGGCAGCATGCTCCGGGGTGGAGCGACCGTTCGACTCATCAACCGGGGTGACCTGCTCGCCCCGTCGGTGATCGACGGTCGCGTCAGCGTCGGCCAGCGCTGCTCGAGCCGAATGCACCAGACGTCGAACGCCATGCCTCCGGCCCCCGACGCACCAGTGATGAACTCCGCTCTCGTGGCCTTCGACGCCTGGCTGCAAGCTGGCATGCCTTCGAGCAGCTGCGCGCGAGGCGGAGGCGCGGCAGGGGGTGGGACGAACGGCGCAGGGGGCGGAACCAGCGGCGCAGGGGGCGGAACCAGCGGCGCAGGGGGCGGAACCAGCGGCGCAGGGGGCGGAACCAGCGGCGCAGGGGGTGGAACCGCGACCAACGCGTACTGTCGAAGCTGCGCGGCTTCGTCTCAATGCGGGAGCACGACGAACTTCTGTCTCGGCTCGGGCGCCACCGGAAGCTGTGGCACGGATTGCAGCGCTGGCCAGACCTGCCCCGCCGGCGCGAGCTGCGTGACCGTCCGCAACTCGACCGGCGCGACCGTCGGCAAGAACTGCTTCCCGACGTCTGGCGTCTGCGCTCCGGCCACTGGCGGTGGTGCGCCCGGGACAGGCGGTGGCAGTGCCGCCTGCGGCGACACGTGGGCGAACTTCGCGCAGGGCTTCTTCGCCACGAAGTGCGCGAGCTGCCACCACCACGGCGGCGAGTTCACCTCACCGACCGGGGTGACGGGCAGCTCGAGGTCGCGGATCAACAGCGGAAACATGCCGCGCTTCCCCACCACCATCACCGCGGCCGAGCGCACGCGCATCATCGCGTGGTTCGACTGCGGCAAGCCGTGACGCTCGCCTCCAGACCCACCCGAGGGACTCACGCCGCGCCAGCGGGCTCGTGAGCCTTCGAGGCCACCCCGCCCGCCCGCCACACGACGTTCGGAGCGTCGCGCGTACGAGTCGCGCCCTCGAACGACCGCCGCGCTCTCAGCGAAAAGCGAGCGCTCGGGAGGTGCAGCGCGTGGGCAGCCGCGGCTGGCGCCCCGGGTGCACGCACCGCGGCCGAGCCGGGTCCCGCCGCACCACCACCTCGAGCAACGGGTCCTGCCCCGTGGCGACGGGCCGTCAGCCCCGCCGGTACATCGTCATCACGCACGCGCCGCCGAGGCCGAGGTTGTGCTGCAGCGCCACCTTCGCCTCGGGCACCTGCCGCTCGCCGGCCGTGCCGCGGAGGTGCCAGACGAGCTCGGTGCACTGCGCCAGCCCCGTCGCGCCGAGCGGGTGGCCCTTCGACAGCAGCCCTCCCGACGGGTTCACCACCACGTCACCGCCATAGGTGTTGTCTTCGTCCCAGATGAACTGCTCGGCGCCGCCCTCCGGGCACAGCCCGATGGCCTCGTAGGTGAGCAGCTCGTTCGCCGTGAAGCAGTCGTGCAGCTCGACCACCTGTACGTCCTCGGGGCCCAGGCCCGCCTTCTCGTACAGCTGCGCGGCCGCCTGCTTCGCCATGTCGTAACCGACCATCTTGATCATCGACGTCTCGAAGCTCGACGGGAAGTCGGTCGTCATCGTCTGCGCGGCGATCCACACCGGGTTCGTCAGGCCCTTCCGCTTCGCGAACTCGTCGCTGCAGAGAATCGCCGCCGCGGCACCACAGGTGGGCGGGCAGCACTGGAAGCGCGTGAGCGGGTCGAACACCTCGTCCGAGGCGAGGATCTGCTCGACCGACAGCACCTCGCGAAAGAGCGCGAAGGGGTTCCGCGCGGCGTGCTTGCGGGCCTTCTCGGCCACCTTCGCGAACGTCTCGCGCCGGGTGTCGTGCCTCCAGCGATACTCCCGGCCGGCGCCGCCGAACATCTGCGCGGCGAAGGGCGCCTGGTTCACGCCCTGCTGCTCGTTCATCACGTTGACGTGCTGGTCGAGCGGGTTGGTGCGGTCGCTCCAGGCGCTGTTGAGCGCGCCCTTCTGCATCTGCTCGAAGCCGACGGCCAGCACGCACTCGGCCAGCCCGCCCTCGACGGCCTGACGCGCCAGGTACAGGGCCGTGCTGCCCGTCGAGCAGTTGTTGTTCACGTTGATGACGGGGATGCCGGTCTTCCCCACCGAGTAGACGGCGCGCTGACCGCAGGTCGAGTCGCCGAAGACGTAGCCCGCGTAGGCCTGCTCGAGCTCGTCGAACGCGACGCCGGCGTCCTTCAACGCCTCGGTGATGGCGCCTCTCGCCATCACCTCGTAGCCCTCCGAGGCGCCAGGCTTCTGGAACTTCACCATCCCCACGCCGATGACGTTGACCTTGCGACCCATGTTTCCAACCTGCCTTTCGTGACGCGAACGTGACGCGGGCCGAACGGGGCCCGTCAGACGAGCTGCTTGAAGAACCCCAGGCGGTGCACCGGCTTCGTCGAGCCATCGACGCGGAGCGCGCCG
>JADCJJ010000056.1 GCA_020247085.1 Myxococcaceae bacterium | reverse complement strand
GCTCGGCCGGCGGTTCGACGGCGGGTGGCTCGGCCGGTGGCTCGACGGCCGGTGGCTCGGCGGCGGGTGGCTCGGCTGGTGGTTCGACGGCGGGTGGCTCGGCCGGCGGTACGAGCTGAGGTGACGCTGCCGCGGGTTTGGGTGGAGTGACGTTTTCGCTCCGCCTCCGCCCGGGCTGTGGAGAGTTCTGGCGCTCGCTCGCGCTCGAGTGGGTGCGACGGTACCGGGGCGGTTCCGCACGACGCGGGACCGCCCTTCGTCTTGAAGGTCGGGGAGTCGCGCGCGTGTCGACGGACGTCATCTTCAAGGGGTTCATCGAGGCTTCCAGCGTCTCGGTGTCGCTCGTCGTGGTGTCTGGTGTCGCCCAGGAGGGGCGGCGCCGGCACGCGCTCGAGACCGTCTCTGCGACGCTGCTGGGCCATGCCTTCGCGGGGGCTGCGCTCCTGGCGTCGCTCCAGAAGGGAGACACCCGCGTCAACCTGCAGCTCGAGTGTGACGGCCCGCTACGGGGCCTCTTCGTAGACGCCGCGACCGACGGCACCATGCGTGGCTACGTGAAGAACCCGCACCTGGGCGTCGAGATGAGCGGCGCCTTCCGCTGGCGCGCGGCGCTCGGCAACGCCGGGTTCCTCTCGGTCCTGCGCGACATCGGCCACGAGTACTACCGCTCTTCCGTCGAGCTGACGGCCTTCGACCTGGCCCAGGACCTCAACCACTTCTTCACCATCAGCGAGCAGGTGGCGACGTCGGTGGCCATCGCCAGCACCGCGGGCAGCGAGCCGTCACCGGGGCGTGTCGCCGGGGTGTTGGTGCAGCTCCTGCCACAGGGCGACGAGGCGGCCTTCGCGCGGCTGGCGCCCACGCTGGGGCCGGCGCTCGACGCCGCGATGGCCGACGCCGCCGTGGCGATGCCTGAGGCGCTGTGGCAGCGGCTCTTCCCGGAGCTGCCGGTGCTGTCGCGGACCGAGGCGCGCTTCGGCTGCACCTGCTCGAAGGCGAAGACGCTCGAGCTGCTCGGTTCCCTCGGCAAGGACCAGGTTCAGGACATCATCGACACCACCGGTAGCACCGCCGTCACCTGTCACTTCTGCGCGACGAAGTACGAGGTGTCGTTCCCTGACCTGGTCGCCCTGCTCGAGCAACTCACGAAGGGCGACGTGAAGAACTGAGCCGGTGCTTCCTGCTTCCCCTCGACGACACGCCGAGTACCCTCGGGATGACCTTTCGTGGGAGGGACCCTCAATGGACGCCATCAAGCGCATCGTCGCCCTGCTGGACGACGCGACGCCCCGGAAGCGAATCGCCGCCGCCGTCGTACTTGGCGAGCTCGAGGTGAAGGACGCAGCCGTGGTGGCGAAGCTGGTCGAGCTCGCGAAGGACGAGCTCGACGCCTATGCCGAGGCGGCGCTCGAGGCGCTGGGACGGCTGGGGGCCCTCAAGGGGCTGCCGGTGATGCTCGACTCGCTGAACCGCTCCCGCGACGTGGCGGCGGCGGCACGAGAGGCCATCGCCAACCTCGGAGAGGCGGCCCTGCCAGAGCTGAAGGCCCGCCTCGCCGACGCGACACCTGAGGCCCGCGCCGTGCTGTCCCAGTTGCTGCCGGCGGTGGGCGGAAAGCAGAGCTTCGAGCTCGCGCTCGAGGGGCTGCGGGGCCAACCCTTCGATGCCATCAACAAGGTGACGTTGTCGCTGCGGCACGAGGCGCGCGAGATGTCCGAGGCGCAGCGCCGGGTGATGAAGACGCAGGTGCTCAAGTTCCTCGAGAAGAAGAAGACGCTCGATGACGAGGACGTCACCCGCGGGGCCTTGAAGATGCTGGGCTTCCTTGGCCTGCCCGAGACGCAAGACGACCTCGTCGCCTTCCTCGGGCCGAAGCTGTCGCCGCTGGTGCGCACGGAGGCCGCCACGGCGGTACGCTTCGCGGCCTCGAAGGGCCCTTCGAAGAAGGCGCTCCGGCGCCTGATGGACCTGCTCGAGGACGAGAACGTGCACGTGGCGCGCGCGGCCCGCGACTCGCTGACGGTGCTGCCGATGGGCGTCGAGTTCGCCGACGAGCTGGCCGAGCTGTGCGCCGCGAAGGACGTGCCGGTGGCCCTGTGGGCCATTCAGCACCTCGGGAAGCTGGCGGTGGCGTCGAAGGGGAAGGCCGCTGCGCTGGCCGCGCGGACGTTGCTGCCCACGGCGCGGGGACACGACAAGGCGCGCGCCGAGGTGGCGGCGAAGGTGGTGGTCGAGCTCGACGGCGGGCCGTCGCTGCTCGCCGAGGCGCTCGCCGCCGCCGACGAAGAGGCCGGCGCCCAGGTGCTGGCCGACATTCTCTCGCCGCTCGCGCAGAAGCTCGCGAAGCGAGACGTCGCGGCGCTGCTCGCAGCGGGGGCGAAGAACCTGGCGGGCTCGCTCGCCGTCGCCCGGAGGCAGCTCGAGCCGGTGCGGGCCGTTGATGCCGGGGCGTGGGCGGAGTTGCTCCGCGAGAAGGCGAAGGCGCTGCAGAAGAAGGACCCAGCGCGCTCCGAGGCCATCTCACAGATGCTGGGCCGCAGCGGGGCTGCCACCGTCGACGACCGATTCGGCGTGGTGGTGCAGCAGCTGCTCCATCACTCGCTCGACCCGCACCCGCGGGCCCGGCAGCGAGACCCGGCGCTCGCCGAGCTCGAGAAGCTGCACGGCGAAGGCTTCGGCGTCGCCGAGGCCGTGACGAAGGCGAAGGCGCTGTCCGACGAGGCCCGGTACTACGTGGGGGTGCACTTCGCCGAGAAGCCCCAGTATGAGCTGAAGAGCGTCGGCGCCGACGTCCTCGAGCAGCTGGCCTCGCGCGGCAAGGGGAAGCTCGCGAAGGCGGCGAAGAACAAGATGAAGCTGCTCGAGCTGTAGTGGCGCTCGAGGTGGGCGTCCAGGCGGGCGCGCCTCGCGTCAGGCGGTGAGGCGTGCGCGCCGGGGCCGGAGGGCATGGCGTGGCCCGAGGTGCGCCCGAGGCTCGTACGCCCGGGCGTCAGGCGGTGAGGTGTGCGCGCCGGGGGCCGCGGGGCATGGCTTGGCATGAGGTGCGCCCGAGACTCGTACGCCCGGGCGTCAGGCGGTGAGGTGTGCGCGCCGGGGCCGGAGGGCATGGCGTGGCCCGAGGTGCGCCCGAGGCTCGTACGCCCGGGCGTCAGGCGGTGAGGCGTGCGCGCCGGGGCCGGAGGGCATGGCGTGGCCTGAGGTGCGCCCGAGGCTCGTACGCCCGGGCGTCAGGCGGTGAGGCGTGCGCGCCGGGGCCGCGGGG
>JADCJJ010000559.1 GCA_020247085.1 Myxococcaceae bacterium | reverse complement strand
TCACCGCCCAGAGCCCGAAGCCGTCGCCGCGGAGGCGGGCGCTCACCCTCGCGGCCAGCGCGTTGCTCTCGTCGGCCGTCAGCGTCGCCGGGAAGAAGCGCATCACCTCGGCGTCGGAGTTGAGCGCCCGGAAAGCGGGGCGGTCGCCGTCCCGCCAGTCGCGGAGCAAGAGGCGCTCGGTGGCGAGGGTCGGTACCGGGAGCGCTCCCTCGCGCGCCGGCCCCTGCGAGCGCGCTGGAGCGCTCGGCGCTGGCGCCACGACGCCGGGTTGCGACAGCAGGAGCGCGCGCGGGTCCATGAAGTCCAGTCTACGGGGCCTGGGCGCGCGCCGGCGTCTCGTCGACGTCGTGGGCGCTGGCTCGACACCTGGTGGGCCGCTCCGCGTCCCCTCGGCGCGGTGCGCGCGGTGGACGCCGGTGCTCGTGACGAGCGCTCACCGTCGGCGCTGCCGCGAGCCCTCGAAGCGCGAGGGCCTACCGCCGCCTCGGCGCCGGCGGGGTCGCCGTCTTCGGGTCCTCGGGCCAGGCGTGCTTCGGGTACTGCCGCATGAGCTCCTTGCGGATCGCCGGGTAGTGGCGCTCCCAGAAGCCGGAGAGGTCGGTCGTCACCTGCACGGCGCGGCCGCTCGGCGCGAGCAGGTGGAGCACGAGCGGCGCGCGGCCGATGGCGGGGCCCTTGAGAAGGCCGAAGAAGTCCTGCAGGCGCGACTCGATCCACGGGGGGCGGCCCACCTCGTAGTGCACCTGCACGGTACGGCCGCCGGGCAGGGTGAGACGGTCGGGTGCCTCGGTGTGCAGCAGCCGCGCCTGCTGGGGCGTCAGCGCCCCGTGCAGCGCCTGGAGGAGCCCGGCCTCGCGCACCTCGGTGAACGAGCGCAGGCCCTCGCACAGCGCGCGCAGGCGCTCCTTCACGAAGGCGTCGTCCGGCGTGGGGAAGCCGGCCCCGGGGAAGGCGCCGCGCAGCGCCTCGACCCGGCACTGCCAGGCGACGACGGCCTCGGGCTCGGCGAAGGGCCGCACGCCAGCCTCGAGCGCGGCCGCGGCGAGCAGCCGCGACGTCTCCTCCGACGCCGGCGCCGGCCCCCGGGTCTCCTCCAGCGTCACGTTGCCGAAGGTGAGCCGGGTGACGCGGTCGACGCGCCGCGCGCCCTCGTTCCACTCGAGCGCGTCGGACTCGCCCAGCGCGTCACCTGAGACGTCGAGCAGCCACTCGGCCTCGACCTGGCTCGCCAGCCGCACCACGACGCCGCCGCGCCGCTCCTCGGCGTCCACGGCGACGAGCAGCTCGGCGTCGTGCACGACGCTCGTCGGGTCGAGGGTGGCCGAGCCGCCGGCGGCGAAGATGACCTCGGGCGCCTTCGGGCGACGCCGCCGGGCGACCCGGTCGGGGAACGCCGCGAGCACTGCCTGCAGCAGCGCCTCCTCGCGCGAGCGGTCGTCCCTCGGCGCGGGCGCCTTCGTGTCGAGCTGGCGCGAGAGCTGGCGCCGCACCCGCTCCACCGTCTGCATGGCCGCGGCGTCGAGGCCAGCGCTGCGCGCGCTCGTCGCCATGCCCTCCTTGAACCGCTCGAGCAGCTCCAGCAGGTCCGACGGGCCGCTCAGCGCGTCGCTGCCTCGCCGGGCGTCGCCGAAGCGCACCCGCGTCTCGAGCCGCAGGTCGCGCTCCCCCAACAGCGCGGCGAGGGTCGCGGCGTCGTTCGCCACGCCTCGCGTCTCTCCGGCCACCACGAGGCGCGCGAGCCGCGGATGGAGCGGGAACGACAGCAGCCGGCGGCCCACCGCGGTCAGCGCGCCGGAGCGCTCGAGCGCTCCCAGCTGCAGAAGCAACGCCTCGGCGGCCTCGAGCGCCTGCGGCGGCGGCGCCTCGAAGTAGGGGAACTGGCGCACGTCGGTGATGCCGAGGGCGCGCAGCGCCAGCGCCGACTCCACGAAGTCGAGGCGGCGAATCTCGGGCGCGTCGGACGCAGGCCGCCCCTCGTAGTCGCCCCGCGTGTAGAGGCGCACGCAGACGCCCGCGCGGGTGCGGCCCGCGCGGCCCGCGCGCTGAATCGCCGACGACTTCGACACCTTCTGCACCTTGAGCGTTGGCAGCCCGGAGAACGGCGAGTGCGCCGCCACCCGCGCCAGGCCCGAGTCGACGACCGCGGCGACCCCCTCGATGGTGACCGAGGTCTCGGCCACGTTGGTCGAGAGAATGACCTTGCGCCTGTGGCCCGGCTCGAGCGCCCGGTCCTGCTCGCTGGCGCTCAGGTCGCCGTGAAGCACCACCAGCTCGAGCTGGTGACGCTGGGCGAAGTCGGCGCACGCGTCGTGGGCCCGGCGGATCTCCGAGGCCCCTGGCAGGAACACCAGCACGTGGCCGTCGAGCGACGCCTGCACCAGCCGCTTGAGCGCCGCCAGGACCTGCTGCTCGAGCGGCCGCTCGTCTTCCTTGTCGAGGTACTCGAGGGCGACGTCGAAGCGGCGCCCCTCGCTGCGCAGCCGCGGCGCTTGCGAGAGCCACGCCGAGATGGGCGCGGCGTCGAGCGTCGCCGACATCACCACCAGCTTGAGGTCGGGGCGCGTCGTCTGCTGCAGCCGCCGCAGCATCGCCAGCGCGAGGTCGCCCGCGAGGTGCCGCTCGTGGAACTCGTCGAGCACCACCAGCCCGACGTCGCGCAGCTGCGGGTCGCCCACCAGGCGTCGCGTCAGCAGCCCCTCCGTCACGAAGCGGATGCGCGTCTTCGCCGACGAGACGTCGTCGAAGCGCACCTGGTAGCCGACGGTCTCTCCTAGCCGCTCGCCGCGCTCCCGCGCCACCCGGGCCGCCGCGAGCCGGGTAGCCAGCCGCCGGGGCTGCAGCACGACGAGCTCCTTGCCGCCCGAGAGGCCGGCGTCGAGCAGGGCCGGGGGCACCCGCGTCGTCTTGCCGGCGCCGGGCGGCGCCTCAAGCACGGCCGCCTCTCGCGCGCGCAAGGCGGCGACGAGCTCGGGGAGGAGCGGGTCGATGGGGAGCGGCTGCATCACGGCCTCACCATACGCGGTGCCAGGGCGGCGCCGCGGAAGGTGTGACGCCGGCTCAGGCCTCGGCCTGGGCGGCCTTCTTCGCCCGTCGCTTCGGTGCCGGCGGCGCCTCGGGCGTCGGGGTCGGCGGCGCCTCGGGGGCGGCGACGGCCTCAGCCTCGCTCGACAGCTCGGCCAGCTCGGCGGCCGTCGGCGCGTCGGGGTCGGGGCCGGCTGGCGTCGACTCGGCGGTGAACTGCGGCTCGACCTCGAGCGGCTCGCTCGACTTGCGCCGCTTTGGCTTCTGGCCGATGCCCGAGTCCTCGTAGGCGTTGCGGATCGGCGCGAGCGCTGCCTCGGCCAGCAGCCGCGCCTGGCGCATCGGCAGCTCGAGCCGCCGGGCGTGGCCGATGATCTCGTCGCGCAACGCCAGCTCCTCCTGCGGCGTCAGCGGCGCCGGCGTGAAGCCCGCGCGCCAGGCGGCGACCGACTGCCGCACCTGCTCGACGACCGGCACCACCGGCGTGAACGACGACTCGGCCAGCATGCGCTTGCAGTAGCCGCTGCCGAGCTTCTTCTCGAAGTCGGCGCAGAACCGCTCGAAGTCCTCCCGGTCGGCGCGGCGGGCCTGCGGCAGCTTCACCTTGCCGAAGAGCGCCTCGAGCAGCGGTGCCCGCGTCCCCGAGACGAAGGTGATGCCGGCCTGCAGCCGCTCGATGGCGTCGACGCAGCTGCCCTGGAGGGCCCGCGCGTGCTCCTCGCGAGCGCCCTCGAGCTCCGGCAGGCGCATCGCCCGCTCGTTCAGGTCGCCCAGCTCGCTGCGCGCCGCGGCGAGGCGGTCGGTCGCCAGCATGAGCCAGCCCTTCTCGTCCTTCAGGCCCTGCTTCTTCGAGAGCTCTGACTGGGCCGCCTCGAGGCGCTCCAGCAGCGTCTGCGACCAGGCCACCACGTCGAAGGCTTCCGCGAGGGTCATCGTCATGACGGCCCGTGCTGTAGCACGTTCAACAGCCCTGTGGACCGGTGGCCGCGGGCCCGGGTCGGAGGCGCCGGCGGCTCGCGCACACCCTGCGCGCGCTCGAGGCGGTACACCGGCCTCGGCGTGTGTTCGGGACCCACCCCCGGGCTTCGACACGGTGGGTCGAACGCTCACCTGAACCGTCGCGCCAGGCGGCTGGCTCTCAGTGCGCATGCGAGCGCTCGAGAAGACCCTGGAAGTGCCCTTCGACGCGGCCGTCAGCCGTGTCACCGAGGCCTTGAAGACCGAGGGCTTCGGCGTGCTCACCACCATCGACGTCAAGGACACGCTCAAGAAGAAGCTCGACGTGGACTTTCGCCGGTACACCATTCTCGGAGCGTGCAACCCGGGCTTCGCGCACCGGGCGCTCGGCCTGTCCCTCGAGGTGGGCTCGCTCCTGCCCTGCAACGTCGTCGTCTACGAGGAGGGGGGCGGCGCGGTGGTGCGGGCGGTGGACCCGCTGCGGTCCGTTGGCGCCCTCGAGGACCCGCGCTTCCGAGCGCTCGCGCAGCAGGTGCGAGAGACGCTCGAGCGGGTGATCGCCAGCGCCTGACGTCGTGAGCGGACTGCAGGGCCCGGCGTGGCCAGCACCGGAGGGCCGGCCCAGCCGTGGCCCGCTTGCAGCCGCACGGGCGCTTCACCCGGGCCGGAGGGCGCCCATCGTGTGGCCGCTCGGCTTCACGACGACGTTCCGACCGGCGGCCGCGCTGGGGACGCCTGCCGTGACGACGGAGCGCCGGGAGGCGGGCGCCGCTCCAGGGACGCGCCATGACGACGGGCCGCCGCGGGCTCGTTGCGACTAGAGGCCGCGCGCTGGCACGACGGCGCGCCCGGTGGCGGGCGCCGCCTCGGGTCCGCGCGCCGTCGCGCCGGAGTCCCTGGCGGCAGGCGCCCCTGCTCGGTCGCGCGCCGTCATGACGGCGACGTGCTCGACGACTGGCGCAGCCTCGCGGCAAGGTCGCCGAGCTCAGGCGGGAGCGGCGCCGCGGCGTCGATCGTCGCGCCCGGCAGCTCGAGGCGCAGCGAGGCCGCGTGCAAGGCGAGGCGCGGCGCCTGCGAGACTTGGGACTCGTCTCCGTACCGGCGGTCACCCAGCACGGGGTGGCCGGCGTCGGCGAGCTGCACGCGGATCTGATGAGTCCTGCCGGTGTCGAGGTCGACCTCGACGAGGGCCGCGCCGGCGAACCGCTCGACGACGCGCCACGAGAGCCGCGCGCGCCGCGGCGAGGGGCGCTTCGTCGTGTACCGTCCGTCGGGCGCCTTCGCGTAGGGCGTGTCGAGGGCACCGCTGTCGGCGGGCTGCCCGCGCACGAAGGCGAGGTAGCGCTTGGTGACGCGCTTGTCGTCGAAGGCGGCCTCGAGCGCGTGAACGCCGTCGTCGGTCGTCGCGAGCGCGAGGCACCCGCTCGTCTCCTTGTCGAGGCGGTGGACGACGCCCGGCGAGGGGCCGCCGCCCACGTCGAAGCCCCCCCGCTGGAAGGCGACCAGCTCGACGAGCGACACCTGGCCCGGCTCGGGGGTTGTCGTCACGCCCGCTGGCTTGTCGACGACGACGAGGCCGACCGCCTCGGCAAGCGTGGCGATGGCGGGGCCGTCGACGGGGCGCGGCGGCGGCGGGGCGGGCACGTCGACGTCGACCGACTCGCCGCCCCAGGTGCGCCGGCCCGCGCGCGCCAGCTTGCCGTTCACCCGCACCCGCCCCTCGGCCAACAGCTGCTGCACCCGCGCCGGCGTCGCGTTGGGCAGCGCGCGCGCCAGGAACTGCTCGAGGGGCACCTTCACGCCGCGGGGAATGTCGAGGCGCCTGCTGGCCATGGGCGAGGACGTATGGCACACGCGCCGCATGTCGGTGGTGACGATTCGCGAGGCCACGGCAGGTGACGACGGCGCGGTGGGCGAGCTGCTCGTCGCCGCCTTCGTCGAGCAGTACGCGCGGAAGCTGCCCGAGGTCGTCGTCACCGAGCGCCGCAAGCAGGACCTGCGCCGCGTGGCCGAGAAGCGCGCGGTGGCGAAGGTGTGGGTGGCGGTGCGGGGCGCCGCGGTGGTAGGGACGGTGGCGCTGTGGCCTCCGGGGGCACCGGGCTCCGAGGCCTGGGTCGAGGGGGCGTGCGACCTGCGGCACCTGGCCGTGGCGGCGTCGGCGCGCGGGCAGGGCGTCGCGCAGGCGCTGCTCGACGAGGCCGAGGCGACCGCGCGGCAGCTCGGGGCGCCGGTGGTGTGCCTGCACGTGAGGCGCGGCGCCGAGGGCGTTCGGCGGCTGTACGAGGCCCGCGGCTACCGGCGCGAGGCGCGGGGCGATCTCGACGCGCGGCCCGAGGTCTTCCTCGAAGCGTTCGCCCTGCCGTTGAGGTGAAGTGTCAGACGTCTCTCGTGGCCCCAGAGCGAACCACCATGCCCTTGCGCCCCACGGTGCTCCTCTTCGACATCGATGGCACCCTCTTGACCGCCGGCAGCGCCGGCCGCCGGGCGATTCGTGGTGCCTTCGAGCAGCGGTACGGGCGCGCCGACGCGTGCGATCACTTCTCCTTCGGCGGCATGACCGACCAGGCCATCGCGCGCCAGGGGCTCGAGGCGATCGGTGTCAGCGTGACGCCGGCGGCGGTGGCGGAGCTGCTGGCGACGTACGTTGGTCTGCTCGAGCACGAGGTGCAGCGGGTGCCCGACGCCGAGTACCGGGTGTTCCCCGGGGTGCTCGATGCCGTCGAGGTGGCCCATGCGCGCGGGTACGCGGTCGGCCTGGGCACCGGGAACGTTCGCGCCGGCGCCACCGTGAAGCTGAGGCGGGTGGGGCTGCACCTGCGCTTCGACTTCGGTGGTTTCGGAGACGACGCCGAGCTGCGCCCCGAGCTCATTCGTCACGGCGCCGAGCGTGGCGCCGCCCGGCTGGGGCGCCCGCGGTCCGAGACGCGCGTCGTCGTCATCGGAGACACGCCGAAGGACGTCGAGGCCGCGCGGGCCATCGGCGCCGATTGCGTGGCCGTGGCGACCGGGGGCTTCCCGGTCGAGGCCCTGGTGGCTGCCGGCGCGACGTGGGCCTTCGCCGATCTGACGGCGCCTGGCGCGCTCGAGGCCGTGGTGACCGGCCGGTGAGCTGCGCGGCGCGCGCCGGAGCGAGCGCCCACCGCCTCCGCGGACGGGGCGTCAGGCCGGGAACCGGCGCTCCACGTCGCTCAGGGGAGGCCGTCGAGGCGCTCCTGCACCCGCGACGCCCACTCGGGCTCGAGCTCGAGGCACGCCGTCCGGCGGCCGAGGCGCAGGGCGGCCGCCGGGATGGAGCCGCTCCCGGCGAAGGGGTCGACGACGAGCTGCCCCGGGAGCGACCAGGTGCGTAGGAGCGGCTCGAGCACGCCGAAGGGCTTGTGGTTGGGGTGGTTGCCCCACCGGCCGGCCTCGCCGTCGTCGTCGTACCCGGCCACCGCCGACCACGGCACGGCGGGGGCGCCGGGGTCGGGCGGCGCCGGTGCCGTTCTGGAGAAGACGAGCGCGGTCTCGACGACGCGCAACAGCGCTTCGCCGCTGTTCGACTCGCGGGTGCGCTTGCCCCAGACGAACTCGCCGACCCGCGTGGTGAAGCCCAGCGCGCGGGCGACGGCGGTGATGGGCTCGCGCCCGAGCAGGTTGGTCCAGACGACGAGCGGCGCCTCAGCGGTGAGGTGCTGCGCGGCCAGCGAGAGCCAGGCCTGCGTGAAGGCGCGGTACTCGCGCACGTCCTCGAAGCGCCGCACGGGGCCGCTGTCGATCTTCCGCCCCTTGGGGTCCCGCGCGTCGCCGCCCTTCCGCCGGCGCACCAGCAGGCAGTACGGCGGGTCGGTGATGAGCGCGTCGGCAGGGCGACCACCCAGCAGCGCCTGCCAGGCGGCCGGCTGCGTCGCGTCACCTGGCAGGCATCGGGCCGTCATCTGGTTGCACCCACGCGGGACCCCTCGTAGCACAGGGCGATGACCGAGCCGCGCGTTCGACCCATGACGAAGGCCGACCTGCCCGCCGTGGGGGCGCTGGCCGGGGAGCTCGTCAGGCTGCACCACGGTTTTGACGCACGGCGCTTCTTCCTCGAGCCTGGTGTCGAGGACGGGTACCGGTGGTTCTTCGACCGTCAGCTGGGGAGGCCCGGCGTGGTGCTGCTGGGCGCTGAGCTCGAGGGGCAGGTCGCCGGCTACGTGTACGGGAGCGTCGAGGCGAGAGACTGGGCGAGGCTGCTCGACCGACACGGGGCGATTCACGACGTCTTCGTCGCGTCGACCTTCAGGCGCCGGGGCGTGGCCCGGGCCCTCGTCGCGGCCGGCCTGCGCGCGCTCGAGGCTGCGGGGGCACCGCAGGTGGTGTTGAGCTCTGCCGTGCAGAACCGCGAAGCGCAGGCCCTGTTCCGTTCGATGGGGTTTCGCGAGACAATGGTCGAGCTGACGCGGACGGCAGGGTGACCCAGGAGCGCGAGAGGGCAGCGCAATGACGGTGCCGTTCCAAGCGAGCTCGACCTACGTTGGCGGCGCGATCAAGGCGCTGCGCAAGCTCGCACTCCTCGACGACGCGGTGACGTCACGCCTCACGCCGGCGCAGCGCGGCATCGTGCAGGCGCCGTGGGCCCAGGGCTGGTGGCCGGGGCGCGACGCGACGGGCATCGCGCAGGTCGCCTTCGAGGTGCACGGGCGCGAGAAGCTCGAGCTGACGGGCTTCGAGACGGCGCTCTCGAGCGTCGGGCCGATCATCACCCCGCTGGTGTCCGTTATCGGGGCCATCTTCGGGCTCACGCCGCAGGCGCTGTTCGAGCGCATGCCCGATCTGGTGAGCACCTCGGTGCGCGGCGTCGCGCTCGCCTGGACGCGGGCCAGCCCCGCTTCGGGGACGCTCGTCGTCTCGAACGCGCCGCCCGAACTGCCAGTGCTCGAGCCGCTGTGGGCCGGCGCCTGCCGCTACATCCTGCACACGGCGCGCGTGGAAGGCCGGGTGCCCGCGGGCCGCGTCGAGGGAGAGCAGATTCGTTTCAGCGTCGATTGGTCGTGACGCCGCGCCCGGGGCGCGTCAGCGGTGCTGGGCCGCGACGTCGGCGTGCTTGACCAGGAAGTCCTCGAAGCCGCCGACGAAGTCGACGACGTCCTTGCCGTTGCGCGGCGCCCAGATGCGGGTGGCGACCTCTGAGATGAGCTGCTGGTCGTGGGTCACGACGATCACCGTGCCCTCGTAGCGCGCGAGGCCCTCTGACAGCGCCGAGATGGACTCGAGGTCGAGGTGGTTGGTCGGCTCGTCGAGCACCAGCACGTTGTCGCGCTTCATCATCAACTGCGCCAGGAGCGTGCGCACCGTCTCGCCGCCCGAGAGCGTGTCGGTCGGCTTCATGCGCTCCTCGCCCGAGAAGAGCATGCGCCCGAGCAGGCCACCGATCTCTTCGTTGCCCATCTTCACGTCCTGGTCGCGCAGCCACTGGTAGACGGTGGTGCCCTTCTTGATGAGGCCGTGGTGGTCCTGGGGCATGTAGCCGACGAGGGCATTGTGGCCCCAGGTGATCGAGCCCGCGTCGGGCTTCTCGGCGCCGGTGATGAGCTTCACCAGCGTCGACTTCCCGACGCCGTTCTTGCCGATGACGGCGATCTTCTCGCCCTTGGTGACGAGCGCCGAGAAGGGCGGGATGACGAGGTGCCCGTCGTACGCCTTCGAGATGCCCTCGATGGTGAGCGTCTGCTTGCCGCTCGGGGCCTTCTGCTCGAACTTGATGAAGGGCCGCGCGATGTTCGAGCGCTTGACGTCTTCGAGCCTGAGCTTCTCGAGCTGGTTCTTGCGGCTCTGCACCTGGCTGGCG
>JADCJJ010000558.1 GCA_020247085.1 Myxococcaceae bacterium | reverse complement strand
ATCTCAAGCAAGAGAAGGCCAACCGGCCGCCTCGCCAGCCGGGTGATCCAGACCCCGACATCGCCGACATCGTCCCCGGCCCGCAGGCCCCTCTGTTCTGAGTTCGACGAGGCGCTTTCGACCCACAGGGCCGCAAGACCCCTGCGCCCCACCCCCTCAACCCGGCGGAAGCTGCCGGGAACCCGGGTTGGTCTGCCGGTTGCTGATGGAAGAGGTCACCTCCTGCCTCTCCCGGTGACCCATGCTGCGTACGCCAACCATCCTCGTCTCGGACGACGAGCCCATGCTCGTCAATGCCCTTCGCCGTGAGGCGCGGCGCCTGGGCATCGACGTGCTCGTCGACACGCACTCCGACGTCGTCGCCATGGCGCGGGAGCACCACCCCGACCTCATCGTGCTCGACGTGCACCAGCGCACCGACGGGCGCGACCTGCTGGCAGACTTGAAGCGAGACCCGAGCACGAAGGACGTGCCGGTCATCATGCTGTCGGCGAACGAGGACCAGTTCCTCAGGCACACCTGCTTCGAGCTCGGCGCGATCGACTACGAACTCAAGCCCTTCGACCCGACGTTCCTGCGGAAGGTCGCCCGCCTGGTGCATGACGAGCCGAAGCCCGACGACCCCACGACGCTCCACTGACGCGCGCGGTGGCGCCGCGTTGACTTGGCAGTCAAATTCCGTTGACTCGCCCGGACGGGCTCCGAAATGGTGCGCGGCATGCGCGCCAACGAGCAGCCGTACCCGGTGCTGCGCTCGCACTTCGACGGGCGGAGCGAGCAGGCGAAGCGGAACCGCGAGCAGAACCTCGAGCAGCTCTCGCCGGTGACGGCGGCGCTGGCGAAGTCTCTCGAGGGCGGCGGGACGAAGTACGTCGAGCGCCACCTCAAGCGGGGCAAGCTGCTACCGCGAGAGCGCGTCGAGCTGCTGCTCGACCGCGACTCGCCCTTCCTCGAGCTGTGCGCGCTGGCCGGGCACGAGGTCGACAGCCACACGACCGGCGCAGCGGTCGTCGGGGGCGTGGGGCGGGTCTCGGGCGTCGAGTGCCTCATCGTGGCCAACGAGTCCACGGTGAAGGGCGGGGCGATGAGCGAGCTGTCGGTGGCGAAGTCGCGCCGGCTCGCCGAGGTGGCGCAGGCGAACAGGCTGCCCTCCATCAACCTCACCGAGTCGGCGGGGGCCGACCTGCCGAACCAGGACAAGATCTTCGTGCCTGGCGGCGCGGGCTTTCGCGACCTGACGCGCTCGAGCCAGGCGCGGCGCCCCACCGTCACCGTGGTGTTCGGCTCGTCGACGGCCGGCGGCGCCTACGTGCCCGGCATGAGCGACTACGCCATCTTCGTGAAGAACCAGGCGCAGGTGTACCTGGGCGGGCCGCCGCTGGTGAAGATGGCGACCGGCGAGGACGTGGACGACGAGACGCTCGGCGGCGCTCTCATGCACAGCCAGACCTCGGGCGTCTCGGACTACCTGGCCGAGGACGAGCGCGACGCGCTGCGCCTGTGCCGCGAGATCATCGCCCACCTCGACTGGCGCAAAGAGGGCCGGGCCCTGCCGCGCGCCGTGGAGGCCCCCCGCTACGAGGCCGACGAGCTGCTGGCGATCGTCTCGCCCGACCCCCGCGTGCCGTTCGACCCGCGCGAGGTCATCGCCCGCGTCGTCGACGGCTCGCGCTTCTCGGAGTTCAAGCCGCTCTACGGCAACACGCTGGTGTGCGGCTGGGCGCACCTGCACGGCTTCCCCGTCGGCGTGCTCGCCAACCACGGCATCCTCTTCTCGGAGTCGGCGAACAAGGGCGCGCAGTTCATCCAGCTGTGCAACCAGGCGAGCGTGCCGCTGGTGTTCCTGCAGAACATCACCGGCTTCATGGTGGGCTCGAGCTACGAGCAGGGCGGCATCATCAAGAACGGCGCCAAGCTCATCAACGCGGTGTCGAACAGCACCGTGCCAGCCTTCACCGTGATGATGGGCGCCAGCTACGGCGCGGGGAACTACGCGATGGCCGGGCGGGCGTACGAGCCGCGGTTCCTCTTCACCTGGCCGAACCACAAGATCGCCGTGATGGGCGGCAAGCAGATGGCCGGCGTGCTCGACCTCATCCAGCGGAACGCGGCGGCGAAGCGCGGCGAGCCCGTCGACGAAGAGACGCTGACGGGCATGAAGCAGCTGATCGAGTACCAGATCGACCAGCAGTCGAGCGCGCTCTACGCCACCGCGCGGCTGTGGGACGACGGCGTCATCGACATGCGCGACACCCGGGCGGTGCTCGCGCTCTCGCTCTCAGCGGCCTACTCGCGGCGCGTCGAGGGCACCACCAGCTTCGGCGTCTTCCGGCACTGACCATGCGACCCATCGAACGCGTCCTCATCGCCAACCGGGGAGAGGTCGCCCTGCGCATCATGCGCACGGTGCGGCGCATGGGGCTGTCGTCGGTCGCCGTCTTCTCCGACGCCGACGAGAGCACGCCGGCGGTGCGCTTCGCCGACGTGGCCGTGCGCCTGGGCGGCGCCGCTGCGAAGGAGTCGTACCTGCGCATCGACGCGCTGCTCGACGCCGCGAAGAAGACGGGCGCCGACGCGGTGCACCCGGGCTTCGGCTTCCTGTCCGAGAACCCTGACTTCGCGCAGGCCGTCATCGACGCGGGCCTGGTCTTCGTCGGCCCCACGCCAGCGGCGATCCGCGCGATGGGGCTCAAGCGCGAGGCGAAGGCGCTGGTGGGGCGGCGCGGCGTGCCGCTGGTGCCCGGGTTCGACGGCGGCGACCAGTCGACTGCCGAGCTCGAGGCGAAGGCGCTCGAGGTGGGCCTGCCGGTCATCTTCAAGCCCAGCGCCGGCGGCGGCGGCAAGGGCATGAAGATCGCCCGAACGCCCGCCGAGCTGCGCGCGTGCATCGAGTCGGGGCGCCGCGAGGCCGAGCGCGCCTTCGGCGACCCCACGCTCATCATCGAGAAGTTCCTCGAGCGGCCGCGGCACGTCGAGGTGCAGCTGCTGGGCGACCAGCATGGCACGCTGCTGCACCTGTACGAGCGCGAGTGCTCGCTGCAGCGGCGGCACCAGAAGGTGGTCGAAGAGACGCCTTCGCCGGCCCTGACGCCGGCGCTGCGCGAGCGCGTGTGTCTGGCGGCGCTCGAGGTCGGCCACGCCGTCTCGTACACGAGCGCCGGCACCGTCGAGTTCATCATGGAGGACGGCCGCTTCTACTTCTCCGAGATGAACACGCGCCTGCAGGTCGAGCACCGCGTGACCGAGCAGGTGACGGGGCTCGACCTGGTCGAGCAGCAACTGCGCGTCGCGCGCGGCGAGCGGCTGGCGTTCGGGCAGGATGACGTACGGCCCCGCGGCCACGCGGTGCAGGTGCGCCTGTACGCCGAAGACCCGGCGAACCAGTTCCTGCCGTGCACGGGCCCGGTGCTCGACTTCTGGACGCCGCCGCTCGGGGCGCTGCTCGTCGACGCCGGCATCGAGGCGGGCGGTGAGGTGACGCCGCACTACGACCCGATGGTGGCGAAGCTCGTCGTCCACGCCGAGACGCGCGACGAGGCGCTGCGCCAGCTCGCGCGGGCGCTCGACGAGACGTCGGTGCTGGGCCTGACGACGAACAAGGCCTTCCTGTCGAGGCTCCTGCGCGACCCCGACGTGGTGCAGGGTGAGCTGTCGACGCAGACCATCGCCGAGAAGCTGTCGACGACGCTGGCCGAGCCGAAGGCGCCGGCGCGCGACGCCCTCGCCGCCGTCGCGGCCACCCTGTTCTGCTTCGAGCAGCGGCGCGAGCGCGACGACTTCCTGCCCGGGCTCATCACGGGGTTCCGGAACAACCGCTTCCGCGACCAACGCGACGCGTGGCGCCTCTCGGACGAGGTGCTGACGGTGCACTACCGCGACCTTGGCGGCGGCCGCTTCCTCGCGGGCGTGGGTGACGCGCGGGGGCCCTACCGCGTCGTCTCGCGCCACGGCCCGGCGCTGAGCCTCGAGGGGCCCGAGGGCGTGGTGCACCGGCTGCGCGTCGCGTGCTCGGCCGAGGCGGTCTTCGTGCACACGGCCTTCGGCGACGTGACGCTGCGCGAGCTGCCCCGCTTCCCCCCGCCCGGCGACGAGGCGGTGCGCGGGGGCTTCATCGCGCCGATGCCGGGCAAGGTGGTGAAGGTGCTGGTGCGGGACGGAGAGCGGGTGACCCGCGGCCAGGCGTTGATCGTACTCGAGGCGATGAAGATGGAGCAGACGACCTCGGCGCCGGCCGACGGCGTGGTGAAGGCCGTCCAGGTGCGCGAGGGCGACCAGGTCACCGCGGGCCAGGTGCTGGTCGTGATGGAGGACTGACTCCGTTGCGAGGCGAGCGCGGGAGCTCCAGCCACGAACTCCGCCAGTCGCTCGGTCGACACGGGCCCGCGGCTCGGCCCTCGCGGCGCCCACGGCCACAGGTCGGCGCTCGAGGCCCTGCGCCCCACCTCCCGCCCTCGCAGCAACGTTGCGGGCCTTGACCGCGACACACCACGACCGGACGTTGGCGCACGACGCCCGGCGCCACGCCTCCCGCCCTCGCAGCAGCGTTGCGGGCCGTGTTCACGGTCCACCACGAGCGGACGTTGGCGCACGACGCCCGGCGCCACGCCTCCCGCCCTCGCAGCAGCGTT
>JADCJJ010000557.1 GCA_020247085.1 Myxococcaceae bacterium | reverse complement strand
GCAGCCACTGCTCGCCGCAAGCTCCTCGCCCTCAGCTCAAGGAATGGCTTGCTCGTCGACCGAACCCCTGCGACAGCTGGCCCACAACCGCGGACATTTTCCCTGGGCCGTTAGCGCGGACATTTTCGCTGGGCCTCAACACTTCCGCTCGCGCGCGCTTGCGGCCGTCGTCGGTTTCGGCGAGGAACGGGGCATGCGCGCCCCTGTCCTCGCCGCCCTCGTGGTGTGGTGTGGCTGTGCCACCTCGGGGTCGACCCGCTTCACCTCGGCGGACGACCTCAAGAAGCTCTCGAGTCGGCCCCGGCCCCAGCAGGTCTTCGACCGCGCGCCGGTTCAGGTCGACGCGTGGACCCTCGAGGGGCCGCTGCCCGATGCCTACGAGGAGGCGCCCCACGAGGCGACGTCGCTCTTCTCGAAGACGCTGCTCGACGGCGCCGCCGCGAGGGCCCTGCGCCCCAGCGATGCCTACGCCTGCGTCGCCCGTCAGACGGCCCGTTTCCTCGTCAAGAAGGGGGGCTTCCCCGCCAGGCCCGTTCGGGCCTTCATCGAGGCCCGCTGCGGTGTGCCCACCCACGGCGTGCAGCTGAACTCGTTCGGCGGCAAGGCGCCTGCCAGCGTCACCGACGAGGCCCTCCTCGCGCAGTGGAAGGCAGACGTGGCGCGGCTCGTCGCGGCGCTCCCGACGGGCGCGCGCGCGGGCGTCGGCTTCGTGCGCGAGGACGGCGAGGCGATGGTGGTGCTGGCCTCGCAGTCGCCGGACGTCACCCTCGAGCCCACGCCCATGGTGCCCGGCGCCGACGGCTTCGTCTGGGTTCGCGGCGTCACCTCGCGTCGCGCGGACCGCGTCTCGGGGACGGCGAACCAGGGCCGGAGCGGCACGGCCGACTGCGTCAACACCGAGGCGCGCGCGGCCCCGGCCTTCGAGCTGAAGTGCCCGGTGTCGAAGGCCGACGAGGCGGCGTGGCTGTCGCTGTCGGCGCACGAGAAGGGCCGCGTGCTGGGGTTCGAGCTGGTGCGCCTGGTGGTGCGCCCGAGCGGCCGCGCCGCGTCGACGTACACCGCCCCCACCCTGGTCGAGGCGACGCCCGGGAGCACCTCGGCCGACTTCGCCGCCCAGCTGAACGCAGTGCGCGCCACGCTGGGCCTTGGCGCGCTCGCGCTCTCGGAGCCGCAGAGCCGCGACCTGGCCGAGCTGACGCCGTTCTTCTTCGACGCGACGCGCCGTGACGACGACGCCGAGGAAGACCGCATCGCCCTCGGAGTGATGGCGGGCTGGCGCGTCGAGCAGGAGATCATGCACGGCACCTTCGGGGCGACGGCGGTCGAGGTGCCGGCGACGGCCGCGCTCCTCGCCGAGCTGCTGGAGTCACCGGGTTACCGCAGGGACCTGTTGTCGCCCCGCGCCGGCGTGCTGGCCGTCGGGCTGTTCGGCGAGGGCGGTGTCCTCGGCGCCGTGGTGTCGACGTACGAGCTGGTGCAGGCGCCGACGTGGCCGGCCACGGCCGACCGCGTGCTGACGGCCCTCAACGGGCAGCGCGCGCGCAACGGGAAGGCGCCGGTGCAGTGGGTGCTGTTGCCCTCGTCCGTCGAGCAGGTCATCTCCGAAGCGGTGGCCAGGCGCTCGTACGACTCGACCGAGGCGCTCGAGCGCTTCATGGAGCAGGCCGTGAGCGTGACGAAGCGCCCGGTGCGAGGTTGGCGCATCGAGACGTTCGACCTCGACGACGTGCAGTGGCCTGCCGAGGTGCTGTCGAGAGACGGCCTCGAGGTGTTGTTCCTCGTCACCACCGAGCGCGCGGGGAAGGACCCCTGGGGCCGCTACGTGCTCCTGTTGGTCATTCTCGGCGGGGCGGCTCAGCCCGAGACGTGACGCAGGTGGCCCCATAGGCCGCCCGCACCTGCTCCTCGATGGCCCGGGCGGTGCGGTAGAAGCGCGCCTCGAGCCGGGACAGGCGGGGAAACGCGTCGCGGCGCGAGAGCAGCACGCGGGCCGAGGCCTCGTCGACGGTCACCACCGAGAGCCGCTCGAGCGAGGGCGCGTAGGGCGCGTCGGCCACCGCCTCGAGCAGCTGCGAGGTGGCCCGGGCCTCGACGCCGAGGTGGCGCAACCCCGGCGCGCGCAGGCCCTCGCGCAGCCAGCGCGTCAACGCCGGCTGCGTGTCGGCGCGCACCCGCAGCCGCAGCGCGCGGAGCCCGGGCGCGGCGAGGGTGCCCAGCCGGGCGGGTGGAGCGCCGTCCCAGTCCGACAGCCAGGCCGTCAACGACTCGAGCGCGCCCGAGGTGACGTGTGGCAGCGCCGAGAGCCCCACCAGGCGGGCGACGCGCAGGCGGGGCAGGGCGTCGAGCAGGCCCTCGGCCCGCAGCGCGTCGGCGGTGAGGTTGGCCGTCACCTCGAGCCAGCGCAGTGAGGGGCGCCGGGTGCGCAGCACGTCGAGGGCGCGTGTCGCCAGCGCCGCGTCGGCTGGCAGGCGCAGCGTCAGCGCGTCGAGGGCGCAGGCCAGCGGCGAGGCGAGCACCGCGTCGACGTCGCCCGGGTCGAACGAGGGCCGCTCACCGGTGGTAGCGCCGCCGGCGACGTCGGGCGGGGTGAAGTGCAGCGTCGCGGCCCGGAGGTGCCCGAAGGCCCACGTCGGCTCGAGGGCGCCGGCGTCGAGCAGCGCCCAGAAGGCCGGCGAGGCGAGGTGCTTGCGGTGCCGGTCGCGCAACTGCCGCTCGACACGGGCCGAGCCGCGGAGCGCGAGCGAGGCCAGCTGGCCCCGCACGTCACCGCGGCCTTCGAGGAGGTCCGCGTAGACGGCCCAGCGCTCGGCGTCGCCCGGCGCCTCGCGCAGCGCCTCGATGCAGGCCTCTTCCGTCATGACGCCATTCTCGGGCTTCGGTGGCGTGCGCGCCCCCTCTTTCGCAGGCGCGCAGGCGCACTGCGCAGCCGCCCGGTCCCCGGGGAGCCGTCCGCCTCGCCCTGATGGGCAGGGCAGGTCCTTCGTCGTTCCGCCCGTGCGCCGTCGGCGTCACGCCTGAAGGTCAGGTCCGTCATCGATTCCCCGGGGGCGAGCCCGGCGCCGCGCTGATGGGCCAGCCCGCCGGCAGTTCGTCGGTGTGCGCCTGGCGCCGTCCTGGAGGATGGGGCCTTCGTCGGTCCGCCGTGAGCGCGCGCGGCGCCGCGCAGATGGACGTGTCCTTCCGGTAGGGGTGCGTGACAGGGGCCGCAATCCCATGCTGGGGCGGGGG
>JADCJJ010000556.1 GCA_020247085.1 Myxococcaceae bacterium | reverse complement strand
GAGCGCGCGGCCGGTCTTCTTCTCGGTGCTCGTCATCCTGCTCGTGTACGTGCCCATCCTCACGCTCACCGGGGTCGACGGCATCCTGTTCAGGCCGATGGCGCTGACGGTGGTGTTCGCGCTGGCGGCGGCGCTGGTGCTGACGCTCACCTGGGTGCCGGCGGTGGCCTCGCTGGTGCTGCGACCGAAAGACGTCCCGCGCCGCCCCCCACCGCTGGTGCGCCTGGTCGACTGGGCGTACCCGCAGCTGCTCGCCCCGGGGCTCCGGCGCCCCGGCGGGGTGATGGCCGGAACGGTGGCGCTGCTCGCCGCCGGCCTCGTCGCGGGCACGACGCTCGGCGTCGAGTTCACGCCGCAGCTCGACGAGGGTGACCTCGTCATCCAGACGGTGCGCCGCCCTGACATCTCGCTGGACGAGTCCGCGCGCGCCAGCAGCCGGCTCGAGGCGACGCTCCTCGCGCGCTTCCCCGAGGTGACGTCGGTCGTCAGCCGCGTCGGGAGCCCGGCCGTGGCCACCGACATCATGGGGTTCGACCAGGCCGACGTCTTCGTCGGGCTCGGCCCGAGAGAGGCCTGGCGGTACCCGACGAAGGGCGCGCTCGTCGAGGCGATGCAGGCGGTGCTCGCGGCGAACGAGCTGGGCGTCGAGACGAGCTTCACCCAGCCCATTCAGATGCGCTTCAACGAGCTGCTGGGCGGCGCGGTGACGGACGTGGCGATCTCGGTCTACGGCGACGAGCTGACCGAGCTGCGGCGGGTGGCAGACGCGGTCGCGCAGCGGGTCTCCGGGGTGCCGGGCGCCGAGGACGTGCGGGTGCTGGCGCCGCCCTTCATCCCCCTCTCGACGGTGCAGCCCCGGGCGATGGACGCGGCCACGGTGGGCTTCAGCGCGCGCGACGTGCTCGACGCGGTGCAGGCGGTGCGGGTGGGGCTCGACGTCGGCCTCACCTTCGACGGCCCGGTGCCGGTGCCGCTGAAGCTCAAGCTCGCTGGCGCGCGCGACGCCTTCTCGCTCGAGGGGCTCTCGCTGCCGGTGGCGGCGGGGGGCGTGGTGCCCTTGTCGCGGGTGGCCGACGTGCAGCGCAGCCAGGGTCCGGCGCTCGTCTCGCGACGGAACGGCGAGCGGCGATTGGTGGTGGGGTTCAACGTGCGCGGCGCCGACCTCGGCACGGCAGTGGCCGGCGCGCAGGCGGCGGTAGCCGGCGTCGCCCTGCCGCCGCAGTTCCGGCTCGAGTGGGGTGGCCAGTACGAGAACCTCACCGAGGCCTCGGCGCGGCTGGCGGTGGTGGTGCCCGTCGTCCTCCTCGGCATCCTCGCGCTGCTCGCGCTGACGTTCTCGCGGCTGCGGCCGGCGCTCTTCGTCTTCTCGCTGGTGCCCTTCGCCTGCGTGGGAGGCGCCCTCACCCTCGCCGCGCGGGGGCTGCCCGTCTCGCTGCCAGCGGCGGTGGGCTTCATCGCGTTGTCGGGCATCGCGGTGATGAACGGCGTGGTGTGGGTGTCGCGCGCGCTCGAGCTGCTGGCCGACGGGGTGAGCCCGGCCGAGGCGGCGCGCACGGCGGCAATCGAGCGGGCCCGCCCGGTGCTGATGACGGCGCTGGTGGCGGCCTTCGGCTTCTTGCCGATGATGGTGGCGACGGGCGTCGGCGCCGAGGTGCAGCGCCCCCTGGCGACGGTGGTGGTGGGCGGCCTCGCCTCGTCCACCTTCCTCACCCTCTTCGTGCTGCCGTCGCTCTTCCCGCGCCTCGGCGTTCGGCGGTCCCCCCGATGAGCGGCGCCGCCTATGGTGAGGGCGTGAAGCTGCTGCTCGTGGAGGACGAGGCGTCGATGGCCCGGCTGCTCTTGCGGGGGCTGTCGGAGGAGGGCCACCAGGTCGACGTATGCGCGCGAGGCGAGGAGGCGCTCCGGCAGGCGGTGGAGATCGCCTACGACGTGGTGCTGCTCGACTGGTCGCTTCCGGATCTCGACGGGGTGTCGGTGCTGCGGCGCTGGCGCGAGCAGGGCCTGGGCACGCCGGTGCTGATGCTGACGGCGCGGGGGTCGACGGGCGAGAAGGTGACGGGGCTGCGCGCGGGCGCCGACGACTACCTCGTGAAGCCGTTCGACTTCGACGAGCTGCTCGCGCGCCTCGAGGCCCTCGCGCGAAGAGGCAACGGCGGCCAGGCGACGCCCTCGCTCGGCGGCGTGGCGCTCGACGGGCGCCGGCGGGCCCTGGTGTGCGGCGCGCGCGAGGCGGCGCTGACGGCGCGGGAGTTCGCCCTGGCGTCGGAGCTGTGGCACCACCCAGGTGACGTGCTGTCGCGCTCGCGGCTGCTGTCGGCCGTCTGGGGGAGCGACTTCGAAGGGCTGCCGAACGTGGTGGACGTGTACGTGGGCTACCTGCGGGCGAAGCTGGAGCACCTCGGCGCCACCGGGGTCGAGATCGCCGCGGTGCGGGGCATCGGCTACCGGCTGAAAGCGGCGGCCGCGTGACGCTGTCGGCGCGCCTGTGGCTGTGGGGCGGCGTAGTGCCGGTGCTGGTGGTGGCGGCCGTGTTCCTGGTGGCCGACCGGGCCTTTCACGCGGCGCTGGAGCGCTCGGTCGACCAGGCGCTGCTGACGCAGGCGGCCATCGAGAGCGTGAGCCTGTTCGACGGCCCGCGGAACGAGCCCCACCTGCACATGGCCACCTCGCCGCTCGTCGAGACGGTGCGGCCCTTCGCGCCCGAGGGGGTGCTCTTCGGGCCCGACGGCGCCGAGGTGATGCGCTACCCGCCGCCCCTGGCCCAGGCGCCGGTGGAGCGGCTGCCGCCCGGCGACCCGGCGACGGGCCCCACGCTGTCGACGCGGGAGCGGGCCGAGGGGCGGGAGCGGGTGCTGGCGGTGACGGTGCGGGCGCCAACAGGGGCGCCCTACACGCTGCGGCTGACGGCGTCGCTCGCGCAGGTCGACGCGTCGGCCCGCGGCTTCCACGTCATCGCGCTGTGGGCGACGGGGCTGACGGCCGTGGGGCTGGCGGTGGTGCAGGCGCTGCAGGGCCGGGGGCTGCGGCGGCGGCTGGCGACGCTGCGGGGGCACCTCGAGGCGGTGCGCGCCGGAGAGCTCGACCGGCGCCCCCCGAAGGACACCTCGCAGGACGAGGTCTCGTCGATTCACGACGTGCTGGGCCAGGCGACGGAGCGGCTCCGGCTCGCGCGTGACGCCCGGGAGCGGCTGCTGGCCGACGCCGCCCACGAGCTGCGAACGCCGCTGTCGCTCATGCGCACGAGGCTGGACCTGGCGCTGCGGCGGGAGCGGCCACCTGACGAGCTGAAGACGGCGCTGCACGAGACGCGCGAGGAGGTGCTGCGGCTGTCGGCGCTGGCGACGCGGCTGCTCGACACGGCAGCGAGCGCCCGGGCGCCCCTCGAGCCCTCGCCGGTCGAGCTCGTCGAGGTGGCCGCGGCGGCGACCCAGCACGCGCAGGCGCTGGCCGCGGCGGCCGGGGTGACGCTGCGCCTCGACGCCGAGGGGCCCGTCACCGTGCCCGGGAACCGCGAGATGCTGCGGCAGGTGCTCGACAACCTGGTGTCGAACGCGCTCAAGGTGAGCCCCCGCGGTGCCTGCGTCACCGTGCGTGCCACCCTCGAGGGCGACCACGCGCGGCTGGCGGTGCGCGACGAGGGCCCGGGCATTCCCGCAGCCGACCGGGAGGCCGTCTTCGAGCCCTTCCACCGGCTTCGGGGCGGGCCGCCGGGCACGGGGCTCGGCCTGGCCATCGTCCGCGAGGTGGCGCAACGGCACGGCGGCCGCGCGTGGGTCGCCGACACGCCCGCGGGCGCCGAGGTGGTGGTGTCGCTCCCCCTCACCCCCGGGGCCACGCGCGCGTCCATCGGGTGACGGTGACGCGCCGGGCCCTCGGCGACGGCTTCCGTCGCGCCGCCCGCCTGGGAGGTGTCGCGTCAGCTCGCTCCTCCAAGGCGCGCGCGCCACGCCCGGCTGGCGGGCATTCGCCCTGGCTGGCGGCGCCTGGCGCTCCAGGGCTGACGGGGCCTCTGCGCCGAGGCGCGTCGCGGCGAGGGCAGATCCGGAGCGCAGGCCTTGACCTCGCCGCGCGCCCGCGCTGGCCGACGCTCGCGCGACGGTCCCCTGCCCTGGCCGACGTCGTCCGCCAGTCCCCGGCGCCGTGCTGGCTCGACCCTCACCGCACGGCGACGCCCTGACTCGAGCGGCGGAGACCGGCTCCACGCCGACGTCGAGGCGCCGTCGCCCACGCTCAGCGCAGCCGCTCACCCGGGGACGATCGCCTCGTCCGGGCGCCGGCCGCGCGCGTGCAGACATGGCCGTGACCGAGCCTCTCGGTCGCTGCCCCCTCCCGTCGGCCAGGGACGGGTGTTGGCGCGGGCACTCGCCAGCTGCCGACGGGGCTGGCGCTGCGAAGGAGGGGCCGGCTCAGGCTGGCGGCGCGCTGCGCGCCCGCGCGTCGACGTTGGCGAGCTGCCCACAGGCGGCGGCGATGTCACGGCCACGGTTCGCGCGGATGAGCGCCACCACGTTCGCCGCCTCGAGGATCTGCCGGAAGCGCTCGGCACGGTTGTCGAGCGTGGTGGAGAAGCCCAGGCCCGGGTTCTCGTTGTACTGAATGAGGTTCACCTTCGCCGGCACGCCCTGGAGCAGCGCGGCGAGGCGGTGGGCGTCGTCGTCGGTGTCGTTGACGCCGCTCATCAGCACGTACTCGAAGGTGACGCGCCGGCCCTGCTTCACCGGGAAGCGCTTCACCGCCTCCATGAGGTCGGCGATCTTCCACTTCCGGTTGACCGGCATGATGACGTCGCGCGTCTCGTCCCACGAGGCGTTGAGCGAGATGGCGAGCTTCACGTCGGTCTCGGTCGCGAAGCGCTCGATCATCGGCACCAGCCCGACCGTGGACACGGTGATGTGCCGCGACGAGAAGTTCGGCCCGTCTTCGCTCTGCAGCAGCTCGAGGGCGGCCTTGACGTTCTCGAAGTTGTGCAGGGGCTCGCCCATGCCCATGAAGACGAGGTTGGTGAGCGGGCGCAGCGTCTCGAGCTGCTCGTTGGCGCGCACCTCGCGGTTCACGGCGTGCACCTGGGCGACGATCTCGGACGGCGCGAGGTGGCGCACGAGGCCCAGCGTGGCGGTGGCGCAGAAGCGGCAGCCCATCGCGCAGCCCACCTGTGTCGACACGCACAGCGTCCGCCGCTGCGGCGAGGGCATGTAGACCGACTCGATGAGCCGGCCGTCGTGGGTCCTGAACCGGTACTTGATGGTGCCGTCGACGCTGCGCTGCTCCAGATCCTTGTCGACGGTACGGATGACGGCGTGGGCCTCGAGCTTGTCGCGCAGCGCCTTCGAGAGGTCGGTCATCTCATCGAAGCGCACCACACCGCGGTGGTGGAGCCAGCGGTAGACCTGCTTGCCCCGAAAGGGCTTCTCGCCCAGCTCCGTCAGGAACGCAGTGAGCGCCGGCAGCGAGAGGCTGGCGAGATCGACGGGAGCGTGCGGCACGCCTGCGGCAATACGCGACAGGTGGCTTGCCTTTCAACCCACCCCTGTTTCACTCGGGCGTCATGAGCCGCACACGCCGAACGATCGAGGTCTCTGACGCCCTGTGGGAGGCGCTCGAGCTGATGAGCCGCGAGCTGTGCACCGACCGCGACGCCCTGGTGAACCAGGCGCTCTTCACCTTCGCGCGCTTCAACGGGTACGTGACGCCGGGCTCGGTCGCGCCGCACGCCAACCCAGCGGTGGTGCCGCCGGCCGCCAGCGCCGTGCCGCCGGTGGCGCAGCCGCTGGCCTCACCCCCGACGGCCGTCAGGCACGCCGAGGCGCCGCCTCCCGAGGTGCAGGCCGCGGCGCTGGCCGTCGAGCTGCCGTTGGGAGCTGCCTCGGACGACCGGGAGCCCGCGTCGGGCGGCGGACCTCGGCCCGGAGCCCGACCCGCGCCACCTCACCCGACGGGCGGAGGCAACGGCGCGGCGTGAGCGTCGCCGTCTGCGCCGGGACATGGGCCCGGGGCGCGAGCGCCGACCGGCCGCGCAGGGCCCGTCACTTGTGGGTGTACGGGAACAGCTCGGTGGTGCGGAAGAAGTAGGCCACCTCGATCTTCGCGTTCTCGAGGCTGTCCGAGCCGTGCACCGTGTTGGCGTCGATGGACTTGGCGAAGTCGGCGCGGATGGTGCCGGCGGCGGCCTTCTTCGGATCGGTGGCACCCATGAGGTCGCGGTTCTTGAGCACCGCGTTCTCGCCCTCGAGGCACATGACGACGACCGGGCCCGAGATCATGAACGACACGAGATCCTTGAAGAAGGGGCGCTCCTTGTGAACGGCGTAGAAGCCCTCGGCCTCGCGCTGCGAGAGGTGCTGCAGGCGAATGGCGATGGGCGTGAGGCCCGCCTCTTCGAAGCGGGAGATGATCTTGCCGATGACGCCCTTCTCCAGCGCGTCGGGCTTGAGGATCGACAGGGTGCGTTCGATGGCCATGGTGGGTCTCCGTACAGGGGGTGAATGACGCGCGAGCGGGTACACCGCCCCTCACGCGCTGGCAACCCGAAAGCAGGCCGTCAGAGCGAGCGCAGGTAGGCCATCAGGGCCCGGCGCTCGGCCTCGGTGAGGCCCTCGCAGGACACGCCGTGGCCGTCGCTGCGCTGCCCCTCGAGGCGGGAGGGGTCTCGGGGCGCGAGGCAGAACAACTCGTCGAGCGACACCGAGCCGTTGTGGAGGAAGCGGGTCTGCGAGAAGAGGCCGGCCATGCGGGGCGCCTTCACCTGGCGCGTCACCATCGAGGCGTCGCCGGGGAAGTTGCAGCAGGGCTTGCCGTCGGGGCCGGGGTTGTAGATGGCGGCGTAGGCCGGATCGGTGCCGATGAGCTCGAACGGGTACGTACGGGCGCTCTCGCCGGAGGGACCCTCGTGGCAGTCGAGGCAGCCCCTGGTGACGAAGAGGCGGGCGCCGGCGCGCACCTGCTCGGCGTCGAGCGGTGCGAGCGGGGCCGGCGCGCGCAGGGTGCGAAGGTACTCGGCGAGGGGGGCGAGCTGCGCCTGGGTCCACGTGTCCTTGCTGCCGCCGAAGGCGACGAAGCCGGCGAGGAACTCCTCGACCGAGCGGGTGCCGCCGTTCCACGAGAGCAGCTCGTTGGGCATGCCGGCGGCGGCGCGCTGCGTGGCGTCGGGCAGGTTCCACAGCGGGAGGACGCGGCTCACCGTCCACACGCCGTCGTCGACGAGGGGCTTGGTGAGGAAGTCCATGGTGCCGGTCCGGAGCGCGAGGAAGCGCTCCTGGTCCTGCAGGGTGAGCGCGCCCATCGAGCCGGCGCCGAGCAGGGACAGGCCGGTGACGCCCATGTCGACCTGGTAGCCGGACTGCATGCGCGCGGCAGCGATGGGGCCGGCGAGCTCGGCCTTGAGCCGCGGGTGCACGTTCATGTCGTTGGGGTTGACCGAGAGCGAGAGCGGCGCGCCGAGCGAGCCGAGCAGCTTGCCGTAGTCGAGCGAGAGGTTGCCGTAGCCGACGGCGTAGCGGCCGTCGGGCAGGCGGCCGAAGTGGCACGAGGCGCAGGTGAAGGCGTAGGTCGAGACGGTGCCCACCTTGCCGCTGGTGGGCGCAAGCCCGAGGGGCAGGTGCCTGGTGCTGGTGGGGTCGGGCACCAGGCCCATGCGCGAGAAGCCGGGGCCGTAGTACCCGGCGTAGTACTTCTGGAGGAAGTCGATGAGCGGCACCGGCACGCCGACGGTGCCGAAGCCCTCGTAGAAGAACATCCACTTGCCGCAGCGCAGGCGCGTGGCGCGGTCGGTGCTCCCGCGCTTGACGGCGTCGCAGGCGCCCTGGAGCGCCTGCGGTTCGAGCACCGCGAGGAGGTCGCCGTCGACGTCGTGGGTGACGGGGCTCGACGGCGGTGCCCAGCGGCGAGGGGCGCGGTCGGCGGGATCACCGGCATCGACGGGCATCGAGGCGCCGCCAGCGCTGCCGCCAGCCAGGCCGCCACCCGACGCCGCGCCCGCCGCGCCGCCCGCCGGGCCCGCCGGCTCGCCTCTGGGTGGCATGGGCACGAGCTGCATCGGGGGCGCTTCGGGAGCGCAGGCGATGGCGAGCAGCGAGGTGGCGATGGCGGTCAGGCGCATGGCGTGGGGCTCCCCGAGGAAGGACGCGCCGGATGCGGATAGCGCGTGGGCGCTCCCTGCCACAGGGAGGGCGCGTGGAACCACGCGCCCGCATGGTTTCGATGTTCGGCGGCCAACGAGGCCGTCAGGGGTCGGCCATCAGGGCGAAGAGCACCACGCCCTCGCCGTCGGGCAGCTCGGCGCGGAACAGCCCGCGAGCGCCGAGGCTGACGACGATGGAGCCGGCGAGGGTCCAGGCGAAGCCCTCGTCGCAGTGGAACTGGGAGCGCCACAGCGCGGACAGGCCGGGCTGGGTGACGTCGGGGGCGCAGACGCGGCGCACGCGCTCGACGGTGTGCGGGTTGGCGTCTTCGTGGGCCCAGCCCCAGGTCCAGGTGAAGGCGTCGGGGTAGTACTGGCCGACGACGAGGGCGGGCAGCTCGAGCGGCGCGGCGTCGCGCTGGCGCAGCGACAGCATCGCGCGCTGGGGGTCGAACGAGAAGCCGGTCGTGTCGCGCAGGCGCGGCTCGAGGCGGCCCTGCAGATCGTGAAAGGCGCGCTGCGTGCCTTCGAGGAGGTCGAAGAGGGCGTCGGTCATCAGCAGGGAGTCGAGGTGCTCCTTCTGAAGGCGGGTGAACCAGGCAATGCCTCCGTCTGGCTTGAGGAGCTTGTAGTCGGCGAAGTCGGGGGTGCGGGTGACGGAGATGGCGCCGGGGGTCCAGCTGGCCTTCTTCTGCTGGGCGAGGAGCTGCTGCAGCTCGAGGACGCCCTCCGACAGGCGCTCGGCCTCGAGCCTGGGGTCGATGTGCAGGTCGGGCCTGGGCCGTGGCGCCTTCGCGCCGTCGCCGCGGGCGTTGAGCGCGGAGAGGCGCAGGCCGTCGGGGGTCTGCACGAAGGAGAGCTCGAGCTGGGTCCACCCGCCGGGCGCGAGCACCATGAGGCTGTCGTGGAGGGTCTGGAGGAGCGGCGTGAGGGACTCGGCCATGGCGCGCGAGCGTGTACCCGCTCCGAGGGCCCGGCGTCACGGCTTCCCCTCGGCACGGAGCGGTTGACGAGGGCGCCGGGCTGGTCTCAAGACCGGAGGCATGCGCCCCATCATCGACGTCGCCCGCCGCCTCGAGCTGTCCGCCGACGACCTGCTGTTGCACGGCCCGCACCTCGCCAAGCTCTCGTGGCGGACGTTGGCACGGCTTCAGACGCAGGGGCCGAAGGGGAAGCTGGTGTTGGTGTCAGCGATGACGCCGACGAAGTACGGCGAGGGGAAGACGACGACGACGATCGGGCTGGTGCAGGGGCTGTCGCGCAAGGGGGCCAACGCGATGGCGGCGCTGCGGGAGCCGTCGCTGGGGCCGGTGTTCGGGGCGAAGGGTGGCGGCACGGGTGGAGGGCAGGCGTCGCTCGAGCCGAGCGCGCGCATCAACCTGCACTGCACGGGCGATCTGCACGCCATCACCGCGGCGAACAACCTGCTCGCGGCGCTGGTGGATAACGCGATCAACTTCGATCAGAAGCGGTTCAAGTCGGTGACGTGGAAGCGCTGTATCGACATGAACGATCGGTTCCTGCGCAACACGGTGATCGGGCTGGGCGGCACGGCGAACGGGGTGCCACGGGAAGACGGCTTCGACATCACGGCGGCGTCCGAGGTGATGGCGACCTTGTGCCTGTCGTCGAGCGTGGCCGACTTGAAGCAGCGGCTGGCGCGGCTGATCGTCGGCGTGGGGCACGACGGCAAGCCGATCACCGCGGGCGACTTGAACGCGCAGGGATCGATGGCAGCGCTGCTCGGAGACGCGCTGCTCCCGAACCTGGCGCAGACGACCGAGGGGGTGCCGGCGCTGGTGCACGGTGGGCCGTTCGCGAACATCGCGCACGGGTGCAACTCGGTGATGGCGACGAAGGCGGCGCTGGCGCTGGCGGACGTGGTGGTGACCGAGGCGGGCTTCGCGTTCGACCTGGGGGGCGAGAAGTTCCTCGACCTCAAGTGCCGCATGTCTGGGCTGTGGCCGCACGCGGTGGTGCTGGTGGCGACGGCGCGGGCGCTGCGGTTCCACGGTGGAGACGAGCCGGGGCTGGCGTCGATCGAGAAGGGCTTTGCGAACCTGGCGCGGCACATCGGCGCGATTCGGAGCTTCGGGCTGACGCCGGTGGTGTCGCTCAACGTGTTCGCGACGGACACGGAGGAAGAGCTGCAGCTGGTGGAGAAGCTGGCGAAGGCCGAAGGCGTGAAGG
>JADCJJ010000555.1 GCA_020247085.1 Myxococcaceae bacterium | reverse complement strand
GTGCTGGCATCACTCGAGGCCAGCGGCCAGAAGGCGGCGCTCATCAAGGCCGGCAAGCAGAAGGACCAGCTGCTGCGCTCCCTCATTCCGTTGTACCTGACGCAGCGCACGCCCGTCGAGGTGAGCTCAGGCGTCACGTCGCGCTTCTGGGCGCGCTTCGGCGTGACGTACGCGGCCCCCAATGCCGCCAAGGCGCTGCGGGAGCACCCCGGCTACGCGCGCCGCACCAGGGTCGGCAACCGCATCACCCCGAACGGCGTGAAGTACGTCGACGCTGCGCTCGCTGGCGCGAAGCGCTGAGCCCGGGAGCGCCGTGTCGCCTCCACCGACCACCCCCCGGGGTACGCCGTCGTGGGTGGTGCTCGTCGTCTTCGTCGCGCTGCCGCTGGTGCTCGCCTTCGCCATCTCGCGGCAAGCCGGCGCGCTGGTGATTCGACGCAAGGCCGTCGCCAACGCGCACGGCTGGGCGGTCGAGAACAAGAACGAGGGGCGGCTCGTGTGGGTCCTGCGCGGCTCGCACCGGGAGCGCCCCTTCGAGGCGGTCTCGCTGCTTCGCGAGGGGGGCGGCGAGGCGTGGCGCGCGCGCGTCGCCGTCTCGCGCCCGTTCCAGGGGTGGGTGCTGGTGGCCACGCCGGGCGACTGGCAGGCGCGTGACTTCGGCACCATCTCGACGCTGACGACCCGGTCCGCGCTCCCGCCGCGCGCGCCCGCGGTGGCGCGGCTGGGCGGCCTCGACATCTACGCCGAGCCCAGCGCGCCGGTGTTGGCGCTCCCAGCGCTGCTCGACCGTCTGTCGGCCCTGCCCCCGGGCATGACGCCGCTCGCCATTTCGTTCGTGGACGACGGGGTGGTGCTCGACGGGCGGGGGCCGCTCCCCGAGGGCGAGGCGCTGGTGCCGGTGCTCGACTACCTGGCCGGCCTCGTCGAGCGCCTCGAACCCCTCGACGCCGGCGCTCCCTGAAGGGCCCGCGCAGGCCCGGGTGACGAGGGCCTTCGTTTTGGCGGGTGGGTGAGCCCGGCCGCGCGACGCGCGAGGCCGTCGCTCCGGCGGGGCGATGTCTGCGCCGTGTGCTTCGGCCGCTTTGTCGCCGCTGGCCCCCGGTGAGGCGCCACCGACGACGCACCATCGCCTTCCCGGCGCGGCGCGCCGGCGTCGGTCGCGCGGTCAGCCGAACCGCTGGCGCCGCGCCTCGAGGCACTCGCTCGAGCCCGCGGTGACGAGGCGGCACCCCCGGGGGCGAAGGGCGTAGACGGCGCAGCGCACCGTCACGCCGAGCTTCCCTTCGAGGGCGCTGCAGCGGCCAGCGGGGTCCAGCCGCAGGTGGGGCACCCCCGCGTCGTCCCTCGTCGTGTAGCGCTTGCGCAGGTCGTCACGCGAGAGCAGGCGGCTGCGCGGATCGTCGATCTCGACGTAGGCGGTGAGCCCCGCTGCGCGGTTCTCGTCGCGGTTGCAGCAGCAGGCCCCACACCGCTGGCAGTCGTCCTGGGTCAGCGCCCGCGTCATGCGCGAGGGTGTACCACCCGGTGCGCTTGACGGTACGCCCCGACAGATCGACAACCCTCGACGCGTGCTCTTCTCGACCCGGCTCCATGGCGAGCACTTCACCTTCGCGGAGCTCAAGGAGGTGCTCGGCCGGGCGAATGAACCCCGCTCGGGCGACCGCCAGGCGGGGCTGGCGGCGAGGTCGATGCGCGAGATGGCGGCGGCCAAGGCCGTGCTCGCCGACGTCACCCTGAAGCAGCTTTACGAGGCCCCGTCGGTGCCCTTCGAGCAGGACGAGGTCACCCGGGTCATCGTCGACGGCGTCGCGCCGCACGTGCTGCAGCGGGTGCAAGGGTGGACGGTCGGCGAGCTGCGCGAGTGGTTGCTGGACGACCGCACCACCGGTGACGACATCGCTGGCGTCTCGCCGGGCCTCACCGCCGAGATGGTGGCCGCCGTCGCGAAGCTGATGTCGAACCTCGACCTGGTGCTCGCCGGCCGCAAGATGCGCGTGGTGGCCCGGTGCAACAACACCATCGGCCTCGAGGGGCGCATCTCGTCGCGCCTGCAGCCGAACCACCCCACCGACGAGGTCGAGGGCGTGCTGGCCGCGGTGAAAGACGGGCTGAGCTTCGGCAACGGCGACGCCGTCATCGGCGTCAACCCCTCGACGGGCGACATCCAGGGCACCGTCGACATCCTCACCGCGGTGAAGGAGCTCATGCGGCGGTTCCGCGTGCCCACGCAGAACTGCGTGCTGTCGCACCTCACCATCCAGATGGCGGCGGTGCGGCGCGGCGCCCCCCTCGACCTGATGTTCCAGTCCATCGCCGGCAGCCAGGGGGCCAACCAGAACTTCGGCGTCTCGGTGTCGCTGCTCGACGAGGCGCACGATCTCGCCCGCCGTGAGGGCACTGCCCAGGGCCCCAACGTCATGTACTTCGAGACGGGGCAGGGCACGGCGCTGTCGGCCAACGCGCACCACGGCACCGACCAGGTGACGATGGAGGCTCGCGCCTACGGCCTCGCCCGGCGGTACCGCCCCTTCCTCGTCAACAGCGTGGTGGGCTTCATCGGGCCCGAGTACCTGCGCGACGCGAAGGAGATCACCCGCGCCGGGCTCGAGGACCACTTCATGGGCAAGCTCACCGGCATCTCGATGGGGTGCGACGCCTGCTACACAAACCACGCCATCGCCGACCAGAACGACCAGGAGAACCTCGAGATGCTGCTCGCCGCGGCCGGGGTGAACTACCTGATGGGCATTCCGATGGGCGACGACGTGATGCTCAACTACCAGACGACGAGCTTCCACAACAACGCCGCGCTCCGGGAGCTGTTCCGGCTCAAGCCGGCGCCCGAGTTCGAGGCGTGGCTCGAGCGGGTGGGGCTGTGGCGCAACGGCCGCCTGACGGAGCGGGCCGGAGACGCGAGCGTGTTCGAGCGGGAGTTTGGGCGATGACGGACGACGAGCTGCGCCGGCTGGTGACCGAGGTGGTGCGCGAGGTGGTGCAGCAGCGCCCGGCGAAGGGTGTCGAGGCGTCGGCGCCGGCCGATGACGGGGGCGCCTCGAAGCGCCGCGGCCCGCGCCACCGGCCGCTGCCGGCACCGAGAGACGCCGAGGCCCTGGCGGCGCTCAAGGCCTCGACTCCCGCCCGCATCGTCACCGGCCGAACCGGCACCCGCTACCTCACCTCGAGCTATCTCGGGCTGCGCGCCGACCACGCCATCGCCCTCGATGCGGTGGAGTCCGAGGTGCCCGACGGGTGGGCGGAGCAGCAGGGCTGGCTCCCCTTGCGCACCCGCGCGAAGGACCACGCGGAGTTCTTCCTGCACCCCGACCTGGGGCGACGGCTCGACGACGCCTCGAAGGCGCGCTGCGAGAAAGAGGCCGACCGCGGGGTCGACGTGCAGCTCCTCGCCGGCGACGGGCTGTCGGCGTACGCGCTGCTGACCAACGGGCCGGCGCTCGTGCAGGCGCTCCAGCGGCACCTCGCCGGGGCCGGCTTTCGCGTCGGGCGGCCGCTCTTCGTGCGGTACGCGCGCATCGGCGTGCAGGACGAGGTCGGCGTGCTGACACAGGCGAAGTCGACCGTCATCGTCGTCGGTGAGCGCCCCGGGCTCGGCACCGGAGACTCGCTGAGCATTTACACCGCCTTCGGCCCGAAGCTGGGGCAGGACAACGCCGAGAAGGACTGCATCTCGAACGTCCGCGCCCTCGGCTTCGCCCCGGAGCGGGCCGCGGCGCGCTGCGCGGCCCTCATGCGAGACACCTTCGCGGCCGGCGGCGGTGGCGTGAAGCTCACCGGGGGCGACCCGGCGTTCCGGCCCCACGTCGTCAACCACTGACCGATGACGACGCTCCGACCCGTCCCACCTCGCCTCACCTCGGTCCGCCTCCTCGAGCGCATCGAGCCCTCGCTCGGCCGGGCGCTGGGCTGCGGCGAGCGCCACGTCTCGGTGGGCCTCGTCACCTGCGACCAGGACGACTCGCTGTACGCCGCGCTCGATCACGCCACCAAGTTCGCCGACGTCGACGTCGTGTACGCGAAGAGCTTCTACGCCGGCGCCGCGCACGCCTCGGGGCCCTTCTCGGGCGAGGTGCTCGGCGCCCTCGCCGGCCCGGACCCCGACCAGGTGAAGGAGGGCCTGTGGGCGCTGCGCGAGGCCCTGACGGGCCGCGTCCACTTCGTCACCCTCGACGCCACCACCGCGCCCGCCTTCTTTCCCCACGTCATCGAAGAGACCGGCCGCTACCTGGCCCCGCTCGCCGGCGTCGCGGTCGGTAGCCCGCTCGCGTACCTCATCGCGCCGCCGACCGAGGCGCTCATCGGCCTCGACGCCGCCCTCAAGTCGGCCGACGTGCGGCTCGCGCGCTTCTTCGGGCCGCCCACCGAGACGAACTTCGCCGGGGGGTACCTCACGGGCTCGGTCGCCGACGTGCACGCCGCCGCCCGGGCGTTCTCCGAGGGCGTCGAGTCGGTCGTCCGCGCGCCCCTGGCCGGCCTCGTCAGGCCGGAGCGTGAGCGCCGCTGAGCCGTCGTCAGCCCCGAAGCGCGTGCCTGTGCGAGGGCGGCCTCGCGGCGCCAGCACCTCGCCGGGTGCGCCTGGGCCAGGACGACCTCGAGCAGAACGCCCCGGCGTGAGCGCCGGCGCGTGTCGCCGCGCCAGGACGGAGGCAGCTGCCGGTCCGGAACGGAGCCACCCGCAGGTCCAGGGCGGAGCTGCGCCTCGGGAGGCCGCCCTCGTCCCCGGACGTCTGAGCGCGGCCGGGCTCGGGAAAGAGGCGCGTCGACGGGGGCGGGCGTGGAGCGGTGGGGGCGTGTCCCCGTCGTCCCGGTCCGTTGCCGAAGCGACGCGCCCGGGCGACATCGGGCGCCCGCCTGCCCGCCTGAAGGCGCCGGGGTACGACCGATGGCCGAGGTGGCTCGAGGCCAGCTGGAGCCCCCCGGCGCTGGGCCTCCGGGGGGCGCCACCCGCTGACGCTGTGACCGGCGTGGGCCCGTGCGATGGTTTCAGGCAGGGAACCAGTGCGGTGCACGGCGCTCGAACTGTGGCTTGACCTTCTCTGCGCCCGGGGGTTGGTGCCCGTGTGACGACGAGCGGCCCGCCCGTGCTGCGACTGGTCCCGGCGCTGCCCGCGTCGGACAAGGCGCTGTGCGACGCCTTTCTGGCCGGAGACCGGGCCGCCTTCGGGGTGTTGGTGCGCCGCTATCAAGAGCCCGTCTTCCGGGTGGTGCGCCGCTACGCCGGTTCGGTCGACGAGGCGAAGGACCTGGTGCAGCGGGCGTTCCTGCAGGCCTTCGAGGCGGCCCAGCGCACGCTGCCACGCCTCGCCGCGACGCCGGGCGAGTCGGCCTTCAAGGCGTGGCTGTTCCGCATCGCCGTCAACCTCGGGAAGAACCAGGCGCGCGACGGGGCGAGGTGGGCCACGGTGCCCCTCGAGACGTCGGCCGACGCGCTCTCGAGGCCGGCCGATGCCCTCGAGGCGCTCGAGCGCGCCGAGGCCGAGGCGCTCACCCGGCTCGCCGTCGAGCGCCTGCCGCCGAGGCAGCGCGAGGTCTTCTCGCTCCGCGTCGACGCCGCGCTGCCGTTCGCCGACGTGGCCGAGGTGCTGGGCATCAGCGAAGGCAACGCCAAGTCCCACTTCCACTACGCCGTCAAGCGCCTGCGCGCCGAGGTGCACGCGCTCGCGTCGGCGAACCCGCGGGCGAAGGAGAGGCCATGACGATGGATTGCGATGCGTTCGAGCGGCAGGTGCTCGAGGGCTCCCTGACGCCCGAGGCAGAGGGGCACCAGCAGGGGTGCGCGAGCTGCTGGGCCTTCGCGCGCGACGTCGGCGTGCTCGTCTCGGCGGCGGCTCCGGCGCTGAGCCATGACGAGCGGGCCGCCCTCGACCGCCTCGAGGCCGACACCTGGCGCGCCCTGCCTCGCCCCCGCCCGAAGGCGCGCCCCTCGTGGCTCGGCTACGCCGCCGCGGCGGGCCTGGGCGCGCTGGTGACGTCGGCCGGCTTCATGGCGGCGCGGCCCGTGCGCGAGGTCGTCGTCGAGCGGCTCGTCTCGTTGCCTGCGCCGGTCGCCGAACTCGACCCCGAGGAACCCAACCTCGTCACCGACGAGGTGTTCTTCGACGTGACGTGGCCGGACTTCTCCGAAGGAGAGACCCGATGAAGAAGCTCGTGGTGGTGCTCGCGCTGGTGTCGTCGTCCCTGGCCCTCGCCGGCCCGAAGAAGGACCCCTCGCGAGGCGAGGGCCTGGACCCCGAGGAGCGCGTGGAGCGTCGCGAGGAGCGCGCGAAGCAGGCGCGCATGGTGCTGCTGGTGGCCATCGCCGAGGCGCTCGAGCTGAGCGAGGCGCAGGCGCTCAAGCTGTCCGAAACGCTGCGGGCGCTCGACGAGAAGCGCCGCCCGGTGCGCGAGGCGATGTTCGAGGCGATGCGGCAGGTGCGCGCGGCGGCCGAGGGAGACCCGGCGGCGCTGGGGGCCGTCGACCAGAGCGTGCAGCGCGTCCTCGAGGGCCGGGCGCAGATGGCCCAGCTCGACAAGGAGCTGTTCACCACCCTCGCGCAGGGCCAGCCGCCGCAGAAGAAGGCCCGGCTCGCGCTGGTGCTGGCGAAGGTGGGCGACGAGCTGCGGCGCATGAAGGGCGGCAAGGGCCGCCGTCATCGGTGATGATGGCCGCATGAACGATGACTTGAGCCGCTATGCCGTACGGGTCCACGCCGTCGGCGGGCCCGAAGTGCTGACGTGGGCGCAGGAGCCGGCGCCGCTGCCCGGCCCCGGCGAGGTGCAGCTGCGGCAGACGGCCATCGGCCTCAACTTCATCGACGTCTACCTGCGCGGTGGGCTGTACCCCACGCCGCTGCCCTTCGTCCCTGGCCAGGAGGGCGCGGGCGTCGTCACCCGTCTGGGCCCGGGCGTCGAAGGCCTGAAGGTGGGCACGCGGGTGGCCTACGCCGGGGTGCTGGGCGCCTACGCGACGACGCGCACCCTCCCGGCGGAGCGCCTGGTGCCGCTCCCCGACGGCCTCTCGGAGCTCACCGCCGCCGCCGTGATGCTCAAGGGCATGACCGCGGAGTACCTCGCGCGTCGCGCGCACCAGGTGCGGCCTGGCGAGACCGTCGTCGTCCACGCCGCGGCCGGCGGCGTCGGCCAGCTGTTGTGCCAGTGGGCGCGGCACCTCGGCGCCACCGTCGTCGGCGTGGTGGGCTCTGAGGAGAAGGCCCGCGTCGCGAGCGGTTGCGGCGCCGAGCACGTGGTGGTGCTGCCGCGGCAGTCGCTCGTCGACGAGGTGCGGCGGCTGACGAGGGGGCGCGGCGCCGACGTCGTCTACGACTCGGTGGGCAGGTCAACCCTCGACGCCTCGCTCGACGCGCTCCGGCCGCGCGGCCTGCTGGTGAGCTTCGGCCAGTCGTCGGGGCTCCCGGCGCCGGTGAGCCTCGCGGCCCTGGGCGGCGCGCGCTCGCTCTTCGTCACCCGGCCGTCGCTGCACGCCTACATCCACTCCCGGGAGGAGCTCGAGGCCAGCGCCGCAGCGCTCTTCGACGTCCTGGCGCTGGGCGTGGTGCGGGTCACCGAGCCGACGCGCTTCCCCCTCGCCGACGTGGCGCAGGCGCACCGGGCCCTCGAGGCGCGGCAGACGACGGGCGCGGTGGTGCTGGTGCCCTGAGGCGTGAGCGGGCGCAGCGCGCGCGTCAGAGCTGCTCGGCCTGCTGGCGCCCTTCGTCCCAGCCCAGCTCGGCCGCCAGCCCACGCACCTTCGTCGCGAGGCGCCTCGAGGCCAGGGCCTCACCGAGCTTCTTCTCGACGCGCGCCTGCTGGAGCAACATCTTTGCCTCGAACAGCAGATCGCCCGAAGAGGCCGCGGCGACGGCGGCGGCCTCGAAGTGCTTCGAGGCCTCCGCGAGCTGGTTTCCGTGAACGCAGACGGTACCGAGGTTCGCCAGCACCCTCGCCTCGGCCGAGGGCCACCGCGCCTCGCGCCAACGGGCCAGCGACGACTCGAGCAGGAGGCGCGCGCCGGCGGTGTCTTTGCGGAGCAGCTTGACGCCGGCGAGCCGCGCCTCGACGCGCGCCGTCAGGCTCACCTCGCCGTGCCACCGGGCGAACTCCTCGGCGCCCGGTGCGAGCGAGAGGCAGGCTTCCCAGGCCAGCATGGCGCCGGGCAGGTCCTTGTCGAGCTCGAGCGCCTCGGCCCTCTCGGCCTCGACCAGCGCGAGGACGGCCGTCCCGGCGCCGAGGGCGGAGGCCGACGTCAGCGCCTCGACGGCCCGGGCGCCGCGGGCCTCGCTGCGGTGGACGCGGGCGAGCGAGAGGGCCAGCTCGGGTGAGTCGAGCTGGCGTCCCTGGAGCAGCGCGACCGCTTCGTCGACGAGGGCCCTGGCGAGCACCGCGTCCTGCAGCGACATCGCGATGCCGGCCGCCCTGGCGAGCATGTCGATGCGCGCGCGGGTGACGGCAGCCTGCGGCGGCGTCGTCTGTCCGAGCGCGTCGGCCCACCCGCGCAGCCCCTGAATGGTGTCCCTGAGGGCCCGGTTGCCGAGCGCCACCTCGACGGCGTACTTCCACAGCGCCGCGGCCCGCACCCCGTCGCCCGCCGCGTTGAGGTACCGGCCCAGCTTCAGGTGGTCGACCGATGCGGGCGCGACGCGGGCCTTCTCGACGAGGTGTGCGGCGAGGCGCTGGTTCATCAGCGCCCGCTCGGGGCTGCCGGCGCTGGCGACCAGCTGCTGCAGGGTGCGAGACGTGAAGGCCCAGCGCCGGTTGGGCAGGCCCTGCACCAGCCGCGTCTTCACCGCGAGCTGGAGCGCTTGCGGCGTCACGTGCGGTAGAACGAGGGTGAGGGTGGGGCCGTCGAACGTGTCTCCGCAGACGGCCGCCGCCTCGAGCAGGCGAAGGCCTGCCAGGGGCATCGCCGAGAGCCGCGCCCGCTTGAGGCCGTCGACGTCGAAGGGTGGCACCTCGCCGACGAGCACCGTCTCGTCGCCACGCCGGCGGAGGCACCCGCGGTCGTGGAGCCACCAGGCGAGGTCCACCATCCGGTCCGGGAGGCCCGACGACAGAGAGAAGATGGTCTCGACCAGCTGCGCCGACGGGGGCGCCTTGAGCGCCGTCGTCAGCCACTGTGCCACGTCGGCCCGGGTCAACGGAGCGACGTCGACTGACGGCGCCGAGCCGAGGCGCTCGAGTGACACCTCGGGGTCGGCGAAGGCGATGGTGAGCTCCTTCGGGGCGGGGCGCATGAGCAGCTCGCGCACTGCGTCGAGGCTCGGGCCGTCGAACGTCTCGACGGCGTCGAACAGCGTTAGCACCGGGCGGCCGTTGGCGCCAGCCCGGACGACGGCTCGGAGCGCCTGAACCGCCTGCCCGGCGGTGAAGGGGTGGGGCAGCTGAACGACGCCCGTCAAGGCGAGGGCGGCCGTGCGCGTGGTGTCGACGAGCCCGAGCTTCTCGAGGGCGGCCGGGAGCTCGAACTGGCGCGCTTCGGTGGCCACCCCGGTGAGCCCACAGAGGAGGTCGGTGAGGGCCCCGAAGGGCGCTCCGCGCAGCGAGGGCGCGGCGCTGCCGACGCCGACGATGACGCCCCGCGCGCGGGCGCGTCGGGCGAGCTCGGCAGCCAACGTCGAGCGGCCCGAGCCGCGCGGGGCGCGGACGATCAACGGCGCCACGACGCCGGCCGAGAGGCTCTCGACCCGCTTGTCGAGCCCCTGCAGCAGGGCGTCTCGGCCGACGAGCCCGGGGACGCTCTCGGCCATGCGGGACCGGCGCCCCAGCAGCGCGATGAACCCGGGGCCTTCGACCGGGCGCGCCTCGACGAGATCCTCGAGCCCCTCGGCCAGCGGCGCTTCGAGGTACAGCGCGTCGCCGGTGGCGGTCGCCGTCAGCTGCCGCGCCTTGTGAATGAGCCGCAGGTCGAGCGGGCGTTCGAGCTCGGTGCGGGTCGACACCTCGACGACGGCCGCCCGGAGCGCGCAGTGGCCCTCGGCGGGGCCGCGCGCGCCCTCTTCGGCCACCGCCTCACGCATCGCCAGCAGTGCAAGCGCGACCCTGGCCGAGGTCTCGACGGCGGTCCCCGACAGCAGCAGCACTGCGCTCGGGGTCGCGTCGTCGATGGCCTCGACGACCAGGCCCCAGCCTCGCGCCACCATGAGGGCCCTGGCGAGGCTGCGCTGCGCGTTCGCGGAGCCCGGTGGAGGACCGGCCACCTCGACGTGCACCACCAGCAGGCGGTCACCCGCGACGCGGAACAGCTCGCGGGAGCTCGCCAGGTCGTCGAAGACGCGCGACGACAGCGGCAAGCGGCTGGCCTCGAATCGGGCGCGTCGGTCGGCCGCAGGTCCTCGCCCGTTCGCCAGCGACGACGGGGGCGTGTGAAGCGACGCGAATGACGCGTCTCCAGCCGTCAGATGCCCGCGCGGGCTGCCGGGGGATGACGTGCGTCCGACGGTGGGGCGCTGCTGCGCCCAGGGCTCGTCTCCGGCTGGCGGTGGCGGTGGCGTCGGCGCCGAGAGGTTGGCGGGCGGGGCCTGGTCTGCCGCGAGCCCGTCGGCCAGGGCCTTCGACAGCTCCGCCACGTTGGCGAAGCGGTCGCTCCGGCTCTTCGCGAGGGCCTTGAGCACCGCCTGGCAGAGGCGTGGGTAGCGCGCGAGCGGCTGCCACCGGCTGGCGGGGTCGTCGGGCGCCTGCGTCAGGTGCATGCTGATGACCCGGGCGAGGTCCGGGGCGACGAAGGGCAGGCCGCCCGTCAACAGCTCGTAGGCCACGCAGCCCAGCGCGTAGATGTCGGTGCGCTCGTCGATGGTGTCGGCGAGCGCCTGCTCCGGCGCCAGGTAGAGCGGGGTGCCGACCACCATGCCCATCCGGGTGAGGCGGCCCCCCTGGCCCTCGCCCTTCTGGGTGGCGCGGGCGATGCCGAAGTCGAGGATCTTCGCCGACTCGCTCCCGTCACGGCGCTTGCTCAGCACGATGTTGGCGGGCTTGAGGTCGCGGTGGACGATGCCGAGGTGGTGCGCGTCGGCGAGGCCCTCGCACACCTGACGGAGAATGGTGACCGTGCGGTCCGGCGCGAGCGGCCCCCGGGCGACGACGGCGTCGAGGGGGGTGCCCTCGACGAACTCCATGGCGAGGTAGGGCTGGCCCGCCGCCGTGCGGCCGAAGTCGAACACCCGCACGACGTGGGGGTTCTCGAGCTGGCTGACGAGCTCGGCCTCGCGCTTGAACCGCTCCCACATCTCCGGGTCGGCCGCCAGCGCCCGCTTGAGCAGCTTGAGCGCGACCGTTCGCTTCAGGTGGACGTGGGTCGCCCGGTAGACGTCGCCCATCCCACCCGACGCGATGTGCGACTCGATGCGGAACCGCTCCTCGAGCAACGTGCCGGGCTCGAGCAACTTCTCGCCGGATTCGCGGGCCCCGGCCTCGGGCTCCGCGGGTTGGTGCGCCTTGCGGCTGCTGACCTGGGTGCTGGCGAAGACCGCCGAGGGGTTCGAGTCGGTCACGGACGCCGAGAGGGCGGCGAGGAAGCCCTGCAGCGCGAGCGCTGATTCCTCCGAGAGGGTGACGAGCAGGCCGGTGTTGCCCCGGTCGTCGAAGTCCTGGCCCTTCACGATGCCGTCGAGGGCCGCCCGGGCGCCCCTTTCGAGCATCACGTCGACGAAGGCGGCGGTGCCCGCGGGCACCGCATCGGGGTGGGGGACAAAGAGTTCACCGCGCTCGAGGCGGGGGCCAACGGCCGCCTGAAGCTCGGCCAACGTGGCGAAGATCACCGCGCAGCGCATCTGCTCACTCATGCCTGATGCCCACGAGTTTGTCTCATCGGACCTCGGGTTGACAGCAAGGAATCGCTCCGCCGCGCGCACCTACACGTAAGGAAGTGCGCGCTCGTTCGGGGCACCGGCTGGCTCCCATTCGGCGCCGAGGCTCTGGTAGAGCGCCGAGCGCATGCGTCGCGCGATGTCTTCAACGCTGGTGCTCCTGGCGCTCCTCGCCTGCGGGCCGCGACCGGGGGCGCTCGACGCCGTGGGGGCCGCAAACGTCCCGGTCAGCGCAGGTGGGGGCGGTGCGGCGTTCACCGGCGTCGACGGCGGGCCAGGCGACGCGGGCTCGGTCGACGGCGGTGGCGGCGGTGCGGGGGACGCGGGCGCGCGCCAGACGACGGTGCTCGTGCACTACCCGACCGGCGCCCGTCGAATGTTCCTCCGCGGCGCCCAGGCCCCGCTGTCCTGGAGCGCCGGCGTCGAGATGCGCCCCGTCGACGCCGACACCTGGAGCTACACGCTGCCGGCGGGCGCGGAGCCGCTCGAGTTCAAGCCCCGCCTCGACGACCAGGCGTGGGCGAAGGGGCCGAACTTCGTCGCGCAGCCCGGCGACACGGTCGAGGTGTACCCGCGCTTCTTCCGCGACGTCGGAGAGGTGCGCCGGGCCTTCTCTGACTTCCGCTCGACGCTGCTGGGCAACACGCGCGTGGTGTGGGTGTACCTGCCGCCGACGTACCTCGAGAACACGAGCGCCCGCGCCCCGGTCGTGTACCTGCACGACGGGCAGAACCTGTTCGACGCGCGAACGGCCTTCGGCGGCACCGAGTGGCAGGTGGACGAGACGATGAACCGCGCCGCCAGCGACGGCACCATCGCCGAGGCCATCGTCGTTGGGCCCGAGAACGCGGGGAGCGCGCGCCTCGACGAGTACACGCCCACCAGCACCGCCATGTACGGAGGCGGGCGCGGCGCGCTGTACCTGCGCTTCCTCGTCGAAGAGCTCAAGCCCATCATCGACCGCGACTTCCGCACCCGGCCGGGCCGAGCGTTCACCGCCATCATGGGCTCTTCCCTGGGCGGGCTCAGCTCGACCTTCGCCGGTGTCACCCGCCCCGAGACCTTCGGCCTCGTCGGCGCCCTCTCGCCGTCGACGTGGTGGGACGGCCGGTGGATTCTCGGTTCGGTCGCGGGGCTGCGGCCGACGCCCGACCGACCGCTGAAGGTGTACGTCGACAGCGGTAACGCCGGCGCGTCGATGGACGACGTGGCCAACACCGCGCAGCTCGCCCAGGCCTTCCGGGACCGGGGCTACGCCGACGAGGTGACGCTCAAGTACGTGGTGCAGAGCGGGGCGACGCACAGCGAGCGGCACTGGGCGGAGCGCCTCCCGGGCGCCCTGCGCTTCCTGCTGGGGCCGGGCCGCTAGCGCGAGGGGCCCTGGCCGAGGTCGTTGTGCAGTTGAACTGCGTGGCCGGCGCTGCGTATGTGCGGCGCATGTCACTGGCGCGCGTCGGCATCATCGGAGCTTCCGGCTACTCGGGCCTCGACCTCACCCGGCTCCTCTTCGGCCACGGCCAGGTGGTCGTCGACTTCCTCACGTCTGACCGCTGGGTCGGCCAAACCGTGAGCGCGCGCTCCGGCGTTTCACCGCGTGACGGGCACGCGGCGACGTACGTCTCGGTGGAGGAGGGTCTTCAGCGCGCGGGCGGCTGTGCGGCGGTGTTCCTCGCCACGCCGGCCGAGACCTCGCTCGAGCTGGCGCCGAAGCTGCTCGCCGCGGGCACCCGCGTCATCGACCTCGCCGGCACGTACCGCCTCAAGGACGCGGCCCTCTACCCGCCCTTCTACAAGCTGACGCACCCCGCGCCGGAGCTGCTCACCCGCGCGGTGTACGGGCTGCCCGAGCTGTTCCGCGAGCGCGTGGCGGGGCAGCGCTTCATCGCCAACCCGGGCTGCTACCCGACGGCCGCCGCGCTGTCGGTGGCCCCGTTGCTCCGGGCCGGCCTCGTCGCCCTCGACTCCATCGTCATCAACGCGGCGTCGGGTGTCTCGGGCGCGGGCCGCAAGGCGAGCGAGGAGTACACGTTCATGGAGGTCGACGCGGACTTCCGCGCGTACAAGGTGCTCGGCCACCAGCACACGCCGGAGATTGAGCAGACGCTCTCGGACGTCGCCGGCGCGCCCGTGTCCATCGTCTTCACGCCGCACCTGCTGCCGATGAAGCGCGGGATTCTCTCGACGGCGACGCTGCTGCTGAAGCCCGGGGTCGACGAGGCGACGGTGCGCGCCGCCTTCGAGGGCGCGTACGTCGAGGAGCCGCTGGTGCGCCTGCTCGCCTCGGCCGACGCGGTGCGCATCGCCGACGTCGCCAACACGCCGCGATGCCTGGTGGGTGTCTCGGTGAAGGGCCGGCGGTGCGTGTCCATCGCGGCCATCGACAACCTGCTCAAGGGCGCGGCGAGCCAGGCGGTGCAGAATCTGAACCTGGCGCTCGGGCTCTCCGAGACGACCGGGCTGGGCTGACGGCGGGGCGCCGGCCCGGTGGCGCGCTCTGCGTGACGAACGCGTGGCGCGCCAAGCGGCTTGAAGCCGTCGGCGTCTGTCCGTATGTCGCGCCCACCTCGATGCCGATCGCGCGCGGTTTCACGTTCTCGGGCCTGCACTGCGGCATCAAGCCGTTCAAGAAGGACCTGGCCCTCGTCGTCTCGGACCGGCCTTGCGCCGCGGCGGCCACCCTCACCGTCAACGCCGCGAAGGCCGCGCCCGTCGTCGACCTCGAGCGGCGCCTGCCGCTGTCGGCGGTGCGCGCGGTGCTGGTGAACTCGGGCAACGCCAACGCCCTCACCGGGCCCGAGGGCCTCGCCGACGTCGCCGAGCTGTGCGCCGCCGCCGCGAAGACCCTCGACCTCGAGCCCGCGCAGGTGGTGATGGCGTCGACCGGCGTCATCGGTCAGCGCCTGCCGAAGCAGAAGATCGTCGAGGCGCTGCCGCGGCTGAAGGGGCAGCTCAAGGCAGCGGTCGAGACGGCCGCCGAGGCGATTCTCACCACCGACACGCACGTGAAGGTGGCCTCGCGCACGGTGCGCGTGGGGCGCAAAGAGGGCCGAATCACCGCCCTCTGCAAGGGCTCGGGCATGGTCGCCCCGCAGCTCGCCAGCACGCTCGCCTTCATCTGCACCGACGTCGCCATCTCACGGGAGCTGCTCCAGCGCGCGCTCTCGGCGGCGATGGACGGCAGCTTCAACAACCTCACCGTCGACAACGACATGAGCACCAACGACGTGGTGCTCGTGCTCGCCAACGGCGCAGTGGGGAACCCCGAGATCGTCGAGCCGGGCCCCGACTTCGAGCTCTTCGCCTCGCACCTGCAGTCGGTGTGCGCCGAACTGGCGAAGGAGGTCGCGCGCGACGGCGAGGGCGCCACCAAGCTGCTCGAGGTGCGGGTGAGCGGCGCGCCGTCGAAGCCCATCGCCGTCGACCTCGCGCGCTCCGTCGCTGGCTCGACCCTGGTGAAGGCCGCCATCTTCGGCGCCGACCCGAACTGGGGCCGCATTCTCGCCACCGTCGGCGCGCGCTGCGGCAGCCAGAAGTACCCGGTCGACCCCGCGAAGGCGAAGGTCACGGTGCAGGGCGTCTGCGTCTACGACGAGCGGCCGATGTTCGACCCGCGCACGCCGCCCGGGCCCTTCATCGCGAACGACGCCAACGAGGGGCCGACGGTGCCGGGCCACAAGGGCCTGCGCGCGCGCATGCGGGCGCCCGAGGTGCTCGTCGAGGTCGAGCTTCGGCAGGGCGGCGAGGCGTCCGTCGGGTGGGGCTGCGACCTCTCGTACGACTACGTGAAGATCAACGCCGACTACACCTCGCTGCTGGTGCCGACGTCGGACGGCAGCGTCGCGAAGGACGATCGGCTCACCAACTACTCGCCGAAGTTCAAGGTGAACCTCGTCACCGAGGCGCTGACGTACATCTCGCGGTTCGCCGGCAAGCGGGTGGTGCTCAAGCTCGGGCGCCAGGCGATGGGGAAGGACTCGCTGCGCACGTCCATCGCGCAGGACGTGTCGCTGCTCCGCGCGGTGGGCATGGTGCCGATCATCGTGCACGGTGAGAGCCCCGAGGGCACCTCGAAGGGCGACTCGCGCAGCCGTGAGATGGTGCTCAATGGTCAGACGAACACCGAGCTCGTCACGCTGCTCAACCGCTCGGGCACGCACGCCATCGGCCTGTCGGGCATGGACGCGTCGTTCCTGCGCTCGAGGCTGTCAGCCGACTCGAGCGCCGACGCGCCGCGGGGCGAGGTGACGAGCATCAATGGCGAGCTGCTCGAGCTATTCCTCCAGCGCAGCTACGTGCCGGTCATCTCGCCGGTGGGGTTCCTCGACGATGGCACCACGGTGCCGCTCGAGCCCGACCAGGTGGCGAGCGAGATCGCGGTGGCGGCGAAGGCGTCGAAGCTCGTCTACCTGGTGGGCGTGCCCGGCTTCACCGAGGACGACTCGCTGCTCGGCCAGCTC
>JADCJJ010000554.1 GCA_020247085.1 Myxococcaceae bacterium | reverse complement strand
GCTTCACGGGCTTCCGCGCGCCACGCCTCCAGAGCCGCCGCTTCGACCTGTGGCAGATGCTGCCGAAGCACAACCGCCGCGACGACACGACCGGCGACCTCTTCCGCTTCATCGCGTGCCTGCAGGAGGTGACCGACCTGCTACTAGCCGACGTCGACCGCTGGCCCGACATCTTCGACCTCGAGCGCGCGCCGGAGGAGTTCCTCGAGCTCATCCTCCAGGACCTTGGAAACCCGTTCCCATTCGAACTCGACGTCCTGCGCAAGCGCCGGCTCGCTGCGATCCTTGTCGAGATGTACCAACAGAAGGGCACGACACAGGGCATCAAGAACGCTGTCCGCTTTTTCCTCGGCATCGACATCTTCGCCATCACTGCCTTCAACGCCGACACCCTGGTTCTCGGGGAGTCGCTGCTCGGAGTCGACTGGGTGCTTGGGCCGTCAGACCGCTTCGCGAAGTACGCCTTCAACGTGGTGGTCGCGCGCATTCTGGCGACCACCGAGCGCAGGCAGCTCCGGGCCATCGTCGAGTACCTGAAGCCCGCGCACACCCACTTCGTGGACTTGGTCGAACCGTTCCCACCCGTCATCCCCGACCACTGGGAGCTGGGCCTGAGCGACCTCAGCGACACGACGTTGCTGCATTGACCGTCCCCGACCTTCGGACCAGCGGGCTTTGACGTGAGCGCTGGAGACCCGCTGTCGACGACGAGGAAACCGTGGCTCACGTGCTGCTGATCTACAGGAACATGGCCAAGGCCAACTCGACGGGCAGCGCCATAGGGCTCGGCGTGAACGCCTTGCACTCTGTGCGTGTCCTCCGCCGCGCTGGCGTGGATGTCGACGCGACACCCGCTGCCGAGCCTCCCGACGTTCACAAGGCCCTCGCGGCGCATCCGACGGTGACCCACTGTGTGCTGGAGGCGCCGTGGGTCAGCCGCGCGCCGATGCTCGAGTTGCTCCACGCGTTCCCCCATGTGCACTTCTTGGTGCGGAGCCACTCGCAGATCGCCTTCCTCCAGGTCGAGCCGTCGGCGATTCAGCTGCTCCGCGAACTGCTGGTCCTCCAGGAGAACTTCCTCAACCTCACCGTCGCGGCGAACAGCATCGAACTGAAACACTTCTTCGAGACCGCGTACGGCGGCCACACGCTGCACCTCCCGAACCTGTACGACCTTGAGCGTGTGCACCGTCGCCGCGGCCGCGAGCACGCTCATCGGCTCCTGCGGGTCGGCAGCTTCGGCGCGCTCCGGCTGCTGAAGAACCACACGACGGCAGCCGCCGCCGCGCTCGTGCTCGCTCGCAAGCGCGACTGCGACCTCGAGTTCTCGGTGTCGGTCGAGAACGACACGATGGGCGGAGGCGCGGTGCTCGACGCGCTCCGGAAGATGTTCACCGGCCTTCGCTGGGCTCGGCTCGTCGAGCACCCGTGGCAGGACTGGGCCAGCTTCCGGAGAACGGTCGGTAGCATGGACCTCTGTCTCCAGGTCTCGATGACCGAGACCTTCAACGTCACGACGGCCGACGCGGTCGCAGAAGGAGTCCCCTCGGTGGTGAGCCCCACCATCGAGTGGGCACCCGACTACTGGAAGGCCGACCCCGACCGCCTCGACGACATCGTGCGCATCGGAGGGGCGCTGCTCTCGTGCCCCGACGCAGCAGACGACGGGCTCGCAGCGCTCTCGTGTTTCACCGAGGACGCCGTGCGGCGCTGGCTCGAGTACCTGTCGGGTCCGCCCGGTCGGCACGTCCGCGCGGCGTAGCGCTGTTGTCAGTCAGTCCTCCCAACATGTCAGTCCTCTTACCTTGCGGCGTCGGTGGTGTTGGTTATGATTTCGAACATGAGCCGCGCAGAACATTGCCGCCGACATTGCTGCAGCTGATTCGCCGCTCCACCACTACTGTATCGTTCGCAGTGACGTTCCCCTTGGCGTTCAGCTCGCACAGCTGATCCACGCCGCCGGGGAGTCTTCGCCCGGCAGTCTCCCGCCAGCGACCCGCGCGGTCGCGCTTCACGCCGACTCCGAAGCAGAGTTGCTGCGTCTCGAAGCGCTCCTCACCGGCGCTGCGGTCTCCTTCATCGCGATTCGAGAACCCGATCCGCCCTGGAGTGGCGCGTTGATGGCCATTGGCCTCCGCCCGCTTCGGCGGTCCCCCGAACTCCGCAGGTTGCTCTCACGCCTGCGGTTGGCCGGACCGTCCCTCAACCACACCACAGGAGAACCACGATGAAGCTCGACCTCACTCGATGGCGGGAGGCGCTCGTGCGCTTCGAAGCCGAACTCAAGCAGTTCAAGAAGCAGCGTCGTCAACCCCGCGAGCCGGGAGAGTCGTTCGACTACGCGCCGCTGCTGCTCGCAAAAGCTGAAGTCACGCGGCTGTACTGCCTGCGCCGACATCTCAAGGGGAAGCTCCACACAACGGGTCACCTGCGGTGCGTGCGACTCGGGTTGTCGGGGCGAGCGTACGCGCAGGGTCACGCGACGACCGACCTCGCTACGCAGGAAGCGCTGGTGCGTTCAGTCGATGGCTGGATGGAGTCGTTCCTCGTCGAAGAACAAGTCGTCGACCAGCCCGCCGCGCCGACGACTGGGTAAGGTTGTCGCTGAAGGCTCCGTAGCTCCAATTGGCAGAGCGCCCGGAGTAATGACCCGGGAGGTTGCGGGTTCAAGTCCCGCCGGGGTCACTCCCAGACTTCCACCAGTCCCCTTCGGCCCGCGCTCGGCGCTTTGGAACCACGCGCATGGCCGACAGGCTCGACTACTACTTCCGGCAGCGCGTCACTGAGGCCGAGCTCGACCTCGGCTTCAGCCTGCTCGAGAAGGCGCTCCACAACCTCGCGGCCGACCTGCGCATCTACGGCGTCGTCTCGGGCGGAGTCCCGTCGGCGCACTCGCCGGTCCCCGACCTCTCCATCGACCTGACCGCGCCTGCGCGCGCGTACGACAATCTGGGCCAGAGGCTCTTCTTCGGCACAGGCCAGACGGTCGACTGCTCGAACGACCTCTCGGGCATTCCCACCGACGTCTCGACCGCCGGCAACGAGCGGTGGCTTGGCGTGTTCCTCCGCTTCAAGCGACTGCTCTCCGACCCGCGCACCGACGGCAACTCGCAGCAGGTCTTCTTCCGCCGAGACGAGTCCTTCGAGCTCGTGGTGCGTCAGGCGGCGGAGGGAGCCGCTGGAGCCTCGCCGAAGATGGCGCTCCAGGCTGATGAGCTGCTGCTGTGTGACGTGCGCCGTCGGCCTGGGCAGACGCAGATCGTCACCACCGACATCGACACCTCGCGGCGCCAGGCGTTCGTCTTCGTGCAGGGCAGCTCGGTCGGCATCACCACGGTGGGCTGGAACTCGCTGGCGCCGGGGGCGCCCACGGTGCAGGCAGCTCTGGACGCCATCGATGCGGTGCTGACCGACCACTTCGACGGCACCGCGCACCGGCACGCCGCGACCAAGGTCGACTACGCGCCCCACGGGATGGTGGCGGCGAACACGGTGCAAGGCGCCATCGACGAGCTGGTCGACGACCTCGCCGGAGCGGGTGGCTCTGCTGCAGTCGGTGCCGGAGGAGTCCCAGGCAATCCGAACCCGCTCGCGCCTGGCACGGTTGCCACCCAACTCGGGGCGCTGCTCGGGCTCCTCAACGGCCACGTGTCCGCCGTGTCAGATGCGCACGCGGCCAGCGCCATCTCTGCCACGCCGCACAGCTACATCACGACGACGAGCGTTCAGGCGCAGCTGCAGAGCCTGGTGGCCGCGCTCGCAGACCAGACCATCGCGGCGGCCGGAGCTACTCGTGTTGGCTCGATGCCCTTCGTCGGTGCGCCCGTCGCACTCGCTGCGAAGACGGTCGCCGGTCAGCTCTTCGACCTGCTGTCCGCCCACAACTCGCACCTCAACGAGCTCTTCGCAGCACACCCGGCCAGCACCATCACCGTCCAGGACGCGGCAAATCGTCTCAACGCCGGGAACACGGAGGACGCGCTCGCCGAGTTGATGGCCATCGCGGGGGCCGACCACTTCCGCGCCAACGAAGCCGTTCCCGCCGGCATGCACCGCACCATTCGCCAGCCGCCGTTCTCGGGGAGCACGAAGGCGCTGCTCTGGGACGCGCAAGGCACGGGCGCTGGTGTCGCGCGCTTCCGCGTCTACCTCGATGGCGACTCGCTCTGGCTCACCATGAACGCGAGCTGGAACGGCACGCAGTGGGTGAAGCAGGCCACAGGCAACGCGGCCGCGCTGAGGCTGAGCCGGAACACCTTTGAGCTCGTCCACGAAGGAACGCCCGCGACGCAGTTCGCGTTGTGGACGCGCACCTGGAGACTGCCCATCGACAGCAACGTGGTGAACTCTGCCTTCGAGCTCAGCGGCACCGTTCGGGAGACCGGCTACTGCGGCGCGAAGATGTACAACCCCACCGGCGCATCGCAGTTCATGATGCTCGGCAACGTCGTGAATTTCCGCAGCCGGTTTCCCGCGGCGCCGTCGTCCATCACCCTCGCGGTCCGAGACGCGAGCGGGGGCGTGCCCAACACCGTCGTCCAGAACGTCACCCGCGACGGCTTCGCGTTCACCATCAACGCCAACGTCGGCAGCAGCAACTGGTCGTACTGGTACGGCGACTACACCGCCATCGCGTGAGGCCCGCATGCCCATCGAAGAGCTCAGCAGCGAAGAAGTGCTCCAGCGGTGCTCGATGTGCCAGACGGCGACGCGCTCAAAGTTGGCGACGCTCTCGCTTGGTGTTGGGAGCATCGTCGCCGACGACCTCGACGGCCGCGTGGTGCGACTGCCGCCGTGTCCCAAGTGCAAGGCAGAGGAGTTCCTCATTCGCTCGGGGGCTGCACCGACTTCAGCGCCGAAGAGCTACGGAGACCTCCATCGCCTGCTCGTCGACCAACTCCATGCCTCGCTGGTGAAGCAGGGGCGCTTCGATGCCCGCCTCGCAGCACCGGCGCTGGCCGACGCCGACCCGCTTGTCGTGAAGGAGTTCTTCCCCGACGGCCTGAAGCTCCTCGCCCAGCCCTTCGAAAAGCTCGACCCGGCCGACTGACGCATCATTCGACGTTGCCATCGCTTCTTCGACTTGAGCTGTCTTTGAAAAGAAGGATGTATGGCTTTGCGAGCCGGCGCCCAGAAGGCCACCACCCGGACGGAGCCGAAACATGAAGGTAAAGGAATTGATTGCCGTCTTGAAGGAACTCGAGCCCAACGCGCAGGTCCTCATCGCGTCGCAGCCCAACTGGCCGTTCGAGATTGAGCTCTCTGGCGTGGTGACGCGCGCCGAGTGTGACGAGCCCGACGAGGAGGGCAAGGCGTCGACCAGCGACCTCCCGCCCACGGACGTCTTCCTCGTCGAGGGCCAGCAACTTCGCTACGGCTCGAAGACGCCGTTCCGCTTGGCGAGGAAGCACCGATGAACGAGACCCTCGCCGACATCGCGAAGAAGGTGCTGAGCATCGAGACGCTGGAGACGCGCAAGATGGACTCGCTCGACTTCCACGACGTCGCGGTGTGGCAGGTGAAGAAGGCGCTCGAGGCCGCGTACCGAGCCGGCGCCGCGTCCGTGGCGACTTCCACGAAGTGATTCCCCAACACCCTCGGCTGCGAACGGGCCCGTGCCCGAGGGAGACGTGTACCCAGCGCCCGACGAGGTGATGCACATGGCAACGAAGGACAAGCTGGACGCGCTGCGACTCCCTGAGCTCCAGGCGCGCTTCAAGGAAGTCGTGGGCGAGGTGACGAAGAGCCCGAACCGGAAGTTCCTCATTCGTCGCATCGATGAGGCGCTCGCAAAGAAGGCTGAGGCGAAGCCGCGCGGTCGCTTCAAGGAACTCTCGGTCGAGGAACTGCGCGCGAAGTACGTAGAGGTCGTCGGTCGGCCGAGCGGCTCCTCATCGAAGCCGTACCTGGTCTGGAAGATTCGCGAGGCCGAGAAGGGTCACGTGCCGGTCGGTCCGCGCGCGACGCGTCGGCGTGAAGGTGAGCCCACCGACATGCGAATTCTGCCACTGCGGCTCGAGGCCGGAGTCGTCGACAAGATGGATGACGCCTGGCGCGAGCGCGACATCCCGAACCGGATGGAGTTCTTCCGGCGCGCGCTCGGCCACTACCTCAAGCACCTCGGCGCCATCGATGCCGCGCGCGCGTTCGCGCAGGAGGCGTGACGATGGCTGCCCCGCGAAGCTCAGAGATCGCGCTCTCGATCGCGCGCAGATTCCTCGACATCGAAGACTTCGAGGTCGACGCCACCGACCTCGCGGGGCTCGCGGTGTGGTGCCCGAAGTATTCGCTCCGGGCGGCGCTGATGGCCGCGTTCAGGGCCGGGAGACGGGCCGGTTTCCCCCGCCAAAGAGGCCCAAATCGGCGCAGTTCTGGGCGGCCGAGGCGGTAACTCCGCGGAACGTCGCATCACCCCAACATCATGAAATTACATCAGAATTCGACTTCTTCCGCTTGCTGAGGCGGCCAGAAGGAAGCGTGTATGTCCCTCGCCGCGAACCAGCGCGGCGGAACGGGATCGCACTTGAAGACGCTGCGCTACGGCATCGAAATCGAAACGGTGGGCCTCAACCGGGAGCGCCTCGCGCGCGCCATCCAGACGGTCACCGGAGGCGACGTGGTGAACGACGGACGCGGTTGGCGGGTGACCGACGCGACGGGCCGCGCATGGCAGGTGGTGCCCGACGGCAGCCTCAACGGCGGCGAGCAGAGCGGTGAAATCGTCTCGCCGGTCCTCACCTACGCGGACCTCGACACGCTCCAGAACATCATCCGCGCGGTCCGCACGGCGGGGGCTCGCGCAGACCACTCCACCGGAATTCACATTCACATCGACGGCGCGCGCTTCGACGCGAAGAGCACCACCAACCTCGTGAAGAACGTCCACAAGCAGGAGCGGCTGCTGGAGCACGCCCTCGGGGTCAGCGAGACGCGGCTGCAGCGGTACTGCCGCCCCATCGACCCGGCCTTCATCGAGCGGCTGGAGGCCCGCCGCCCGCGCACGATGCGCGAATTGAGCGAGGCCTGGTACGGCCGCAGCAACCCGAACCCGCAGCGGTACGACTCCTCGCGGTACCACGGGCTCAACCTCAACAGCCTCTTCTTCCGCGGCACGATTGAGTTCAGATACTTCAACGGCACGCTCCACGCTGGCGAGGTGAAGGCGTACCTCCAGCTGGTGCTCGCGATGGCTGCGAAGGCGCTCGGCTCGAAGGCGGCCTCCAGCAGGCGCCGCGAGTTCAACGTTGCCACCGCGAAGTACGACTTCCGCGTGTTTCTCCTCGGGCTCGGCCTCATCGGCGACGAGTTCAAGACCGCGCGCCTGCACCTCACGAAGCGTCTCGCGGGCAGCGCGGCGTGGAAGGGCGAGCGCCGAGACCGCCCTGCGGCGCAGGCGCCCGAGGCCACCACCAACACCGAGACGCCGCCTGCCACCCCGGTGGCGGCATGAAGGAGATGAACGTGAAGGCCTACCGAATCACGCTGGCGCGGAGCCAGTACGGGCACGCCGAGCCGCGCATCGAAGTGAAGTTCGCGCAGGGCACCAGCTTCCGAAGAATCCACGCGGCGCTTCACTTGCTCGCGGCGGCGGTCGAATTGGCGACGCCGGAAGCCGAGGGTTGGATTGCCCAGATGGTCGCGGCGAGCGCGGACAACGCGGGCTGGGTCTACCTCGAGTTGCTCCACGCGACCGACGACGAGGCGCAGCGCGGGCTCGCAGTCCTCCAGCGAGTCACCACCGAGCAGTACGATGGAGCGCGCGCATGAAGACGGTCCTCTACTTCGCCTACGGCTCGAACCTCGACGAGGGGCAGATGCTGGAGCGCTGCCCCGGCGCGAAGACGATGGGCCACGCGACCCTGCCGAACCACGCGCTCACCTTCGGAGGCTTCAGCCACAAGTGGAGCAGCGCGGTCGCAAGCGTGCGGCGCGCGGCCGGCGAGCGCGTCGAGGGAGTGCTGTACCGGTTGCCCGCCGACGACCTCGAGCGGCTCGACCGCGCGGAGGGCCACCCCCACGCCTACGTGCGCGAGACGCGGTTCGTGGTGACGAAGGACGCGCGACGCCTGGCGCACGTGTACCTCCAGCCCGAGGAGACCTTCGAGGCGTGGACTCCGCAGCCCAAGTACTTCGCGGTGCTCGCGCGCGAGTACGCGCGGCGGGGCTTTGAGCTCGAGCGGCTCGTGGCAGCCATCGGAGGCGCATCGTGACGCGCGTGTTCGTCTACGGGACGCTGCTCGAGGGCGAGCCGAACCACCGCCTGCTCGCGAACGCCGAGCTGGTCGGAGCGGCCGTCACGAAGCCCGTGTTCGCGCTCGCCGACCTGGGCTTCTTCCCGGCAATGGTCGAGGGCGGCGACTCGGCCGTGCGCGGTGAGGTCTACGAGGTCGACCCACCGACGCTCGCGCGCCTCGACGTCCTCGAGGGGCATCCGCGGTTCTATCAACGCCGGCGGGTCGTTCTCGCCGACGGCAGCACTGCTGAAACCTACGTCCTCTCGCCCGAGCAGGCCGCAGGTCGACCCACCATCAGCTCGGGCGATTGGCGTGCGCGCCAGGGAGCGAAGTCATGAAGATCATCATGCGGGACGACCGGGTGTTCCAGGGGACGCCGGTTCAGATTGTGCGGGCGATGAAGGACATCGCCTTCGGCGTCGAGCACCTCAACCTCGCGCAGTACATCGATTGGGTGGTGGCGAACGCGAAGAAGTTCGAACTGGTCGAGCTCAAGGTCACGGGCAAGACCGACGACGAACTCTCTGCAGCGCTCGTCGACGAGATGATCCGCACGGGCCTCACGCGCAAAGCCTGATCGAACGCGGCGCGCCTCGGCTATCCTGAGGAGGTCTAGATGGGGTGGGGGATTCATGGCGCGCGACGTTTGGCTTGTTGGTGCGAGTTGGCAGCGCTGGGATCCTCACATCCATGCGCCCGGCACGCTCAAGGAGGATGGGTTTGGCGATCACACTGAAGACGCGACCTGGGCCGCGTACTTCGCGCAGATTCTTTCGGCGCGCCCCGCCGTAGCGGCGCTGGGTATTACCGACTACTTCGTACCGAGGGGCTACAGGCTCTTTCGCGAGCGTGCAGGCGGAAAGTTGCCCGCGGATCTGTTCGTCTTCCCCAACGTGGAACTGCGCCTGAAGACCAGGACGGAGCGCGGAAACGCGTTGAATGTGCACCTCCTTGTCTCGCCAGATGACCCCGACCACCTCGCGGTCATCACCAGCAAGCTGCAGGGATTGGTGTTCTCCTATGGCAATGGCGAAAAGTTCCGATGCACGGAGGAGGACCTTCGCCGGCTCGGTCGCGCCTACAAGAAGACGACGCTGACAGACGAGGCCGCGCTTCGTGCCGGCGCATCCGTCTTCCTGGTCGAGTACGAGGACTTCGCTGGTCTCAAGAAGGATCCTTGGGTTTCGAAGAACGTATTGTTCGGCGTTGCGGCAGGAGGCGATGGACTTGGAGGGCTATCGAAGGATGGCTCCTTCAGTGCTCACCGGGAGGAACTCGGCGCGATTGCTGACGTGGTCTTCAGTGGGCAATCGGCCGACCGGAAGTTCTGGGCCGGCGAACATCCAGACTTCGAGAAGCGTGGCTATGTCACCAAGCCTTGCCTGCACGGGAGCGATGCCCATTCGCTCGCGCGCGTCCTGAATCCCGAAGGTGAACGTCTTTGCTGGATTCGGGCCCGCGCGACCTTTGATGGCCTTCGCCAGACGCTGGCTGAGCCCATCCGCCGAGTGCAGATTGGACCGAACCCACCCCTCGGGCCGAGCGCTGGAAACGTCATTCGATGCGTCCGCATCAATGGTGCAGCGTGGCTCTCGCCCAACGAGTTGACCCTGAACGATGGTTTGGTGACGGTCGTCGGCGCGCGCGGGTCGGGGAAGACAGCACTCGCCGACCTGGTCGCCTTTGGGGGCGACGCACAGGACGCCAACCCAGGCAATGCGTCGTTCTTTCGAAAGGCCGCCGAGCACCTCGGGAATTTGGAGGTGGAACTCGAGTGGGGCGACGGCGTTCGTGTGACACGTCGCTACGGCGACGCAGGTGGTGAACCCCGTGTTCGATATCTCTCTCAGCAGTTTGTTGAACGGCTCTCTCAGCGGAATGTTCAGGCAGCGTCCGGAGCATGGGGCGCCGACGATTTCGAAGAGAGGGCGGGGGAGCCGGCTGACGAGTTGCTCGCCGAGATCGAGCGCGTGGTGTTCGATGCGCTCCCAGAGGAGGACCGAGTTCAGTGCAGCACCTTCGGTGACCTGCGGGACCTAAAGCTCGGCCAGCACCTCGGGGATCGAACCGCTCAAGCGGCGACAATTCAGCGACGGACCGAGGCCATTGCGGACGAGCACGAGAAGAGGAAACTGATTCCTAAGCTCGAAGCAGCAGTGACTGAGGCGACTCGGGCTCGAGAAGGGGCGGAAAGGGAACTCGCGGCCATCCCGCAATCCGCGCCCCCAGCTCACGTTCAAGCGCATGCTGCAGCGTTTCAACGGTTGGCCGCATTGCAGACCGCCATCGCCCAAGCGGAGGCGCGAGCCGTGGCCCTCGCTGAGGTATCGGCGCAATTGGTGCGGAACGCACGCCACGCGGACGAGCTTCATGTCGCCCTCAGTGCCCAGTACGGGCCAATACTTTCGCAAGCGGAGTGGGAACAGCTCAAACCCAAAGTGGATGACGCGGCGACCTCTCGGCTGGCTCAGACCCAGCAACAGGCCAAGGATGAAGTAGCTCGCTTGCGCCAGCATGGCGTTGTGCCAACGCCAGCGGGGGGCCCATCCCAGGGATTGGCAGCGCTCGTCGCGGCCGTGGACGCGGCGAAAAAGACTCTCGGCGAAGACGACGCTCGAACCAAGAGGCGCGGTGATCTTGAGCGTAAGGTCCAGAGCCTTCGGGTCGATGAAGCGCGTAGCCGTGCGACCCTCGATGAAGCCAGGGGCGCGTCCGAGAGAATCAAGGCGGCTCAGCAGGACCGCAACCAAGCCTACGGACGGATCTTCGAGACGATCGTTGCCGAGGCGGAGGTACTCCAGTCCCTCTACGCGCCGCTTCGAGCGCGACTTCTTGCGGAACCAAGGCTCGCGAAACTCTCGTTCTTTGTGACGCGACAAGTGGATCTGCACGCGTGGGTTCGCCGCGGTGAACAGATTCTCGACCTGCGCCGGCTTCCGTTTCAAGGCCGAGGCTCGTTGGAGGCTGCTGCGAACCGACTGCTCCTCGCTGCTTGGCGCTCAGGTGGTCCAGCGGAGGCGTGGGAGTCGATCGGCAAGTTCCTCTCGGAGTTCGGGGAACCGGCGCTGCAGGCGCTGAGACAGGGCGCCACGCCGAAAGACTTTGGTGAGTGGATCTACTCGACCCAGCACATCTCAGTTCGCTACGGCATTCGGTACGAGGACGTCGAACTGGCGAAGCTGTCGCCCGGGGCGCGGGGAGTGCTTCTCCTCACGCTCTACTTGGCGATTGACGAGTCGGACGAGAGGCCTCTCGTGATCGACCAGCCCGAGGAGAACCTCGACCCGAAGTCGGTGTACTCGTCGCTAGTTCCCTTCTTCAGGGACGCGGCTCGCCGACGTCAGATCATCATGGTTACGCACAACGCGAACCTGGTTGTGAACACCGATTCGGACCAGGTCATCGTCGCGGAGGCAATGCGTACCTCAGGCGAGGGATTGCCCAGCATCTCCTACTCCGCTGGCGGCCTCGAGGACTCGCAGGTTCGGTCGGTCGTTTGCCAGTACCTCGAGGGAGGGGAGGAGGCGTTTCGACGGCGGGCCGAACGGTACGGAGCGCGTCGCTGAAGTTGTTCGGGATTCCGTCTTCCATACGGAGCAAGGTGACCGAGCAATTTCAGCGGGTTGCGGTGTTGGCTTGGTCACATGTCGGACTCGCGCGGTAGATCCTTGGCGTGGGCGATTGGGCCCAGCCAGGGAGACGGACGTGAACACCGAGCGGCAGGCCGAGCGCGAATCAGAGATCAACGTGAACCACTTCGACGCTGACGAACTCTTCGTGCGCATCGAGCACGAGGGGACGACAGCGCTTCGCATCGACAACGAGCCGGGCGACTTCATCCGGCGCTTCATGGCGAGCATCTTGCGCTCCTCGGCGGACGGTGAACTCGACGAGACGGCGGAGAAGGTCGCCACCATCGAGTTTCAGGTCCTGGCCACTTCGGCGTGGGGCGAGCGCCCATCGCTGATGGAGGTGTTCGACGCGGAGAGCGCCGATCACCTCGCGATCTTCGAGGCGCTCTACGACGAAGATGGAGTGCTTCGCGACGAACTCAATGTCATCGACAACGGCGACCTCATCTACGTCGAGCTGATCGAGGTCGGCCCTTGTGAAGATGCGTTCGAGGTCGTGCGCCACGCACTCGAGAACATCTTCGCCCAGTACGGGCGCGCGTGCTTCGGCGCGGTCTACTGCCAGGCGAACTGGGAGAGCATCGGCATCGCGAGGACGCTCAAAGACCGCGGCTTCGTGCCGACCCGCGAGCGAAAGATCTGGTTTCTCAACCTCGGTAACGAACGGGCACCGTTGCGCTGAATCAGATGAAGCCGCGTGCCTTCAGCTTGAGCCACGCGCGCTCTCGTTCTCGTGCAGCGCGCTCAGCCTCGCGGGCGGCAGCCCTGGATGCGTCGGGCGCCGACGCGCTGGGCTTCGGGGGAAGGGCAGTCAGGCGCTCGACTTCAGACGTTGGAATCATGCGTCGGTTGCCGACGATCACCGCGCGAACCGCACGTTTCGCGACCAACTGACGGAGTGTGGTCTTCCCGAGGGACAGCCTGCGGGCGGCCTCTTGAAGGGTGATCGCCCGCACTGGCGCCGTCACCTGCTCGAGAGCGGCCTTGAGTTCATCGACCTCCGCGCGAATCGAACGAAGCTCCACCCACTCTTTGTCTGTCGGCGGCGGGGGCGGTGGCCGGATCGGCTCGGGCGGCGGAGCCGCGATGCCTCGTCGCGTGCGACGTAGCACTCGCAGCTTCTCGGCCTCGGCGGCGGCATCGTAGGGTTCGGGTCGAGCGAGTCGCTTCCCCCAGCGGGAACGCTCAGGCACACCCATCACAACGAGCGCTCGAATCTCCGACACGGGGATTCGGAGCCGAGCCCCGATGGGCACCGCCCTCAGGGTCCCGTTGGCGACCAGCCTCCGCACGCTGACTGAGGAGAAGCCCAAGAGCCGGCCAGCCTCGCCAAAGTCGACGGCCTCAGCAGGGCGATGGTGGCGGGTCATCAGCGCACTGAGCTCGCCGAGCTGCAGGCGGAGCAGCTTCAGTTCCAACTCGATGTCCACGGGCACCGGCGTCGACGAGGAGGCCATTCCTGAATTGAGCCACGGTCGCGGTTTCGAGGCGACGCCCAACTGAGGGACGCCACGCTCTTCGTTCTCTCGGCCGCACGACATCGATTCTGAGGTGGGTGGTTCGCCGTCGGCGCCTTTCGACCCTGAGCGAAGCCACCTGCGAACCAGTCGTGATTCCAGCAGCTTCCAGCGCCCCAACGTTTAGCGTTTAGCAGAAGCTGTTAAACGCCGATCTCCGGACTCTCTGCGCGGGACGGAGAACCGAGAGTCTCGCTGTCCAAAACGGGCCCGCCGAGCTCACCGAGATTCTCTGCGGGCGACCCGCAGAGAGCGCTTCCCTCGGGGAAGAAGACCGACCAGCAGTTAACAAAAAAGCGCCTGCCGGTTGGCAGACGCTCTTCAGTAGCTCCTCGACCTGGGCTCGAACCAGGGACCTACGGATTAACAGTCCGCCGCTCTACCGACTGAGCTATCGAGGAATACGACTTGATTGTCTCTACGTTCGACGCTCCACCCTGTCAACTCTGACCTGCATGGCCTCCACCTTCGCGCCCCTCACCGTCCCCGAGGGTCTGATGCGGGTCGTGACGACGGCGTACGCCGAGCCGCCGTGCGCGTACCACACCATCGCCCACGTGCAGGTGGTGCTGGGGCCGCTCGCGACCGTGCCGGGGTGGAGCCACCCGCGCGAAGCCTTCCTCGCAGCGCTGGTTCTCGACGCCATCGACGTCGCCGGCCGGAAGGACAACGAGGCCCGCTCCGCCGACCTCGCCGCCGACGAGCACCGCCCCGTCGCCGGCGCGCTCCTCGACCGCCTCGGCCGGCGCCGCTTCCTCGCGAAGCGCCTCTCGGCCCAGCGCCTCTCCCCCTCCGCCCACTTCCACCAGCGCTTCGACGCCCAGGCTCGCGCGAACCTGCGCCGCGCCCTCGGCTGCGAATGACCTTCCTCGCCGAAGCCCGCCTCGCCAACGTCCCCTGGGCCGCACTCGACGGCCTGGGGCCCATGCTCGCCCCCGCGCTCGAGGCCATCCTCTCGGGGCAGTCTGCCGAGACCGTGCTCGACCGCGTCTTGCGCGCCCACCGCCACCTCTCCGCCGATCAGCGCCGCGTCACCGCCGAGGCCCTCTTCGGCGTCGGCCTCTGGCGCCGTCGCCTGCGCGCTCACGCTGGTCCCGACGCCCCGCCCCTCGTCCTCCTCGGCGTGCTGGCGCGCGACCTGGGGCAGCACCGCGCCGTGTCCCTCGACGTCACGCTCCCATCGCCGGCGCCTCCTCCCGACGACTGGCGCGACCGCTGGTCCATTCCGGACTGGCTCGCTGACGTGCTCCACCGCGTCCACGGCCCCGACGCGCCCCTCGCCGCCGAGGCGCTCTGCCGCCCGGGCCCCGTCACGCTGCGCGCCAACCGCCGCGTCACCACTCGCGACGCGCTCGCCCACGCCCTCGCCGACGAAGGCCGCCGCACCGCGCCCGCCCGCCTCGCGCCCGACGCGCTCCACGTCACCACCCGCCCCGCCAACCTCACCGCCACCACCGCCTGGCAGCGCGGCTGGTTCGAGATTCAAGACGAGGGCAGCCAGCTCCTCGCCGAGGCCGTGCCCGCGCGCGATGGTGACACCGTGCTCGACCTCTGCGCCGGCGCCGGCGGCAAAACGCTCGCGCTCGCGTCACGTCTTCCAGCCGCGACGCTCCACGCCTTCGACACCGACCGGGAGCGCCTTTCCCGCCTCCGCGCCCGCGCCAGCCGCGCCACGGCCCGCGTCCACGTCCACCTCGCGCTCCCAGAGGACCTCCGTGTCCACCACGTTCTCGTCGATGCCCCGTGCTCCGAGCTCGGCGCGCTCCGCCGCGGCCCCGACCTGCGCTGGCGCCTGCCGCCCGATGCCGTCACCCGCTGGCCGCCCGCCCAGCGCGAGCTCCTCCGCACCGCCGCGCGCCACGTCCTCCCGGGCGGCGCCCTCGTCTACGCCACCTGTACCGTGACGCCCGACGAGAACGACGCCGTCGTCACCAGCTTCCTCGCCGAAGACCCGCGCTTCACCCTCGAGCCCGTCTCCCTGCCGCTGTGCACCCCCGACGGCTGCCTGCGCCTGTCGCCGCACGTGCACGGCACCGACGGCTTCTTCGCCGCCGTCCTGCGCCGCGCCGCTTAACCGCGCAGCGCCGTCTTGAGCACCTTCCCGCGGTCGCTCCGCGGCAGCGCGTCGACGAACACCACCTCCCGCGGCGCCTTGAACGGCGCCAGGCTCGACCGCACGTGGGCCTTGAGCGCCTCCGAAAGCGCCTCGTCGGCCGTCTGCCCCGGGTGCACCGCGACGAAGGCCTTCGGCTTCTCGAGCCCGTCGGCGTCCTTGAACCCAATCACCGCCGCCTCCCGCACCGCCGGGTGCTGCAGCAGCGCGTTCTCGACCTCGACCGGCGACAGCCACTTCCCGCTCACCTTCAGCATGTCGTCGCCGCGCCCGCAGAAGAAGTAGTAGCCCTCGTCGTCCTGCTGGAACTTGTCCGCCGACACGCACCAGTCGCCGCGGAACGTCGCCTTCGACTTCTCGTGCTGCTGCCAGTACTCGAGCGCCATCGAGTCCCCCGACACCCAGAGCGTGCCCACCTCGCCGCGCGGCAGCTCCCGGCCCTCGTCGTCACACACCTTCGCCCGGTACCCGCCCACCACCTTCCCCAGCGAGCCCAGCTTCACGTCGCCCAGCCGATTCGTGATGAAGATGTGGAACATCTCGGCCGAGCCGATGCCGTCGAGAACCTCGACTCCCGTCACCTTCTTCCACCGCGCGTACAGCTCCGCCGGCAACGCCTCGCCCGCGCTCACCGCCAGCCGGAGCGACGAGAAGTCCACCTGCTCCACACCCGGCGCGTTGAGGAGCTGGTTCAGCGCCGTCGGCACCGCCGTCAGCACCGTCGGCCGGTACCTCTGAAACAGCGGGAACAGCGCCTCGGGCGTCGGCTTCTCCTTGAACAGCACCGCCGCGCCGCCCGCCAGCAATGGGAAGAGCAGGTTGGTGCCCAGCGCGTAGCCGAACGCCAGCCGCGGCACCGACAGCCCCACGTCCGTCGGGCCCAGCCCCATGACCGGCAGGCCGTACGTCAGCGCGTTGAAGACGAAGTCGTGCTGCTTGTGCACCGCGGCCTTCGGGAACCCCGTCGAGCCCGACGTGTACAGCCACACGCACGCGTCATCGCGGTGCGTCGGCGCGAACGACTCGTCGGGCGTCACCTTCGCCAACTCGTCGTCGTACGACAGGTGCCGGCCTGGCGCCCCCACCACCAGCACGTGCCGCAGGTACGGGCACTGCCCGCGCACCGCGTCCACCGTCGGCACCGTCGCCGCGTCCGTCACCAGCACCTTCGCCCGCGTGTAGTTCAGGTAGTACGTCACCTCGTCGGCCTTGAGCTGCGGGTTCACCGCGCTCACCACGCCGCCTGCCTTCACCGCCGCGAACCACGCCGAGGCGAACTGCGGCACGTCTGGCAGCATCAGCAACACCCGCTGCTCGAGCTCCAGCCCCAGCCCCTTCAGCACCGCCGTCGCCCGGTTCGTCGCCTCGGCCAGCTGCCCGTAGGTGATGACCTCGCCCTCGAAGTACAGGGCCGGCGCCTGCGGCCGCCTGCGCGCCTGCTGGAAGAGGAACACCTCGGCGAGGTTCAACGACTCCGGGAGCTGGAAGGGGTCGAGCGTCATGGCTGGGCGCGGAAGGTACCCGAAGCCGGCCCCGCGCCCTCGCCTCTCGTCGCGCCCGTGACGAGCCGTGTTACCGCCGCCGCAGCAGCAGCCAGCCGCCCGCCGCCAGCACCGCGCACCCCACCGCGCCCAGGGTCTGGAGCCGCGCGATGGACCCTGCGAGCGCCTCCTCGAAAGCGCACGCCTCGGCCGACATCCCGGCGCAGTCGACCTGGAGCCGCGCCACCGCCAACCCCAGCAGCACCGCTGCCCCCGCCGAGAGCCCCCCGACGAGCCCGAGGCCCGCCGCCTTGCCCAGCCGCCTGCCCACCGTCTCTGCGCTCATCGCCGTCCGCTCCTGCTGCGCACCGTTCTGCGCAGCCCACCACCCCAACCGTCGAGGGGCGGCGCCTCTTTCCCCGCGGGCCTTCCGCGTGCAAGCCGCTACGCTGTCACACCACGGGAGACTCCATGAAGATCCTCTACGGCGTCGTCGGAGAAGGCATGGGCCACGCGACCCGCTCGCGCGTCGTCCTCGAGCACCTCACCCGCCAGCACGACGTGCACATCGTCGTCTCGGGCCGCGCCCGCGACTACCTCGCCAGGCGCTTCGAGAACGTGCACAACATCTGGGGGTTCACCATCAGCTACGAGGGCAACTCCGTCTCGAAGTGGCAGACGGTGCTGCAGAACCTCAAGGGCGCCTTCACCGGCTGGCCTCAGAACGTGAAGACGTACTTCGACCTCGTCGACCGCTTCGAGCCCGACGTCGTCATCAGCGATTTCGAGTCGTTCAGCTACCTGTACGGCAAGAACCACCGCCTGCCCGTCATCAGCGTCGACAACATGCAGATCATCAACCGGTGCGCCCACGAGCCCGAGCTGCTCGCCGGCTTCGAGGAGTCCTTCGAGCTCACCCGCGGCATCGTCAAGGCCAAGGCGCCGGGCTGCTTCCACTACCTCGTCACCACCTTCTTCCACCCGCGCGTGCGCAAGGCGCGGACGACGCTGGTGCCGTCGATCCTCAGGCCCGAGATCCTCTCGGCGACGTCCGAGCCCGGCGAGCACCTGCTGGTGTACCAGACGATGACGAGCAACACGCAGCTCATCGAGGACTTGCGCCGCTGCGGGCGCGAGTGCCGCATCTACGGGTACCGGCGCGACCTCACGGCCGACCTCCGCGACGGGAACCTGCTGTTCCGGCCCTTCTCCGAGGGCGGCTTCATCGACGACCTGCGCACCTGCCGGGGCGTGGTGGGCGGCGGCGGCTACACCCTGATGAGCGAGGCGGTGTACCTGCGCAAGCCAATGCTTTCGGTGCCCATCGGCGGCCAGTTCGAGCAGGTGCTCAACGCGCTGTACCTCGAGAAGCTGAACTACGGCCTGTACGCGAAGTCCCTCGAGGGCGACGTCATCGCCCGCTTCCTCGAGCGCGTACCTGACTGCCAGGCGGCGCTGCAGGGGTATTCGCAGGATGGCAACCGGGTGATGCTCGCCGCCCTCGACGCACAGCTCGCCGCCGCGGCGCAGCGCAAGGGCCTCGCCTGGGACGACGTCACGGTGAGCTGACGGGAGCGCCCGGGGGGACTGGCACCCAGGCCCTCACGGCGCCAGGCGCTGCGCCCACCGCGCGGCGTTCGACGCACAGCGCAGCGGCGCGGCGTGCGGCGTCTCTCCGGCGCAGACCGACGCGTCCTCGTCGCGGTGCTCCGGCAGGAACCCCATCGCCGTCCACGCCGCCGCCGCGCGCGCGCACGTCGCGTCGGCCCGCGACCACAGGCCCCGCAGCCGCGCGGGCTCGGTCTTCCACGCCGGCGAGCGGGTGAGCCAGCTCGCCGCCTCGGTCGCGCTGCCGTCACACGGCGCGGCCAGCATCACCGCGCGAGCGACCCGCTGCCGCTTCGCCACCAGCGCCGCGTGGCCCCCGCCCTGCGAGTGCCCCGCGACGTACACCGACTCCCAGCGAATCGCGGCCTCGGCGTCGGGCAGCTTCGCGCGGTCGACGAAGGCCTCCCAGCCCCCCGAGGGGTCGCCCTCGGCAAGGCGCAGCAGCGCGCGCACGACGCGCTCGAACACCCCCTCGCCGGGCGTCAGGTCGTTCACCGCGCTCGCGGCGCCGACCTGCGGGTCGCCGAGCAGCAGGCTCGCCCGCGTCGGCTCGAAGCAGGCGTCCTGCCCGCTGCACAGCTGGCCCACGGCCGTGTCGCTCGAGTAGCTCACCGCGAGCACGTGGAGCCCCTGGGCCCGCGCCACGCCGTAGAAGCTCCCCGACGCCGACCCGGCCCCGGCGCGCGGAGAGCCCCCACTGCCGTTGAGGAACACGAGCAGGGTGCCGCGCGCCCCCGACGGCGGCCGCAGCGCGTACTGGTCGACGGTGGCGTTGGTGCCCGCCGCGTCGAGGCCGGCTTCGACCGGCGACAGCAGGAAGCACTCGTCGCCCTCCATGGCGCCAGGGCCCGCGGTGGGGCAGCGGCGGAGCACCACCGGCCGGCCTCCGTCCGGTTGACGCCCGGCGTCGCTCGAGGCCGGCTCACGCGGCATGGCGCTTCGGCCTGAACAGGAGAGCAGGCACAGGCAGAGGCACGTGAGGGCGGAGCGCATGCAGACGCCTTAGCCGGGGCTACACTCGGGCTCGACCCCGATGAGCGATGAGCCGGCAGACCCGCGCCTGGCGGACGTCGTGACGACCCTGGGGGCCGACGCCGAGACCATCGTGCATGCGCCGCGTGAGACGGTGGCGCCGGCGCGCGACCTGCGCACCGGGCGCCGGGCGCTCGAGGTGCTGCGGCAGCTGTCACACGACGAGCGGGGGCTGGTCGAGGAGGCCGTCATTGGAGAAGGCGGCATGGGCCTCGTCACGCGCGCCCGGCAGGTGGCGCTCGACCGCGCCGTCGCGGTCAAGACGGTGAAGCGCGGGTGCGCTCGCGGCGACGTCGAGGCGCTCCTCTCCGAGGCGTGGCTCGCAGGCTCCCTCGAGCACCCCGGCATTCTGCCCATCTACGCGCTCGCGCTCGGCGGCGACGGGCGGCCGCAGCTCGTCATGAAGCACATCGAGGGCGTCACCTGGGCGCACCTGCTCGCGAACGACGGCGAGCGCGCCACCTACGCGCCCGGCGCCTCGCGCCTCGAGTCGCACCTGCGCGTCGCAATACAGCTCTGCAACGCCGTGCACTTCGCCAACTCGCGCGGCGTCGTCCACCGCGACCTGAAGCCCGCGAACGTCATGCTGGGCCGCTTCGGCGAGGTGTACCTGGTCGACTGGGGCCTGGCGACGTTCGAGGGCCCGTCGTCGCAGCTCGCCGGCACGCCCGCCTACATGGCCCCCGAGATGCTCGGCGGCGCGGGCTCGGTCGTCTCGGCGCGCACGGACGTGTACCTGCTGGGCAGCATCGTGTTCGAGGTGGCCACGGGGCAGCCGCCGCACCTGGTGACGTCGATGCCGCAGCTCGTCGAGCGGCTGCGGTCGTCACCGCCGCCCATTCCGCCCGAGGTGCCCGACGAGCTCGCCGCGCTGCTGCGCGCCTGCCTCGCGCGCCGCCCCGAAGACCGGCCAGCGTCTGCCGCCGAGGTGCGCCGCGCGCTCGAGGCCTTCCTCGAGCACCAGGGCTCCCGCGAGCTCGCGGCGCAGTCGATCGAGCGCACGGAGGAGCTCGAGCGCGCCCTCGCCGACGATTCGCCGGACGGAGCCCGCGTCGCGCGCCTCTTCTCCGAGTGCCGCTTCGGGTTCCAACAGGCCCTGCGCAGCTGGCCGGGGAACACGCTGGCGGCCGACGGCTACGCGCGCGCCATCGCTCGGATGGTTCACGTCGAGCTGGAGCGCGGGTCCGTCGGCGCCGCGCGCGCCCTGCTCGCCGAACTCCCGCAGCCGCCGGCCGAGCTCGCCGCGGCCGTCGAGCGGGCCGAGGCCGTCGCGGCCGAGAAGGCGCGCGAGCTGAGCCGCCTCCAGCGCGTCGCCGAGCGGTACGACCCACTCGCGGGCTATCAGCGCCGCTTCGTCATGGGCTTCGTGCTCGGGGCGCTGTGGGTGCTGGGCCCCCTCGTGCGCCTCGTCTTGAAGCGGCAGGGCGTCTTCGACGACGACCTCGTCGGGGCGCTGCCCGTCGCCGTCCTGTCCATCGGGGTCATCCTCTTTCTCGAGCGAAGAAGCGGTGATGCCCCGCGCACGGCCCTCAACCAGCAGCTCGCCCGCTTTCTCCTCTTCGCGATGGCCTTTCAGGTCGTAGCGACGGTGGTGGTGTACGGGCTGCTCGACGTGCGCCTCGGCGCCCGCGGCAACGCGGTGCTCCTCGCCTACTGGGGCATGCTCGCCGGCATCGTCGCCATCCTGTTCATCGTCGACGTGTGGCCCGCCGCCCTCGGCTACTGGGTCACCGCGCTGCTCGCGTGGCGGTGGCCCGCCTCCGAGGACGCGCTCAACTCCCTGGGGAACCTCGTCACGGTCGTCTCGCTCATCCGCGCGTTCCGCCGGAGCAAGCGCGAGCTCGCAGCGCGAGACCGGCGGGGCGCGTGACGGGCGGTCTCACGCCGGACTGGCGGCGGGGGCGTGGCGTGCGCGGGTGGGGGCGCCCGCGAGCCGCTCCGCGTTGGCGTCGCCGCGTCGTCGAGGCCTCCGGGCAGCGCCGGTGAGCCGACCCCCGCGCCCGGCGCTCACCGGGGCATCGCGGCGCCCCGGCTGGGGCGTCGACGGAGCAGCAGCCCCAACGCCACGAGGGCCGGTCCGAAGGGGGCCGTCGCGCAGCCGCCGGGCCCCCCCAGGCCCCCTCCGCCCCACTGCAGGTCGACGTGCCGCAGGGTGATGCGCACGGCCTGGCTCCGCGGCCCGACGTTGCCCGCGGGGTCGGTCGCGTCAGCGCCCACCTCGTGCTCACCCACCGGGACCGACGCCGGGGGCAGGGTGAGCTGCCACAGGCCGTTGCCGTCGGCCGTGACGGTGCCGACGGCCTGCATGCCCACGAAGACGGTGACGCGGGCGTTCGGCTCGGTGACGCCCGAGGCCGTGACGGCGCTGCCCTCGCTGCCGTCGGCCGGCGTGACGGCCAGCGTCGTGGGCGGCCCGCGCGTGTCGACGACGAAGCGGTTCGACGGGCCGTCGCCGCTGGTGGCGCCGGTGACGGTCTGCCGCGCGCGCACGTCGTGCGGCCCCTCGGCGAGCGGCGTCGTCGGCGTGAAGCGCCAGCGGCCCATCGCGTCGGCGGTGACGGTGCCCACGGCCTGCCCGTCGATGACGACGGTGACGCTCGCTCCCGGGCTCGCCGTGCCCTCGACGTCGGGCGTCGCGTCGCGGGTGAGCGCGCCGTCGGCGGGCGAGGTGACGACCGGCGCGTCGACGTTGCCCGCGCCGATGGTGAAGACGACGGTGTTGCTGTTCGCGCTGACGGCACCGCTCGCCGCCGTCGCGGTGGCCACGGCGCTGTAGGTGCCGGGCGCCAGCGGCGTGGGCGGGGTGACGCTGAAGGTGCCCTGGGGCGTGGCCTGGCTGGTGCCGAGCGTCACGCCGTTGAGGCGCACCGTGACGGTGGCACCGGCCGTCGCCGTGCCCGAGATGGGCGGCGCGCGCGTCGCCAGCATCGCGCCGTCTTGCGGTGAGGTGATGACTGGCGGTGGGTTCGGCGCCTCGATGGTGAAGGCGTTCGTCGGGCTCGCTGGGCCGGTGTTGCCAGCGGCGTCGGTCTGCGTCGCGCTGACGGTGTGCGCCCCCACCCCGAGCGCCATCGCGGGCGTGAAGGTCCACTGGCCGGTGCCGTCGACGGTCGCCGTGCCCACCACCGCTCCGTCGAGCTGCACCGCCACGGTGGCGCCCGGCTCGCCGGTGCCGGTGATGGCGGGCCGGGGGTCGGTGAGGCGGGCCTGAGGCGCGGGCGACGTCACGGTGGGAGCCGCCGGCGCCTGGGTGTCCTTCGGCGCGTACTTGGTGTCGACGACGGTGCCGCTCGCGTTCGTCTGCGACGCGCTGCGCGTCACCTGTGCCGCGTCGGGCAGGGCGCGC
>JADCJJ010000553.1 GCA_020247085.1 Myxococcaceae bacterium | reverse complement strand
TAGGCGAACTTGCTGACGACGGCGTACCGGGAGACGTCCGACAGGTCCGGACAGAGGAAGGCGAGCGGCTTCTTCCGGTCGCGGCCTTTGACGCCGTAGAGGCGATCGATGGCCTTGCGGGACGAGAGATCGCACCCGATGCCATAGTACGTGTCGGTCGGGTAGGCGATGAGCCCTCCGGCTTCGAGCACCGCCGCGGCCCGCTCGACGATGCGGGGCTGCGGGTGGAGCGGGTCGACCTCGAGAATCGGTGCTGACGCCATGACGCGGCTCGCCTGTAGCCGAAGTCGTCAGGGTTTGCAGGACTTCCACTCGGGCTTGAAGGCCGTGGCCGCCGCGTCCCACGTCAGCTCGACCTGACAGGCCGGCCCCACCAGCGTGGCGGCCATCGCGCCCGAGAAGTCGGCGTGCAGCCGCACGCGGGCCTGGCCCCTCTCGTCGAACATCGTGAGCGACACCCGCGATTGGCACGGGTCCGGCGAGCGGCTCACCATCACCGCCGCGGCCACCGCGGCCTTCGTGCGCAGCCACCGCTCGCTCGTCACCATGCCCGGCCGCAGCGGGCAGAGCCGTGGCGCCCTCCCGAGCGACCACCGCCACCCGTCCTCGAGCGGCTGCGCCTCGCAGGCCACCAGCGGGGCGATGGAGGCTGACGAGACGTGCCGCATCACCTCGCCGAGCGCCCCCTTCTTTCCAAAGAGCCGGGCCTCGACGCCGGGCTGCTCGTCGAGCCACGCCGCGGTGCGCTCGAGCATCGACAGCCCGCCGCCCAGCACGCGCAGGGTGGAGAGGGAGCGCGCGGCGCAGGCCCCGCCGCCGTAGGGCACGAGCGAGTCCGAGTCGGTGGCGACGTTCGCGGGCCCGTCGTGGATGACGTCGACCGAGAACATGGCCAGCGGCGGCGGGAGGGGCTTCAGCGTCGGCAGGCCCGACAGCAGCGAAGCGGCGAGGAGCGACAGCATGGCTCCCCCTACACCCGGCGCCGCGCGCGGGAAACGGGCGGGCCCAGCCCGGAGAGGAAGTCGACCGCCGCCTCGACGGCCGTGCGCTCGTGGCGGCCGAACCGGTGCCCCGTCTTCGGCAGCACCACGAGGGTGAGCTGCCGGTTGCGCCGCACGATGGGCTCCAGCAGCGCCAGCGGCCCCTTCTCGTCGGCGTCGCCCTGCACCACCAACGTCGGCACCTCGACCCGCCGCAGCGCCGCCTCGTCGTCGGGGCGAGGGCGGTCGGGCGGCCTCAGCGGAAAGCCCAGCAGCACCAGCGCACGCACCGGCTGCTCGAGGGCGTATCTCAGCGCGACCCGGCCCCCGAACGAGCGCCCCACCAACACCGGCGGCCCGTCGAGCGCGAGCCCGGCGATGGCCGCCTCGAGGAAGCGCACCTCGCGCGTCAGCCCCTCGGAGGGCCGGCCGCGCGGCAGGCCCGGGTACTCGCAGCGGTGCCCGGGCGACAGCGCCGCGCCCAGGCGCGCCAGCACGGGTTGCCGCGCCGCCCCGTTGAACCCCGGCAGCAGCACGACGTTCACGGCGACGCCAGCAACTGCGCGAGCAGGCCCGGGCCCTCGCCGAAGCGGAACAGCAGCGCCTCGCGGAAGGCCTTGAGCTCGTCCCAGCCGAGGTCGACGGCGAGCCCGTGGGCGACCGGGTCACGCAGGCGCTCCTTCGCCCGCAGCACGAAGCTCGCCAGGTCGTCGAGGAACGCCTCGCCGCGGCCCTGGACGACGAGGAACTGCTGAAAGGCCGAGAGCGGCGCGTCGTGCCGTCGGCTCAGCGCCCGGCTCACCTCGCCCAGTGACGGCGCGCGGCCCTCGAGGCTGCGGTCGAACGCCTCGACGAAGCGGTCGAAGTACTCGGCCCGCCGGCCGCGCCGCTCCCGCACGGCCCGGGCGAGGAAGGCCCGGCGGCGGTCGCCCGCGTCGAGCCAGGCGTCGAAGGGCTGCACCACCAGCATGAAGAGCGCCCGCTCGAGCGCGCCCGAGAACAGCACCGCGACGGCCGCCGCCGGCAGCTCCGAGTAGAGCCCCTTCTGGTAGGTGCGCTCGGCGACCAGCACCATCTTCACCAGCGCCTCGGGGCAGCGCGGCAGGGCCGGCCCGAGCGCGGTCTCGAGGTTCTCGCGGGCCTTCGCCTCGACGTCGCGCTCCTGGGCCTCGAGCGCCTCGCGCACGCGCTGCGCCGCCTCGGCCTTGACGGCGGCCGCCTCGCTCGCGGCCTGCTGCGCCATCTCCTGCGCGCTGGCGGACGCCTGCCGGGCCCGCTCGAGCTCACGTCGCATCGCCTCGAGTTCGCCCTCGCGCGCCAGGAAGCGGCGCTTCATCGCCTCGGCGTCGGCCCGGGCGGCGTCGACGCGCGCCTGCGCCGACGCGGCGAGCTCCTGCTTCCAGGCGGTGCGCCGGGCACACAGCGCCTTCGCCCGCCGCGCCTCGTCCTCGTTGGCGTCGAGCTCGAGCGCCCGGGCGAAGGCCGTGTCGGCGGCCTCGAAGTCACCGCGCTCGGCGGCGAGGTGCCCGGCCTCGAGCCACACCCGCGCCCCCACCAGCTGGCGCGACGCGTCGGGCAGGCGCTGCGCCGCCTCGACGGTGGCCGCCGCCTCGTCGAGCCTGCCGAGCAGACGCAGCGCGCGGCCCTTCGTCACCCGGTAGTCGAACTCGAAGCCCGCGAGCTTCTCGCCGAGCGCCGTCTCGGAGCGGCCGAGCTCGACCATCGCGTCGCCCGGCTGGCTGCGGCACAGGAAGACGCGCGCGAAGAGCAGGTGGTCTTCCGGCGCCGCCGTCGGCCGCCGCCGCTCCATGAAGGCGCCGGCGAGGGCCTCGTCTCCGGCGAGCTGCGCGGCGAGCGCCGCGTGCGGCAGGAAGTCGGGGTCGAGGACAGCGTCGCGGTCAAGGGCGCGGTAGCGGTCGAGGGCGCCGCGGGCGTCTCCCTGCATCAGCCGGCAGTCGGCCTCGATGGCCCGCGCCGAGGCGCGCACCGCCGGGTCGGTCGCGCGGGTGCCCACCTGCACCGCCACCGCCTCGGCCCCCGCCGCGTCACCGCGCTGCGCCTTGAGCAGCGCCTGCACCAGGCGGGTGTCGTCACCACCGCCCGTGAGGAGCGCCGCGGCCACCGCCCGGTCGGCCTCGTCGAGGCGCCCGACGCGCAGCAACGCCGCGGCGTAGTGGGTCAGGAAGAAGGGCTCGCGGCGGAGCTGCTGCCGCGCCCGGGACATCACCTCGGCGGCCTCGACCGGGCGGTTCTGCTGGAGCAGCAGCACCCCGAGACGAACCGACATCATCGGCTCGTCGGGGCGCCGCGCGAGCTGCCGCTCGAGGAAGGCGCGGGCCTCGTCGCGGCGGCCGACCCCGTCGAGGGCCTCAGCGTACATCGCCAGGTGCTCGCTCCCCGGCAGCACCTCGGCGGCGACGACCGGCGCCAGCGTCGCCTCGGCCCGCGCCCAGGCGCGCTCGTTGAGCAGCAGCTTCGCCTGCTCGACCAGCGCCGACGCCTTCTTCTTGTTGAGCCGTCCCGCCACCGGAGGAGAACTGTACCCGGCTCCGGCGCCAGTTCGGGCGAAATGGCACCCGCGCCGGCGTCGACCGGGCTGGGCGCCTCGCGCCTCCGTCGAGGCCGCCACCGGCGCCTCGGGGCTCCCTCCGTGAAGCGCCCGTCACCCCCGCCGGGGCACGAAGAAGTCACACACCACGAGCGGCGGGGCCAGCTCACGCACCGCAGGCCCTGGCGGCAACGGGGTGGTGAGCGCAACCTCCGGCGGCGCCGTTGCCTGACCGACAGCGCGTTCGCCCGGCGCTGTCGACGGCGAGCCGAGCCCGAGGGCAGCCATGAGCTCCTCGCGGGTCTTGAGCCGCGCGGCCTCGGGCCCGAAGCGCTCCCGGGCCCGGGTCAAGAGGTCGCGCATGGTGAGCGCGCGGGAAGCCACCGCCTCCACTTCTCACTCAGCCAGGCGCTCGTCAACGTGGCATCATCGCGCGCGTCTTGAGCGATCTGCCGCGCCTGTTGATCTGTTGCTTCGACGTCGTGCCGGGTCCGCACGCCACCTCGCGCCGCCTCACCGAGTACTTGAAGGGCCTGTCGGAGCGGTACCAGGTCGTCGCCTTGACCGTGAAGACGCCCGAGACCCCGCACATCGAGCGCTACCAAGGGGCCCGCCTGCTCCGGGTCCCGGTGGGCTCGGGAGACCTGCGCGACCGAATGGAGGCCTTCGACCGCGCCGTGCGCCGGCAGCTCGAGAGCGAAGAGTACGTGCTGGTGCACTTCTTCGACCCGGTGAGCGGCTACCCCCTCTGCGAGAAGCGCGAGGAGCACGGGTTCGGGCTCGTCTACGACGCCACCCGGTTCCCTTCCGGCGACCTGCCGTCGATGCACCCTGGCGAGGGCTCGAACAAGCGCCTGCTGGCCCGCTCCCGGCGCCGCGAGCTCTTCTGCCTGATGAACGCCGACGCGGTCATCGTCGGCAGCGAGGCGACGCGCCAGCACGTCGAGTCGCTGGGGGTCCCTCACCCGCGGGTGCACGTGCTGCGCGCCCCGGTCGACCTGGCGGCGATGCAGCCTGCGACCCGCCGGGCCCCCGACGGCGTTCCGGTAAGGCTCCTGCACCTTGGCAGCCACGGGCGACACCAGGACCTGCCGCTGCTGCTCGAGGCGATGACGAAAACCAGGGAACGCGTACGCCTCGCCCTCGTTGGCCCGTCGAGCCCCGAGCTGACGCCGGGCCTGAAGGCCAGGGCGGCGGAGCTGGGCCTGAGCGAGCGCGTCGACGTCCTCCCGGCCGTGGCGCACGACGAGCTGCACAAGGCCCTCTCGGCGGCCGACGTCGGCGTCGTGTCGCTCTCCGACGAGCCCCGCAACCGCTCGACGACCGCCCTGGCGAGGGTGGGCGATTACCTCGCCGCGGGGCGGCCGGTGCTGGCCGCCGACACCGCGGCGAGCCGTGAGCTGTGCCCGAGCGCGGCCACCCGCTTCTACCCGCCGGGACAGCTCGATGGGCTCGTGGCGGCCATCGACGCCCTGTCGAGCCCGGAAGTCAGACGGGAGCTGGGCACGGCGGCCCTGGCAGAGGCCCCTCGGTACGATGCCCAACACATCCGCGAGGCCCTCTGGGCGGTCTACGCGAAGGTGGCGCCGAACGCCGACGCGCCGCGTGATGCTCCGCGTGACGCGCTCGGCACCGCTGACGCCACGCAGCTCGGGGCGCCCCACACGGACGACCGCGGCGACGTCACCCAGGCCGGCGTGTTCCTGCCGGGCGGGTCGTTTGCCTCCGAGCCCCGCCAGCCCGACACCTCACCCGCCGCGCCCGCCCCCGCCGTGGAGCCCGACACCGGGCCAGCGCTGACCTTGGCGGCGGCGCGCTCACCGGCCGGCGACGCTCGCGATCGAGACGAGCCGACGCGCATCGCCATCGAGCTGACGGACCTGAACGTGCCGGTGGTCGCCGACCCTGCGGCGGTCGCCGAAGGGCCAGCGCCGCTCGTCACCCGGGAGGCACCGCAAGCCGAGGCACCTGCCGCCGCCGGGGTCGAGGTGGCCGCCGCGCTGCGCGCACCGCCGGCAGACGACGCCACGCCACAGGGCTCCTTCGACGAGGCCTCGGCCGGCGCGCGGCCTCTGGCGAACGCGCCCACCGACGCGCTGGCGAAGCCGACGACGGCCGACCAGCTCTCGGGGCCTGCGCCCGCGGGGCCACTCGCGCAAGCGCCCCCGCTGGGCGCTCCGTCGACGGCGGGCCCGGCCTCGCTCTCCCCGGCGACGTCGTCGCCAGCCCCCGCCCGCGTGGACCCACCGCCGAGCGCGCGACCCTCCGTCGCGGCGGCGGACGCCGTGGCCGTCGCCCCACCGGCGACCGCGCTCCCCTCGGAGGGGGCTTCGCGGGGCGCCACCGCCGTCGCGCCTGGCCCAGCGGCGCCGGGCGCACCGGCGCAGGCGTCACCAGCCACGCCCGGCCCCTCGACGGCCGAGGCGGCCCCGTCGAGCGAGGCGCCAGGCCCCGCCCCCTCCCCGTCCACGCGAACGCCGGCGGCGTCGTCGCTGCCCGCCCTTGCGCCAAGGGCGGCTCCAGCGCCACTTTCGCCCGAGACGGCCCTGCCGACCGCGGCGCCCTCGGAGGGCCCGCCGCGCCCCGCCTTCGTCGGCGCGCCCGACGACGAGCCGCTCGACTTCTCGACGCTCATCCGGCCCAGCGTGCCGAACCCGCCCCAGGCGGTGGCAGCGCCCGCCGCCGGCCCCGACGGCCCGGCGCCTGCCACCAGGCCCCGGCCCATCCCGGTGCCGACGTCGTTCGGGGCACCCTCGGGCGCTGCGCTGGCCGGGTCAGCGGCAGGGGCCTCGCCGGCCCCACCGCGCGGACCGTCCGCCGCGGCGCCGTCGGAGGCTCCACGCCCGCGCGCACAGGCGGCGGCACCCCCACCGCTCCCACGCCCCATGCCCAGCGCGCCCGCGCCCCTCGTGACGGCCGCGGCGGCCACCATGGGCAGCGTCGCCGCCCGCCCGGTCCCGCCCCGACCGCTGGAGAGCGGCCGGCCCATGCCTGAGGCGTCACGGCGCGCGGCGGGCGCCTCGCGGTCCCCCGGCGAGCGCCCTGCCCCCGTGTACGAGGTGAGTGACGACGACGTCGAACTCATCAACGACGAGTCATTCCTGTCGCTTCATGACGGAGACGAGGCGGGCGAGGTGCTCGACGGCGATCTCGAGGCGGTCGAGGCCTCGGCGGCGCCGCCCCCCTCGCGCCTCGACCCCTGGTTCGTGCAGCTGGTGCACGGCTACTGCCCGCCCGAGTCGCCGCTCTTCAACCGGCACGTGCCACCCACGACGACCCCCGGAAAGCGCCGCGCCTGAAGATCGCCTCGACGCGTCGCACAAGCCGGTTTACCGGCCTGCGTCTCCGTAGCAGACTGACGCTCCGTCTCGTTTCCCTCCGAAGAGAAAGAGGCTCATGGAGCGCCGCGTCCTCATCGTCGAGAGTCAGAACGACTTCGCCCTCACCATGGCGTCGGTGCTCAAAGACGCCGGCTACCAAACGACCCTCGCCACCAGCGCACAGGACGCTGGCCGCGAGCTCGAGAAGCGCCGGCCCGACCTCGTCGTGTTGCGCGCCGAGCTGCCGGATCAGAGCGGCTTCGTGCTGTGCGGCAGCATCCGCAAGGGGAAGTTCGGCCAGAACCTGCCGGTGATCCTCTTGTCGAGCGAGTCGCACGTCGAGGCGCTGCAGCAACACGCGACCTCGCCGAACGCCGCCCATGGGTACCTGGCGATCCCCTTCGACATGAGCGAGCTGACGCGGCTGTCGACGACCATCGCGCCCCCCACGGGCTCGGGGATCGTCGCCGCGAACGCCGGGGCCGCGCCCGAAGACGGCCCGGCCGGGCCGGGCGCACCCACCGTCGAGATTCCCGTCGCGGCGCCCCCGCCCCTGAAGGCGGCGGCTCCGGGCGCGCCCCCGCGCCTGCCCCGCCGGGAGCGCCGCAGCCAGCTGACCGACGAAGACCGCTCGTTCCTCGACCGGGCCTTCCAGTCGATCGCTGACCGCAAGGCCGAGCTGCTCGCCGAGTCTCGCGAGCTGCGTCGCTCGGCGCCCCGCCGCGACATGCTCGGCACGCCCGAGGCGAAGATCCAGATCCTCCGGGACGAGCTGAAGACGCGCGAGGCGCAGCTCGCCCGCATCTCCGAGATCTGGACCGTTCGCGAGCGCGAGCTGCTCTCGGTCGAAGACCGGATCCAGGAGAAGGACGTCGAGGCGCAGGGCCTCAAGATGCAGATCGACGACGTGACCCGGCGCCTGACCGAGGCGCAGAACACGCTCGTCGACAAGGAGCGCGAGCACGGCCGCCAGGTCGAGGATCTGCTGCTGCAGAAGTTCATCGGCGAGAAAGAGGTCATCGAGGTCGTCTCGGCGAAGGAGAAGGACATCAACGCCCTGCGCAAAGAGGTGAACGCCAGGGACGACGAGCTCGGCAAGAAGAACGCCGAGCTCGAGTCGCAGCGGCAGGAGTACGAGGCCCTCGAGAAGGACTACCAGCTCGCGACGCTCGAGTTCGAGGTCAAGGAGAAGGAGCTCAAGGAGACCGTCGCTCAGCGCAACGACGAGCTCACGCAGCTGAAGGCCGAGCTCGAGCAGCTCCAACAGCTCCAGCAGGACACGGTGGCCGAGCGCGACACCCGGTACGCCGAGTACGAGGGCGCCGCGAAGGCCCTGCAGGAGACGCTCGACCGCAATCAGGCCGAGCGCGACGCGACGGTGCAACAGCTCGAGTCGAACCTCAGGCTTTCGAACGAGCGTGGCGACCGCGGCGAGGCCGAGACGGCCCGCCTCGAGGCCGAGCTGACCGAGACCCGGGCGCGCTCGGCGAGCAAGGTCGGCGAGCTCGAGGGCGAGATCGCCGGCCTCAACAACACCCTCGACACGCTCCGCGCCGACATGGCCGAGACCGAGCAGACGCTCGGCGACAAGCTGTCCGAGCGCGAGGCCCGCATCGGCCAGCTCGAGCGGGAGCTGGCCGACACCATCGAGCGAAAGGACCGCGAAGAGGCCGAGCTGCAGTCGGCGATTCAGGAGAAACTCGAGAAGATCGGCGAGCTCGAGGGTGAGGTCGAAGCCGTCAAGCACGCGATGGCAGACCGCGAGGCCGAGCTGCAGGCCTCGCTCGACGACGTCACCGCCCAGCTGGCCGAGGCCCGGGGTGTCAACGAGGCGAACGCCGCCACCATCGCCGAGCTCGGCGCGACGCTCGACGAGCGCATCAAGACCATCGAGGGGCTGACCGCCGACCTGACCGAGCGTGACGGCCAGCTCGGCGCTCTCGAGAGCCGCTTCTCGGCGGCCCAGCAGACCCTCGCTGACCGCGACGGTGAGATCGCCGCCCTCAAGCAGACGCTCGACTCGCGGGGCGAGGAGGTCGAGGGCCTGCAGGGCCTCGTCGCCGAGCGTGACGCTCAGCTCTCGCGGCTGTCGACGACGCTCGCCGAGACGCAGGGGCAGCTCTCGGCCACCCAGGGCTCGCTCGACGACACCCGGGCCGCCCTCGAGACGAAGACGGCGGAGCAGGAAGAGACCGCGAGCCGCCTCGAGCACACCCGCGCCGAGCGAGACGGGGTACGCGCCGAGCGAGACGATCGCACGCGCGAACTCTCGGCGGCCCGGGGCGAGAACCAGCGCCTGGGCGAAGCGCTCCAGCAGCTCGAGGCCGCCAGGGCCCAGCTCGAGGAGGAGCTCTCGGGCGAGATCGGCCAGCTCAAGACGGCGCTCTCCGAGGCCCAGGGCACCTACGAGGCCGAGGCCGCCGCCCACCAGCAGCTCCAGGCCGAGACGAGCGAGCAGCTCGCCCAGCTGGGCCAGGAGAAGGCCGGGCTGACGCAGAAGCTCGAGGTCACTCACGCCGAGCTGTCGGCGACGCAGGCGACCCTCGAAGACACCGCGAAGTCCCTCGACCTCGCGGAGCGGGCCCACGCCGACACCCAGAAGCACTTCGAGGCGCGCGTCGGCTCGCTCGAGGGCGAGCTGTCGGTGTCGCGCGACCACGCGCAAGACCTGTCGGAGCAGCTGGCGGAGACGAAGCAGGAGCTCGGCGCGCGCGTGTCCGACCTCACCCAGCTCAACGCGAAGCTGGCCCAGGCAGAGGACGCGCGGGCGCACGTCGAGGACCAGCTGGCCTCGGTGAGCGAGGCGGCGCAGCGGCGCGAGGAGCAGCTGCAGGCCGACGTCGCGGCGAAGGCCCGGGAGCTCAACGAGGCGCTGCGGAAGCTCTCGGCCTTGCAGCAGGAGAAGGTGAAGCAGGTCGATGCCCTGACGCGCGAGGTCACCGCCAAGACCGAGCTGTCGAAGCAGCTGGAGCAGAAGCTCAAGGCGCTCTTCGACGAGTCGAAGAAGAAGACCGACGAGCTCTCGAGCGCGAAATCGGCGCTGTCGGCCGAGCTCGACACGGCGAAGCGGGAGCTCATCGAGAAGCGGCAGGCCCTCGAGCGCACCACCGAGGCCCAGCAGTCGGCCGCGGCGGAGCGCGACCAGGCGAAGGCGCAGCTCGGCCAGACGAGCGCCCGGCTGCAGGAGGCGCAGGCGAGCCTGACGCAGGAGAAGGCCCAGTCACGCAAGGCCGCCGACGAGGCGGCGCTCAAGGTGCAGCGCGCCGAGGCCCGCATCGCCCAGGTGCAGCAGGAGTCGCAGACGAAGCTGGCCGAGATGGAGGCCCGCCTCAAAGAGGCACAGAGCCAGCTCGCGACGCGCCAGCGCCGCGTCGCCGAGCTCGAGCAGTCGATGGAGGGCGCCAACGCCGCCCGGACCCGCGCCGAGAAGGAGCTGCAGGCCCGGGCCGCGACGGCGGAGCAGAAGGCCGCCGACGTCGCCGGCAAGCTCCAGGCGGCGCTCGCCGACAAGAAAGCCCTCGAGGCCTCGAACCAGCGGGCGCTCGAGGATGCGTCGGCCAAGCACAAGGCCGAGATCGACCGCCGGGAGCAGCTCAAGCAGCAAGAGGTCAAGCGCCTGCAGGATGCGGTGCAGGAGAAGTCGAAGCAGCTGAAGGTCGTCGAGCTCGAGCTCGCCCGCTACAAGAACAAGCCTGCGGGCACGGCGCCGGCGGCCGCCCGCCCGGTTGCGCCACCGGCCGCGGTGCCGGTCACAACGGTGCCGAACGCGAGGCCTTCGTCCGTCAGCTCGCTCTCCCAGCTGGGCGAGGAGCCGGAGGAGGCGACGCGGGTCAACGCGTTGCCTCCCGAGCCCTCGTCTCGCCCGCCCGCCCGCCCGGCTCCCGCGGCGGCGAAGCCCGCGGCCCCGCCGGCCGCCCGCCCTGCGGTGGCCATCACCGCCGCGCCGGTACGCCGGGCGCCGCCTCCCGAGGAGCGCACCGTCGTCGGCAGCATGCCGCGGGACGAAGAGACGGATTTTTCGAGCATCATCGACAAGCTGGGCGAGTAGCCCACCAGCGAGGGAGTGTTGTAGGAGGCCCGATTGGTTTTTCTCTCGGGAGCGCCCCTGCATGCGCCGTTCGTACCTCAGCCTCTTCGCCCTGGTCGCCGTCTCGGCGTGCGACCGGACCCGGCCCGTCTCGATTCAGGTCGACGCCGGCCCCGCGTGTGAGCTGCCAGAGCGCCTGGTGAACGGCCAGTGCCGCTTCATCTGCAAGCGAGACGGAGACTGCGCCGCTGGCCAGCGGTGTAACCTGCTGTCGGCGACTTGCGAGCCCCGGCCGCCGGAGCCGGACGCCTCTGTCTTCGTGCCCTGCACCGAGGGGGCCCGGCGGTGCAGCGTCGACTCGCGCAGCGTCGAGCGGTGCGGCGCCGATGGCCGCTTCTCGGTCGAGGCAACCTGCCCATCGCCCGACGGCTTCTGCTCGAACGAGCGCTGCCTGACGTGCCGCCCCACGGCGACGAAGTGCGCCGCGAACCCGGCGGTGCTCGAGGTCTGCGAGCCGGACGGCTCGGGGTTCCGCACCGTGCCGTGCGCCGGCAGCGCCACCTGCCAGATGGGCGAGTGCCGCGAGTGCACCGCCCAGGACCGCCGCTGCGCCCCCGACGGGAAGGCGGTGCAGGAGTGCCAGCGCCGCCCGCAGCTCAACCTGTCGACGACCTGGGTCAACGTCGGTGACAACTTCGACGGCACCTGCATCACCCAGCAGTGCGCCGGCGCCGGCATGACGGCTGCCTGCGTCACCCCCCAGTGCATTCCAGGTTCGACCCAGTGCATGTCGTCGGCCATTCAGCAGACGTGCAGCACCACCGGCCAGTGGGAGAGCACCACGTGCACCCAGGTGCCGGGGCTCGGGCCGACGGCCGAGTGCCAGAACGGCGCGTGCATCGACGAGTGCGCCGACGCCGTGCGCGAGCGCAGCTACTTCGGGTGCGAGTACTGGGCCGCGGTGATGGACAACGTCAACAGCGCCTCGGTCTTCAAGGGCGGCGTGACGTCGGGTCAGGGCGCAGTCACCCAGCCGTCGGAGTACGCCTTCGTCATCACCAACCGCTCCTCGTTGCCTGCGACGGTGACGGTGCGCCGTTGGTTCAACAACGCCGTGCAGACCCTGCCCACGGTGACGGTCCCCGGCCGGCTCGATCCGACGACGCGGGGCCTGGCCGTCATCCGCGTGCCGTGGCAGTCGATCGGGACCAACGCAGACGCGCGCTCGACGAGCGGGTTGCGGCGTTACGCCTACAAGCTGGTCTCGAGCCGGCCGATCTCGGTGTACCAGTTCAACCCGCTCGCGGCCTTCCAACAGAGAGGCGCCTGCTCGACGGCGGCCCAGTGCACCGAAGACAGCAGGCCCGCGTGCGTGAACGGCACCTGCCGCTACTACTCGTACACCAACGACGCCTCGCTGCTGCTCCCGGCGCACATCTTCGGCACCAGCTACGTGGGCCTCGCCTCGGAGCACATCGTGGTGCGGCAGGGCCGGAACGACCCCTCGGGCGCCGCCCAGACGCAGTTCAACGGCCAGCTCGTCATCGTGGCGAAGGAGCCGAACACGCAGGTGACGGTGCGCTCGACGGCCCGCACGTTGGCCGGCGCCGGCGTCGCGGCGCTGACCCCGGGGCAGTCGCAGACCTTCACCCTCAACGACTACGACGTGCTGCAGCTCGCCAGCGACACGCCGCCCAACCTGCCCGCCTCGGCCAACCTCGAGTGCGGGCAGAACCGCTTCGAGATCGGCAACACCGACTGCTCCTACGCCTCGAACTGCAGCACCTCGCTGCTCTGCGGCATCACGTCACCGTGCTGCTGCACGACGCAGCTGTGCCGCATCGACAACGATCTGTCCGGGAGCGTCATCACCTCGGACAAGCCCATCGCGGTCTTCGGCGGCTCGGCCTGCACCACGCGCGGCTTCACCGACGTCGCCTGCGACCACCTCGAGGAGCAGCTCTTCCCCTTCGTCACGTGGGGGCGCAATTTCGTCGCTTCGCGCACCGCTCCGCTGCGCCTCGCCAACAACACCTTCGCCTCGAGCGCGAGCGCCGGGCCGGACTTCTACAAGATCGTCGCCGGGTGCCCCACGAGCCAGTGCCCCAACGGAACGCTGCTCACGCTGACGCCGCCGCCCGCTGCGGGTGACGTGCTGTCGCCGAACAGGTGCCTGACCGGAACGCTGGCGGCGAACACCTGCCGGCTCGCCGGAGGGGGCTTCGTCGAGTTCCGCTCGCGCACGAGCTTCACCATCACGGCCGACCAGCCCATTCAGGTCGCGCAGCTCTTCGCGAGCCAGAGCGCCACGGCCGGCACCGGGCCCCAGGCGCCCATCCAGGGAGACCCCTCGCTGGTGCTGCTGCCGCCCATCGAGCAGTGGCGGAGCCAGTACACCGTGCTCACCGCGCCGGGCATCCGAGACAACTACCTGGGACTCGTCATCGACTCGAGCCGCGTGCAGGAGGTGCGGGTCAACGGCACGGCCGTTCCGCAGACGAGCTTCACGGCCATCGGCGCGACGCCCTTCCGCGGGGCCAACGTGCCCGTCCCCGTGGGTACGCACACCATCCTCGTCGTTCCGCGCCCGGGGCAGATGACGCTGCCCGGCGCCGGCGTGACGGTCTACGGCTTCGACGAGTACGTCAGCTACGGCTACACCGGCGGGCTCGATCTCACGACGATCGTCACCGG
>JADCJJ010000552.1 GCA_020247085.1 Myxococcaceae bacterium | reverse complement strand
GCGTCAGGGAGACCGCTGGGCCGGCCCCGCTCACCACGAAGCCCTGCCGTGGCGTCGGCGCCGCGCCCTCGGGCCAGAAGGTGAGCCCGCCGAGCATGTAGATGGACACCCTGGGCTGGAAGCCGAAGACCCGCATCGCGACGGCGTGCCCCAGCTCGTGCAGCAGCACGCTGACGAACACCACGCTGGTCCAGACGACCGCGCGCTGCCACCCACCCGATGACGCCATCAGCGGCACGAGCAGAAACGTCCAGTCGATGCTCACCGGAACGCCGAGCAGCGAGAAGCGCAGGAAGCCCTCTCCGGGGGCGCCGAACATCAGCGGGCCTCCTCGAGGCGCGCGAGCAGCGCGTCGGGCTCGCCCTCGACCGCCAGCGCCTGCCGCGCATCGCTGGGGGCGAAGCCCTCACGCACCGCCGCGTCGAGGAAGGCCACCAGGGGCGAGAAGTACCCGTCGACGTCGAGGAGCCCGAGCGGCCGGTCGTGCATCGCGAGCTGCCTCCACGTGAGCGCCTCGAAGAGCTCGTCCATCGTGCCGAAGCCGCCGGGCAGGGCGACGAAGGCGTCACCCCGCTCGGCCATCACCGCCTTGCGGGCGTGCATCGACTGCACGTCGATGCGCTCTGACAACCGCGGGTGGGCGAACTCCGTCACCACCTGTGCGTCACCGCTCGCCCGCTGCCGGCCCTCGCGGGCCTCGGGGCGCTCGAACCAGGCGGGGATGACGCCGATCACCCTCGCGCCGCCGGCCAGCGCGCCGTCGGCGACCGCGCCCATCAGCCCGTTCTTCGCACCGCCGTAGACCAGGTCGAGCCGACGCCTCGCCAGCGCCGCACCGAAGGCGAAGGCCGCGGCGCGGTACGAGGGACGCGCTCCGTCGCGAGAGCCACAGAACACCGTCACCGCCCGAAGGCCCCCGTCACGCCTCACGGGTGACCACCGTATCGAAAAGCCACGCGCCGTCGTCGGTCTTTGGGAAGTCGAGCGTGTAGTGCAGCCCGCGGCTCTCGCGACGGCGCGAGGCGCACTCGACGATGAGGTGGGCGACGTCGGCGATGTTCCGAAGCTCGATGACGTCTCGGGTGACCTGGTACTGCCAGTAGTACTCACGGATCTCGTCGCGCAACATGTCGAGCCGCCGCCGGGCGCGCGCGAGCCGCTTCCCGGTGCGCACGATGCCGACGTAGTTCCACATGAGGCGCCGAATCTCCTCCCAGTTCTGGCTCACCACCACCATCTCGTCCGACGGCACCGCCTTGCCCGAATCCCACTCGCGGACGGCGGGAGGGTGCGCGACGCCAGACCGCACCTCGGCGAGGGCCGCGGCGACCGCACGGTGCCCGAAGACGAGCCCCTCGAGCAGCGAGTTCGACGCCAGCCGGTTGGCGCCATGGAGCCCCGTGCAGCTCACCTCGCCGATGGCGTAGAGCCCGGGCAGCGAGGAGCGCCCGTGCTCGTCGGTGACGATGCCCCCGCACATGTAGTGCGCCGCCGGCACGACGGGAATGGGCTGCACCGCCATGTCGAAGCCGAACTCGCGGCACGTCGCGTAGATCGTCGGGAAGCGCTCGACGAGGTACGCCTTGCCGAGGTGGGTCATGTCGAGGTGCACGCAGTCGTCGCCGGTGCGCTTCATCTCGGCGTCGATGGCCCGCGCCACCACGTCGCGCGGCGCCAGCTCGGCCAGCTCGTGGTAGCGCTTCATGAAGCGCTCGCCGGTGCCCTTCAGCCTGAGCTTGCCGCCCTCGCCGCGCAGCGCCTCGCTGATGAGGAAGCTCTTCGCCTGCGGGTGGAACAGGCACGTCGGGTGGAACTGGTAGAACTCCATGTTCGCGATGCGCGCGCCGGCCCGGTACGCCATCGCCACGCCGTCGCCCGTCGCCACGTCGGGGTTCGAGGTGTACAGGTACACCTTGCCCGCGCCGCCCGTTGCCAGCACGGTGACCTTGCCGAGGAACGTCTCGATGCGGCCCGTCGCCCGCTCGTCGCCCGGGCGCGACGCGTCGCCCGCTTCTTCGCGCAGCACGTAGACGCCCTGCACGCGCCCCTGGCCAGCCGGCGCCTGCCGGTCGCGGATGAGGTCGATGGCGCAGGCGTCGGGGAAGAACGTGATGTTGGGCTGTTCGTCGCAGGCCGCGAGCATCGCCCGCTCGACCTCCTTGCCCGTCACGTCGCCGGCGTGGACGATGCGCCGCTTGCTGTGGCCGCCCTCGCGGGTGAGGTCGAACTCGCCGTTCGCCTTGCGGTTGAACTCGGCTCCGAGCGCCGCCAGCGCCTTGAGCCGCGCCGGGCCTTCGGTCACGGTGATCTCGACGATCGAGCGCTTGTTCAGGCCTGCGCCCGCGACGATGGTGTCTTCGACGTGGCGCTCGAAGCTGTCGTCCTCGGCGAGGACCGCGGCGATGCCGCCCTGGGCGTAGACGGTGTTGCCCTCGGAGCGGCTGCGCTTGGTCAGCACCGCGACGGTGCCGTGGCGCCCCGCCTCGAGCGCGAACGAGAGCCCCGCGACCCCGCCGCCCATCACCAGAAAGTCGAATGTTCGAACCATGGGGTTGAGGTACCAGCCTTCGCGCCAGTTCGCAGCCCGAGCGGGAGGGCCCGCGGCCCCCGGCGGAACTGGCGGTTCCTTCCTTCGGGGACGGCGGAAACGGGTATAGGGTCAACAAACGTTGCGCCCGTGACGCTTCAACCTCGCATGCTCCGACGACTCGCCAGCCTGGTGCTCGTCCTCCCGTCGCTGGCGACGGCTGGCGGCATCTACAAGTACGTCGAGGCCGACGGCACCGTCGTGTACACGAACGTGGCGCCGAAGAGCGGCGGGGCCGCGCGGAAGGCGCGTCGGCTCGACGGCGAGTTCAGGCCAGCGCCCACGCCGAGCGCCCCGGCGAGCGTCACCGCGTCGTCGGCGTCGAAGCTGACCGGGTTCGACGAGATCATCGACGAGATGGCGGTGAAGTACCGCATGCCGGTCAACCTGGTGCGCGCCATCATGCACGCGGAGTCGGGCTTCGACCCCAACGCCATCTCGCACGTCGGCGCCTCGGGCCTGATGCAGCTGATGCCCGCGACGGCCCGCGAGATGTACGTCAAGGACATCTTCGACGTACGAGAGAACATCGAGGGCGGCACGCGCTACCTGCGGGTCCTGGCGAACGAGTTCGACGGCGACATGGTGAAGATCATCGCCGCCTACAACGCCGGGCCCGACGCGGTCCGGAAGTATGACGGGCAGGTGCCCCCCTACCCCGAGACCCAGGCCTACGTCCGCAAGGTGCTCTCGCTCTACTTTCAGTACAAAGCGCGCGCCGGCCAGACGCAATCCGCGCAGGCGCGGTGACGAGGACAGGGATGGCGACACCGACCCGCGAGCCAGCGAGGGAAGAGGAGTTTCTCGGCGCCCTCTTCCGGGGCGGCGAGCTGCTGGCCGCTGGCAACGTCACCGAGGCGCGCGCGCAGCTCGAGCGCGCACATGAGCTGGCGCCGAGGGACGAGAAGACCCAGAACCTGCTCGGGCTGACGTACTTCAAGCTCGGCCTGTTCGACCGGGCCGCGACCATCTACGAGGCGCTCGTACACGAGAACCCGGCCGACCCGACGCTTCGGGTCAACCTCGGCCTGGTGTTCCTCAAGACGAACGACCTCCCGCGCTGCATTCAGGAGTTCGAGCTCGCCACCGACCTCGACCCGGAGCACAAGAAGGCGCACAACTACCTGGGCCTGGCACTGGCCCAGGCCGGCCAGTACGCCCGCGCGCGAGATCACTTCGTGAGGGCCGGCAGCGACCAGATGGCCGAGAAGATGGAGCGCGTGCTCTCGGCGGCCCCCGGCAGCTCGCCGTCCGTTCACGGGCTGCGAGCGCCTGCGATGACCTCGACGCCGTCGATGGTGCCGAGCGTGGCAGAGGCTTCAGCCGCGGCGCCACGTCAGGCCCTCGCGGTCGCCATCGCGCCGCCGCTGCCGCCACCGGCCGATGATGCTTTCGAGGTGATGAGTGACGCCGACGAGGGGGCCGCGGAGACCGACGCCGAGCTCCCGGTCGATCCCCCCGCTCCCTCCAGCGCCCAGGCGCCGCGCACCCCATCGGCAGAGTCCTCAGCAGGAGCCACCGCCGCGCTCACGCTGTTTGCCCTCGAGACCGTCCCCGTCGAGACGTTTCCGCTCGACACGCCGCTCGAGGCGATCCCGACCGAGGCGATGAACGTCGAGACGCTGGAGGTCATCGCGGCCCCGACCGACGCCGTGCAGGTTGACGCCGTGCAGGTTGACGCCGTGCAGGTTGACGCCGTGCAGGTTGACGCCGTGCAGGTTGACGCCGTGCAGGTCGACGCCGTGCAGGTTGACGCCACGCAGGTTGACGCCGTGCAGGTCGACGCCGTGCAGGTCGACGCCATGCAGGTCGACGCCGTGCAGGTCGACGCCGTGCAGGTCGACGCCGTGCAGGTCGACGCCGTGCAGGTTGACGCCGTGCAGGTCGACGACGTGCAGGTTGACGCGGTTCAGTCTGATGCGTCGTTCCCGGGAAACGCGGTTGATTCAGCGGGTCAGCACGACACGGCCAGCGAGCCACCGCTGGTGACATCGGTTCCGGAGTCCATCGACATCCCGCCGCCGACTGCGTCAGGCCCCAGGCTCGACCGGGACTGGGGCGCTCAGTTCGGTATGGACACCGGAGTGGCCAAGCAGGCGAACGAGCCGTCTCCAGAAGACACGCTGCCCGTCGTGGAGGGCGTCGTAGACGCCAAGCCGCCATTGGAGCAGCGCCCCTGGGCGACACCCCACGTCAACACCCGGGAGCCAGCTGACGCCTCATCGAGCATCGACCCCGGCGCCGCAGAAGGCGTACCGCCAGTCGCCCCTGACGCGGGTCCGTCGGTCGAGGCGTGGACCCAGCCCCAGGAGCTTCCCCCTGTCGAGGCCGCTGGCGCGACTGATTCGCTGGAGCAGCCTCAGGCGCCCGCGCCGCAGGAGCCGACGCTCTCCTCCGAGTCCTGGGAGCAGCCGCAGGAGCTCCCGCCGCAGGAACCGGCGCTCTCCTCCGAGTCCTGGGCGCAGCCGCAGG
>JADCJJ010000551.1 GCA_020247085.1 Myxococcaceae bacterium | reverse complement strand
GCTCGAGGCGCAGCGGCTCGAGGGCCTGACGCTCGTCGAGGGCAACGCGGCCGATGTCGACTTCGCGAAGGTGGCGCAGGCCGATCAGGTCATCGTGGTGGGCAACCTGCCGTACCACCTCACCAGCCCGATTCTGTTCCAGGTGCTCGACCAGACCGACCGGGTGCGCCGCGCGGTGTTCACCCTGCAGGCCGAGGTGGTGGAGCGGCTTTCGGCGGCCCCGGGCGGGCGTGACTACGGGCTGCTCTCGGTGCTGCTGGGCCTGCGCTTCCACGTCGAGCACGTGCTCGACGTGCCCTCGCACTTCTTCCACCCGCCGCCGAAGGTGAACAGCGCGGTGGTGCGCCTGTCGCGGCGGGAGACGCCCCGCGCCGAGGTGGTGAGCGAGGCGCGCTTCCGCCAGGTGGTGAAGGCCGGCTTCGCGCAGCGTCGCAAGACGCTCACCAACTCGCTGGCGAGCGACCGGAGGCTGACCGAGGCGTACGAGGTCGACGCCGCGCTGGTGGCGGCGGGCATCGACGGCAAGCGCCGCGCCGAGACGCTGTCGGTCGACGAGTTCGCCGCCCTCGAGCGCGCGCTGGGGCCGGTGCGGTGAGCGGCCCGGGGCTTGGCCCTCACCGCATGCGGCGCGGCGCGGACCGCAAGCCCTGACGGCAGCTCGCGCTCCGGCGCCAGGCCGAGACCTGACACCCTGGTCCGGCGACCGAGGCCCGCGGGACCCAGCCGAGCGAGGCCTTCTGCGCCGCACGTTCGCCGGAGCTGCCGCGGAGCGCTCCCCTGGCCCGCCCCAGGTCCTCGGCTCCGCTGCGCACCGTGCGCGTCAGCGCGGTGCGGAGCGGCGCCGGTGGGGTTGATCAACGGCCCGGCCTGGGGGCGGCGGGCACGGCGCCAGCAGCTTGAACGGCGGTCATTCGGCGGAGCGTGGCGTCTCCGATACAGGACAGAAGGTGTTTGGGCTGCCGTGCTTCGGAACTGCAAGGGCCCTGGCTCGGGCGCGAGGGCGCCGGTGGGGCCTGGTCCGCGCGCCGCGTCGCCACGGCCCCGGCGCGCTCGTTCGGCCTTTCCCGCGCGACCATTCACCCTGACCGGCGGCACGCCCGGGCCGCGAGCGCGCGGGTGCGGGGGCACGTCGACGACGAGGGGGCGCGCTCGTCGAGCCCGTCATCGGCGGGGAGCGGCGCCGCTCCGGGCGGGCGACGGCGCAGGAGGGGTGGACGCCCGGTCGTTCGACGTAACGGGTACGCCAAAGAACCAGCTGCCCCGCCCGAAGCGCCCCACCGGGTAGGTGCCGTACTCCCACCGCCAGCCGGGACCCACGGCCTCGGCGAAGTGGAAGAGCTCGTCGCGGGAGTAGCAGCGCAGCGTGCTGACGGTGCCGTCCCAGGCCGACGCCAGCACCGCGACGGGCGACAGCCAGGCGAGCGCCGCGCTCGCCAGCCGGCCCTCTGGCGCGAGCAGCGGCTCCGCCACCAGCGCCGGCAGGCCCCACGGCGTCATGGCGAGGAACGAGCGGGGGTCTCGCACCAGCCCCTCGGCGAGGAAGACGCCCGGCGCGTCTCTCGCCATGCCGACCAGCACCCGCTGCGCGAGCGTCGGCGGGAAGTGATGGAACGCGTTGATGATGACCCGGGCCCGCCCCCGGCCAAGGTCGGGTGGGAGCTGCGTGGCGTCGACCGGCTCGGGCACGAAGGCGAGCGTCGTCGGGTGCCGTTCCACCAGCGCGCGCCAGGCCTCGAGGTGCGGGTGCAGGTCCGTGAGGGTGCAGGTCGGCGGCGTGTGCCCCCCCTGGGCCAGGGCCTCGAGGAGGAGGGCGGCGGGCTCACCGGCGCCTGAGGCGATGTCGAGCACCTCGCGCGCGCCGCTCGCCTCGAGGAAGGCCAGGAAGGGCGGCACCAGGCCGTCGAGCATGCGCCCCCAGCGCAGGGTGCGCGACAGCGCCGACACGATGGTGCGCTGGAGCGCCTTCGGCGCGAAGGGGGCGTCGTTGAACTCGAACAGCTGGAGTCGCGGCAGGTGCACCGTGGGGGCATCGTGCCACGACGGCGCCCGCTCCGGCTCAGTCCATCGGGTGCAGCTTCTTCAGCGCCCGAATCACCTTCTCGCGCGGCAGCGGCCTCGTCGCCCGCGGCGCCTCGGGGGGCTGCGGCTTCTTCGACGCCTGCGTCGACGTGGCGGCCTTCGCCCTCGACAGCACCACCACCGGCACCTTCTGCTTCGTCGCCATCGTCAGTACCCCCGCTTCAGCGCCAGCGCGCGCAAGAGCCCGCCGTGCGACTCGAGAAAGGCGCGGAACTCGGCCTCAGGCAGACCCATGCGCGTCAGCACCCCGCGCACCAGCACGTCGAGCGGCTGCGGGTCGGTCTTCTTGAGCTCCATCGCAATCTTGAGCATCGCCACCCCGTAGAGCGGGCTCGCCTCGAGCTCGGCCGACACCGGCGCCGCGGGTGGTCGCTCCTGCTCCAGCGAGACGACCTTCGCGGTACGACCCCTCCCTTTGGGCATGACGTGACGATACGTGTAGGGTGCCGTACGGTCAACTAAACACTCAAGATTGCGGAGGAAATCAGCGCGGGAGCCGATTTGCCGCCGTTCGCCCGCGGGTGGGTGAGCCGCTCGAACGTGACACGAGCGGGGCACGTTCGAGTGTGGTTTTCGGTGCTACCCCACAGGCACTCGAAGAAGACCGCTCGAGCGGGTGTAGTTGGGCCTTCACGCGCCGGGCGGCGTTTGCGTCTGGCGCGACGGTGGCCGGGTGGTTCACCCCCGAGCGCTGCATGTTCTTCCGCCGAAGACGGCCGCGCTGTGAGGCGCGGAACCGGCCTCGCCGCCGGCCCGAAGTCTCACTGTGCGGTCCTCGGCGGCTGGCGGGGCGCAGGCAGGGAAACGGCGCCTCGCGCTGACCATCGAGCAGCCGGGAGCGCCCCCATCGGCCCGGGTGCGTGGCGAGCGAGGCTCGAGGTCGGTGCGCCGACCTGCGCGGCGACGGAGCCCGCGTCATCCTGTCCCGCCGGTGGGAGTCCGCTCACCGTGCTCGACGGTGATGTCGACGGGCAGGTGACGCTCACCCGGCTCGACGGCCGCGCCGAAGGGAGCTCCTCGGCCGCGCTGGTCTCCGGGGCGACGCGCTCCGGCTCGCTCAGCGCCGAGCCCTGCGCGTTCCATGACTGGGAGAGCCCATGCCTCGTGCAGTGCGAGCGAGCTCCCGAGTCGGTCGGCGAGCGGTTGGTTCGAGCGGTGACCTCGAGCCGCGGCCCCGACGCCGAGCGGGCTGCGAGAGCCTTGCCGGTGGTCGACACCCTCGCGGCGGTGCTCCGCCGTCACCCCGGGGTGCCGGGCCGCCGAACGAGGCTGGCGAACCGACGTGACAGAACGGCTGCGGATGACCTCCGCGGCGCAGTCGCCGGCGCCTCGCCACGGAGCCGTCGTTGGCGTGGGGCGGGGCGCGCTGGGGCGTGCGCGCCTCGGCCGACATTCCCGCGGGACCGCCTACAGCAACGCCTCGAGCCGGCTGGTCAGCTCCGACGGCTCGGCCCACCGCTTCGGGTGCTCGGCCCACGGCGCCGAGGCCTCGAGCGCCTCGCGCGCCAGCGTCAGCCCGAACGCCGCGCCTGCCCGCAGCCGCACCGTCTTCACCTGCTGGCGCACCGCCTCGAGGCCGAGGTCGTCACGCACCACCGCCTGCAGCGCCGTGAACACCTGCGTCGCCAGCTCGACCAGGCCGGCCAGCTGCTCCGCCGGCGTCTCGTCGATGGGCGCGTCGAGCGCGATCTCGGCCCCCAGCCGCTGGGTGAGCTGGTGGCGGAGTCGCTCGAGCGCCCGCCGCGCCTCGAGCCGGGTCGGCGGGGGCCCGGGCGGCGTCGCCACCTGCCCGGCCGACAACAGCGCGACGTGGCCCGCCGCCGAGTGCACCGTCAGCGCCGCCACCGCGTCGGCCTTCACGTAGATGACGTCGCTCGAGCGGTCGTGCCGGCTCGTCCCGGCGAGGTGCAGCAGCAGGGTGGTGCCCCGCCGCTGGTCGAAGAGGATGTCGACGATTTCCCCCGTCGCCTGCAGCCCGATTGCGAGGTGCAGCGTCACCACCGGCGGGCTCAGGGGCTCCCCGCGTGCGACCCGCACCTGCGCCGCCGCGAGCTCGGCGATGACGTCTTCGACGCTGCGCGCCGGCAGCGCGCGAATCAACCTCCGGTCGTCGCTCATGGGCCGCACCTTCGCGCATCACGCTCTCCGTTGCGACGGCTCCGGCCTTGTGGTTGTGTGCCGCGACACGTTCTCGAGGCGGGAAATCGGCCTCACCCTCACCGCGGAGCCCGTCGACGCCCATGAAGTTGGAGCACCGCTACATCGTCGTCGAGGGGCCCATCGGCGTCGGCAAGTCGTCGCTGACCAACATCGTCTCGGAGCGCTTCTCGGCCCGGCGCGTGATGGAGGTCGTCGAAGAGAACCCGTTCCTCGCCAGCTTCTACGCCGACCGCGCCAAGTTCGCGTTCCAGACGCAGATGTTCTTCCTGCTCTCACGCTTCAAGCAGCAGCAGGAGCTCTTCCAGCAAGACCTGTTCGCCTCGGTGACGGTGAGCGACTACCTGTTCGCGAAGGACCGCATCTTCGCCAACCTCACGCTCCAGACCGACGAGCTGGCCCTCTACGAGCGGGTCTTCGAGGCGCTGCAGCCGCGGGTGACGAAGCCCGACCTCGTCATTTATCTCCAGGCCCGCCTCGACGTGCTGCTCGCCCGCATCAAGAAGCGCGGCCGTGAGTTCGAGCGCAAGTTCGACCCCCAGTACCTCGAGGGCCTGTGCAAGGCCTACAACGACTTCTTCTTCCACTACACCGACACCCCGCTGCTGGTGGTCAACACCTCGGACATCGACTTCGTGAACAACCCCGCCGACCTCGAAGACCTGCTGTCGGTCGTCCGGCAGACGCGGAAGGGCACGGTGCACTACCAACCATTGCCAAGCCGGAAGTGAACGAGCGACACTCGGCCTCGTCGCGGCGACCCCTCGGTGGGCGGCGAACGACGAAGACGAGCCCGACGGGCCCCGACGCCGGACGTTTCGGACGGGAGACCCGGGCGGGACCTGGAAGTCCCGGGGCATCGCGGCGCCCCGCCTGACGTTCGCCGCCATACAGCGCCCGACCACAGGCGCACGACGGAGGTGAACCGTGAACAAGGTCACCATCCACACCCTGAAGAAGCAAAAGGCCGCAGGTCAGAAGATCTGCATGGTCACCGCCTACGACGCGACGTTCGCCCGCATCCTCGACGAGGCCGGCACCGACGTGCTGCTGGTGGGCGACTCGCTGGGCATGGTCGTGCAGGGCAACGACTCGACGCTGCCCGTCACCATGGACCAGATGGTGTACCACTCGAAGGCGGTCACGGCGGGCGCGAAGCGCGCGCACGTCGTCGGCGACCTGCCCTTCATGAGCTACCAGAACGCCGTCGAGGACGCGGTGCGCAACGCCGGGCGCCTCGTCTCCGAGGGCAACGTCGGTTCGGTCAAGCTCGAGGGCGGCCAGGAGTTCGCCGACGTCGTCTCGCGCATCGTGCGCGCCTCGATTCCGGTGATGGGCCACCTCGGCCTGACCCCGCAGTCGGTGCACAAGATGGGCGGCTACGTGGTGCAGGGCCGCGACGAAGACACCGCGCGCCGGCTCCTGGAAGACGCCGTCGTGCTTGAGCAGGCCGGCTGTTACGCGCTGGTCCTCGAGGGCGTGCCCCTCGAGCTGGCGAAGACCATCACCGCGCGCCTGTCGATTCCCACCATCGGCATCGGCGCCGGCAAGCACTGCGATGGCCAGGTGCTTGTCTGCTACGACCTGCTCGGCCTCAACCCTGCCTTCAAGCCGAAGTTCGTCAAGCGCTACGCCGACGGCTTCGGCACCGTCACGGGCGCGGCGCAGTCGTTCTTCACCGAGGTGCGCTCCGGCGCGTTCCCCGACGAGGAGCACTCGTTCCGCTCGACGACGATGCGGCTGGTGTCGTCGAACCCCGAGGTGCAGCCGGCCGAGCGAGAGGACAAGGGCGGCGTGTACGGCGTGCCCGTCTGACGGCGCGGGGCGCTTCCACCCTTTCGTGGGGGCCTGGCGCCGATTCCGTCAGGAACCCTTGCGACGCGGCGCCTTCGGGTGTCATGGAGCGCGCGTGACGACTCCCCGGTTGCTGAAGACGCCCCAGGAGGTGCGCTGGTTCGAGCGCGACCTGCGCCGGCGCGGGCAGACGCTCGCGCTGGTGCCCACCATGGGCTTCCTGCACGAGGGCCACCTCTCGCTCATGCGCGAAGGCCGGGCCCGCTGCGACGTCGTCGCCGCCACCATCTTCGTCAACCCCACGCAGTTTGGCCCCAGGGAGGACCTCTCGCGATACCCGAGGGACCTCGCGGGCGACCTGGCCAAGTGCGGCGCCGCCAGCGCGGCTGTCGTGTACGCCCCGGAGCCGGCGACGGTGTACCCCGACGGGTACCAGACGTACGTCTCGGTCGAGCAGGCGAGCCTGGGCCTCTGCGGCGACCGCCGCCCCGGCCACTTCCGTGGCGTCGCCACCGTCGTCGCCAAGCTGCTCGCGCTCTTCCGCCCCGACGTCGCCCTCTTCGGCGAGAAGGACTACCAGCAGCTCAAGGTCATCGAGGCGCTCGCCCGCGACCTCGAGCTCGGCGTCGAGGTGGTGGGGCGCCCCACCGTCCGCGAGGCCGACGGGCTGGCGATGTCGTCACGCAACGCCTACCTCTCGCCCGACGAGCGGGAGCGGGCCCGTGCCCTCTCGAAGGGCCTCTTCGCGATGGCCGCCGCCGCTGCCGCCGGGCAAGCCGACGTGGCCGCCCTCGTCGCCCTGGGGACATCGCCGCTCGCCGAGGCGAACGTGCGCCTCGACTACCTCGAGGTGCGTGACGCCGCGACGCTGTCGCCCCTCACCGCGCTGACGCCAGGCCGCCCCGCGCGCGCCCTGGTGGCCGGCTTCCTCGGCACCACCCGCCTCATCGACAACCTGGCGCTGCAGGTGCCCTGACGATGTCGAAGCCGAAGGACGCCACCGAGCGGCTCATCTGCGAGCACCGGCGCGCGAAGTTCGACTACGCCTTCGACGAGACGCTCGAGGCGGGGCTGGTGCTGACGGGCAGCGAGGTGAAGGCCCTGCGCAACGGCGAGGCCAACCTCAACGACGCCTACGCCATGCCCGAGAAGACGGGCCTGGTGCTGCACAACGCGCACATCGGCCAGTACAAGCCGGCGTCGACCTTCGCCCACCTGCCTACGCGGCCGCGCCCGCTGCTGGTGAACCGCAACGAGCTCGACAAGTGGGCGACGAAGGTGCGCGAGCGCGGGTACTCCATCATCCCGCTGGCGCTCTACTTCAAGGGCGGCTGGGCCAAGGTGAAGCTGGGCCTGGGCAAGGGCAAGAAGGAGACCGACCGGCGTGACACCATCAAGGCCCGCGAGAGCAAGCGCGAGATGGACCGCGCGCTGAGGCGGCGCTGAGGCTTGCCGGTGCGGCCCGCGGGCCGGGCGGCTACACTGTCAGGGCGGTTCTGTCATGGACAAGCGCAGTGACGACAAGAAGACCCGGCTGCTCAAGGCCCTCGACGCGGGCATGACGCAGCTCCACCTCGACGCGCGGCGCCCCGGCGTGCTGGTGCCGAAGAAGTTCACCGCCGACCACCACCTCGTCTTGAACGTCTCGTACCGCTTCGACCCGCCAGACCTGACGGTGAACGAGTGGGGCGTGCGCGAGACGCTGTCGTTCGGCGGCGAGCGCTTCACCGTCGGCGTGCCGTGGTCGGCCATCTACGCCATCGCCAGCCACGTCACGCACGACTTCTTCATGTTCCCCGAAGACATGCCCGAGGAGCTGCTCGAGGGGGCCGTCGAGAAGACGACGGGGCTGCCCGGGACGCTCGAGCCGGGGCGGGGCGAGGCGTCAGGCACGCTCGCCTCGGTGGCCGCCGGCGCCAGGGCCGCTCTCGAGCCGCCGCCCCCGCGGACCGCGCTGCGCGAGGTGGTGCTCGAGGCCGACGGCGAGGGGCCGCCGAAGGAGCCGTCTCCACCGAAGCGCGGCCACCTGCGCATCGTCAAGTGACGCGCGCCGTCGAAAGGCAAGTTCGCGCGCCGGCGAAGGTGGACGTAAACCTGCGGCATGCCCTCCGTGCATGACGACGACTTCAACGTGCCGCCCGACGAGAAGGCCGGCATCTCGTCTACCCACTGGCACCCGCCGCCGCCGCCGACGCTCGCCGTGCCGAAGCTCGAGGTGACGAAGGAGCTGCTCCGGGCGCTGCCGAAGACCGACCTGCACTGCCACCTCGACGGCTCGATGCGGCTCAAGACCATCCTCGAGCTGGCGGAGCAGCAGGGCGTGAAGCTGCCGGCGAGCGACGAGGATGCGCTGGCGAAGGTGATTCACAAGGGCGAGGTGTGCCGCAACCTCGAGGACTACCTGGTGGCCTTCGACGTCACCTGCTCGGTGCTGCAGACCGAGCAGGCGCTGTTCCGCGCCGCCTACGAGCTCGCCCTCGACGCGGCGGCCGAGAACGTGCGCTACCTCGAGGTGCGCTACGCGCCGGTGCTCCACCAGCAGCGGGGCCTCAAGCTCACCGCCATCGTCGACTCGGTGCTCGAGGGGCTGCGCACGGCCAAGCGCGAGACGCGCATCAAGTACGGCGTCATTCTCTGCGGCATTCGCCACATGAACCCGCAGTCGAGCGTGCGCCTGGCCGAGCTGTGCGTGGCCTACAAGAACCGCGGCGTCGTTGGCTTCGACCTGGCCGGCGCCGAGGCGAACTTCCCCGCGAAGGAGCACCGCGAGGCCTTCCAGCTCATCTTGAAGAACAACGTGAACTGCACCGCCCACGCCGGCGAGGCGTACGGGCCCGAGTCCATCGGGCAGGCGCTCCACTACCTCGGCGCGCACCGCATCGGGCACGGCGTTCGCCTGCGCGAAGACGGCGACCTGCTCAACTACGTCAACGACCACCGCATTCCGCTCGAGTGCTGCCCGTCGTCGAACGTGCAGACGCGCGCGGTGACCGAGATGGCCGCGCACCCGCTGAAGTTCTACTTCGACTACGGCCTGCGGGTGACCATCAACACCGACAACCGGCTCATCACCGACACCACCGTCAGCGACGAGTACTGGATTGCGCACAAGGAGCTCGGCCTGTCGCTCGAGGACCTCACCACCGTCATCGTTTCGGGCTTCAAGAGCGCCTTCCTGCCGTTCCGCGAGAAACAGGACACGCTGAAGGCGGTGAACGCCGAGCTCGAGGCGACGCTCAAGCGCTTCGAGGCGAAGGCCCCGGCCCCGGCGCGCTGACGGTGAAGGCTCCGAGCGCCGTCGTCAGGCGCCGCCCGCCTCGAGCGCCTGGCTGACGTCAGGCCGGCGTGAGCGGCCCCGAGGTCGCGCGCCGCGCCAGGCCCAGGCCCGCGCCGAGCGCGCCGAACAGCGCCAGCGACGACTCCGCGTGGAAGAGCGGGTCGTGCAGCGCCGAGAGGCCAAGGAAGAGCGCCACCGCGCCCACGGCCCCGGCGCCTGGCCGCCCCAGGCGCAGCCCCTTCGCCGCCACGAAGGCCAGCAGCGCGAGCAGCGCCACGAGCGCCGGCGCGCCGCCCTCGGCCGCCACGGTGAGGAGTTGGTTGTGCGTCTTGCCCTGGTGCTGCCGCACGTCCCGGGGCGCATCGGCGGGCAGCCACGCAGCGGGCTTGAAGCGGCCCAGGCCCACGCCGCCGAGCGGCTCCGTCGCCAGCGCCGAGAGCCCCGCTGCCCAGAGCGCCTGCCGGTCGCTCGCCGCGTTGGCCTCGAGCGCCGAGGCGAGGCGCTCCCGCATCGACGGCGTCACCAGCACCAGCGCCGCCACCAGCGTGGCCACCGCGCCCGAGAGGCCCAGGGCGAGGCGCCGGCTGGGTGCGCCCAGGCCCACCACCACCACCAGCGCCACCACCAGCGCCACCGTCGCCGCCCGCGCGTGCGGGAAGACGGCCACCGCGGCGAGCCCCACCAGGGCCGCCGCGCCGAAGCGCCCGCGTCGCCGCGTCGCGCCGAGCGCCTCCGCCGCCGCCAGCACCGTCACCGCAGCCGACACGTTGGCGAAGCGCAGCCGGTGGAGCAGCAGCCCGCCGCCCATGAAGCGGTCGGTGCGCCCCGGCACCGGCTCGTACACCCGGTCGGTGGGCACCTGCGCCCACCACAGGCTCGAGAACGTCTCGGCCCGCGGCCAGAGGCCGAAGTGCTGCAGGCCCGCCGCCGCGCACGAGGCGAGCAGCACGGCGCCGGCCGTCGCCGCGACGCGCGCGAGGGCCGCGTCGGTCACCAGCAGGCACGCCCACAGCACGCCCGGCAGCATCAGCACGTCGAGGAGCCGCGCGACGCCGGTGCCCGTCGGGAAGTGACCGAGCGCGAGCGGCCCCAGGAGGCTCCAGAGGACGAAGGGCGCGATGGGCCACGCCGCCCTGGCCTCGGCGGTGAAGCGCCCGTCCCGCACCAGCACCGCCACCGCCAGAAGCACCGTCAGCCACCCGCCCACCGTGGCGAACAGCTCGTGCACCTGCACCCCGGCCGCGAAGAGCCCCAGCGCGACGGCCAGCCCCGCCCGCAGTCTGTCGGCTGACGGCTTCAATTCGGCTGGTACCCCTGGCCCCACCGGAACGCGAAGCCCACCATCGTCATCAGCCCGGCCACGACGTACAGGCGCCGCCACCGGGGCCGGTGCTCGAGCGCCCGTGCGAGGAAGACGAAGAGCGGGAAGTTCGACGCCATGTAGCGGTGAATGCCGCGCAGCAGGCCGGTGCTGAGCGGCAGCAGCACGTTCACCGCGGCCATCGCCACGTAGCCGGGCCGCTCCTTGCGCGCGACGGCGTAGGCGACGCCGGCCACCGACAGCAGCGCGAAGAGGTGGTGGTCGAGCGAGAGCGACAGCGAGAGGAACGGCTCGAGGAAGAAGCTGGGCCTGCGCCCCCAGCCGGCCTGCACGTGCATGAAGTAGAGCGGGTCGGCGTAGAGGAGCTGGTTCATCGCCAGCCAGAAGCCCAGGGCCGCCGCCGGCAGCGCGAAGACGAGGAGCCTGGGCTCGAGCAGCCGCCACCGCCCGGGTCCGCCCCGCACCAGCTCGTAGGCTACCGGGAGACACATGATGACGCCCGACGAGCGCGTCAGCGCCGCCAGCATGCAGGCCAGCCCGGCGACGAACCACTTGCCGGTGCGCACGCAATAGACGCCGAAGACGGCGAGGAAGAGCGCGAGCGACTCGGGGTACACGCACGAGAGGAAGTGCGTGCCCGGGTAGGCCATCAGCAGGGCGATGACGAGCTCGGCGAAGCCCGCGTCGTGGTCCAGGCGTACCAGCTTGTCGAGGTACACCACCGCGCCCGCGAGGAAGCCCTGCGCCAGCAGCACGCCGCTGACGTACGGGTCGAGCAGGCCGAACGTCGCCTCGGACAGGCCGCGCATCATCGACGGCAGCATCGGGAAATACGCGGCCGCGTAGACCCAGCCGCCGTCGTCGCGCAGCGCCGGGTACCCGCCCCGCGCCAGCGGCAGGTAGAACATCATCGTGTCCCAGCGGCCCCACACGTCGAGCACGCGCACCGGGACCTGGTCCCAGAAGAAGGCGCCGTCGGAGCCCACCCAGTGCAGGTCGTCGTCGGGACGGGGGCGGTAGCTGCCGGCCACCATCGCCGCCAGCGCGAGCAGGCGCGAGCCCACCACCATGAGGGCGAGCCGGGCTGCGCGGGGCCACGTCGAGAGCACGGCGGCGCCCCTACCACGGGGCGCGGCGCCCGTCGTCGCGAGGGGGCGGCCCTCGGAGCCAGCGCGCGTGCCGGCTCGACGCGCGCGGTGCACGTGGGGGCCCGGCGTCGCTACTTCGCCTTCGGGCGGAACACCTTCGGCGCGGTAGCGGTGCCCTCGAGCCACGCGCCGCCGATGAGGTCGAGGCAGTAGGGGATGGCCGGGAACACGGCCTCGAGGCACTCGCGTATGGCCGTCGGCTTCCCCGGCAGGTTGACGATGAGGCCCTTGCCGCGGAGGCCGGCCGTCTGCCGCGAGAGGATGGCCGTCGGCACGCTGCGCAGCGACACCTGACGCATCAGCTCGCCGAAGCCGGGCATCATCTTCTCGCACACCGCCTCGGTCGCTTCGGGCGTCACGTCGCGAGGCGCCGGCCCCGTGCCGCCCGTCGTCACCACGAGGCTGCAGCCCTCGGCGTCGATGAGGTCGATGAGCGTGCGCTCGATGGTCGCGCGGTCGTCAGGGATGAGGCGGTAGACCTTCTGCCAGGGGCTGGCGAGCCACTCGCCGAGCGTCGCCTCGATGGCCTTGCCCGAGAGGTCTTCGTATACGCCGGCTGAGGCGCGGTCCGACATGGTGACGATGCCGATGCGTGCGAGGTCGCTCATGAGGGAGGCCGTGCGGGCGGCTGGGGGCAGCGACCGTCAGACCGTGTTCAGACCGAGGGCAGCTCGACCGCGTAGCAGGCAGCGCCCTCGAAGTGGACGATGAGGGTCTGGAACTCGAACGACGGGCTGCGCACGCGGAGCAGGAACTCGGAGTTCTCGTTCCCCGTCCACACCTCGGCGCCCGGGTGGCGGGTGCGCACGGTCCTGACCAACTCGGTGACGGAGTCGAACTGGAAGTAGGTCATGGGTGGGGGCTGTCTGAGGTGCTCGGGCATCATCGGCAAGGAGAAAGGTACCGTGACACCGCGTTCGGTGTCAGCCCCCCCCGGAAGGGTTGCCGTCGAGCGCGGTGCCCTTCGACAGGTCGGCGTCGTATACGGCCCCGCTCGCAAGAGGAGGCCCGGCGTGGCGCGTGTCGACGTGAAGGCAGTCTTCGTGGTGTGCGTGGCGCTCGTGGTGTCGTCCTGTAGTTCGCCGACGTCCTGCGACGCGCGCTCCTGTCCCAACGGGTGTTGCTCCAGCCTGGGGCGGTGTGTCGTCAGCGTCAGCAACCAGGAGTGCGGTCGGGGCGGAGCGGCCTGCGCGCAGTGCGCCATCGGGCAGGCGTGCAACCTTGGCGTGTGTGAGGCCGGACCTGTCCCAGGCGGGAACTTGACCGGCGGTGGTACGGCCGATGGCGGCGTACTCGATGGTGGAACTGGTGGCGGAACGGCCGGTGGTGGAACGTCCGGTGGTGGAACGTCCGGCGGTGGAACGGCCGGTGGTGGAACGGCCGGTGGTGGAACGGCCGGTGGTGGAACGGCCGGTGGTGGAACGGCCGGTGGTGGAACGGCCGGTGGTGGAACGGCCGGTGGTGGAACGTCCGGTGGT
>JADCJJ010000550.1 GCA_020247085.1 Myxococcaceae bacterium | reverse complement strand
CCTCGTCGTCTCACTGCGCCGCCACGCCCTGGGCACGTCCGTCTCGTGGGGCCTTGAGCGACTCCTGCACGCACCGAGACCGCCTCCCCACACAGCCTCTCCCCCACGTCCGCCGCCACCTCGCCTCTTGCCCCTCACCCCGGTTTCGTGGGTTGTTCCTCCTGTCCGTTTCCGCGCATCGGCACCAGCGTCACCTCGTACGGCATGCAGGTCGTCAACCAGCTCGACTCCATGGGCGTGCCCGTCGTGAACCGCGCGAGCGCCATCGCCCGCAGCCGCGACAAGGTGCGCTGCCTTCAGCTGCTCGCCGCGGGGAACGTCGCGGTGCCACGAACCGTGATGGCCAGTGACACCTCACACATCGTGCGGCTCGTCGAGGCGGTCGGCGGTCTGCCCTGCGTCATCAAGCTGCTGCGCGGCACGCAAGGCGTCGGCGTGATGCTGGCGACGACGATGACCGAGGCGCGCACCATCGTCGACACGTTCACCTCGCTGGGCCAGGAGATCTGCCTGCAGGAGTTCATCGCCGAGTCCTCGGGCCGCGACGTGCGCGCCCTCGTCGTGGGCGATCAGGTCGTCGGCGCCATGCGGCGGCAGGCGCGCGCGGGAGAGTTCCGCAGCAACCTTCACCGCGGTGGAGAAGGCAGCCCCGTCACGCTCGAGCCCGCGTACCGCGACACTGCCGTGAAGGCCGCGAAGCTGGTCGGGCTCGACATCTGCGGCGTCGACATGCTCGAGGGGCGCGACGGCCCACGCGTCATGGAGCTGAACTCGTCTCCTGGTTTCGAAGGGCTCGAGCGCGCGACGAAGCAGGACGTGGCGAGCGAGATGGTGAAGTTCGCGCTCGAGGTCGCGGCCCGCCCACGCACCTGACGCCCGATGACGAAGTCGCGCTTGGGCCCGGGACCGCCTGAGAATACGGTTGGCCGATGCGATTCCTCTTCGTGTGGATGACGCTGTTGCTGAGCGCGTGCCGCTGCGGCTCCGAGCCATGTGATGCCTCGAGCTGTTCCGGATGCTGTGATTCGAGTGGTGTCTGCGTCGCCGGCACCAGCGCTTCTGCGTGTGGAAGCTCGGGCGCCGCGTGTCAGGCCTGTTCCGGTGGCTGCGAGGCTGGTCGATGCACGGCGAGTTCGGGTGGAGGAACGGCGGGTGGTGGCTCTGCGATGGCGGGCGGTGTGACCGCAGGTGGCTCCTCGATGGCTGGCGGCACAGCGCAGGCCGGCGGAAGCGCGGTCGCGGGTGGGGCTGCGGTCGACGCGGGCCCCTGGCTCACGCTCGCCGAATACTGCCCTCGACTGAGCGAAGCGGCCGTTCGGTTCCAGAGCCGCTGCGGCCATCTCGACCCCACGCAGGACGGCGGCGCCCAGCGGGCAGTCTTCGAGTTCAGCTGCGACCAATCGCTCTCGGTGCGCTCCGGCCACGTGCGCCTCTCTCGCGCTGGAGCCGACGCCCTGTTCGCCGACTTCACCGATGGAGGGTGCTTCACGAACACGTTTGCCATCATCGACGACCAGCGCGTCTTCATTCCCCAACAGGACGCGGGCGAACCCTGCTTCGAGGGTGAATGTGCGCGCGGGCTCTATTGCGACAGCCGAAACGTCTGCCCGGGTCGCTGTGCTCCGAGGATCGCCATCGGCCAGCCTGCGACGGGCATCTGCATCGAGGGCGCGCACGCCTACGGAGGCACCTGTGTCGCCAACATTCCCGTTGGCCAGTCGTGCGCCCCGACGGGTGGGCTCACGGCGCGCCACATCTGCGCGGCGGGGGTGTGTTCGGCAACCGAGCGCTGCGAGCTCCAGGTCCTCGTTCCGTCCGGTGGCGCGTGCAGCGCCCACCTGCTGTGTCCACCGAACGAGCTGTGCAGCGCAGCGGGCGCGTGTCTGCCGCGGAAACGGGTGGGAGAGGTCTGCAACTTCGACTGTCTGTCCGGGCTGGACTGCGTCGGAGGCGTGTGCGTCGCGCCTGGTGGAATCGGAGAGGCGTGCAGCCCCAGTCGACCCTGTCTCTGGAACTCGTTCTGTGGAAGCGCCGGCGTCTGCGTTCCCCTGAGGACCGAAGGGCAGAGCTGCCAGGCCGGCCAGTGCCTTCAGAGTCTCTACTGCGCCACGACGACCACGACGGTTCTCGGGGTCTGCAAGCGGCGGGAGCGGGCAGGCAGCAGCTGCAACCCCATGTTCACGACCGAGGTGCCCTGCACGGGAGCCACGTATTGCAGCCCTCGAGACGCGGGCGTTGGGGTCTGCACGCTCTCGCTCCCCGAAGGCGACATGTGCACCAACGACACCGTCTACGAGTGCCGAAGTCAGCGCTGCATGGGCAACGTGTGCCAGCCGGGCACCACCCGCAGCCCGACGACCGTGGGCTACTGCCCGGCCTTTCGCGAGTGACTCCCCGGGCTGGAACCTGAAGCGCGCCCTCGAGCGTCTTCCTTCGCGATGCTCACCGTCCTCCTCTCCCTGCTGACGAGCGCGACGGGCGACGACTTTCCCGACCGCTGCCCGTCACCGCTGCTGCCGCAACCGATGGGCGGGCGCGTGGTGCTCGCGCCGTTGGGAGGCACGGTTCGCAGCACGCCTGACGGGCTCGAGCTCGGGCTGTGCGCGTATGAGAACCACCTCGTGCGTGAGGTGAGGCTCTCGATTCGTGGCGGCAAACACACACTCACCGATGGGGCCACGGTGAAGCGGGGAGACGAGCTCAGCCGGGGCGGCGTGGTGACGCTCGACGGACTTCCACCCGCGACGTTCTTCCAGCAACACCCGTTCCTCTACGACCCGAAGTCCGAGCCGGTGCTCATCGTCGTCGACGTCGAAGCGCACGAGGCGCGCCGCTACGAGAAGGGCCAGCGCACGCACAGCTGGGAAGTCGGGCGCGGTCAGGCCGAAGGCGTGAAGACGGTGCGCGGAGACCTGAAGACGCCACGTGGGCTCTACTTCGTCACCGACAAGTCCACCGGCCCCTTCAGCGGAGACTTCGCCGGCTACTACGGCGGCCACTGGGTGAAGGTGAACTACCCCAACGCGTTCGACGCCTCGCGCGGCGTGAAGGAGCAGGTCATTTTCCCCGAGCAGTCGGCGACCATCGCGCGCACGTGGTGGCGTCGTGGCCTCACCGCACAGAAGACGATGCTGGGTGGAGGCATCGGCTTTCACGGGTGGATCGCCCCGTGGCGTGCAGAGGTCGAGGGCTGGTCCGCAGAAACGAAGCATCTCGACGCGTTTCTTCAGCGTCTCGAGGGATGGTGGCCGTGTCAGGGGTGGGCGGTAGACGGGGCGGGAGGACGGTGGGCGGGGCAGCACGGTGCGGGAGGCTTTTCGCGAGGGCTG
>JADCJJ010000055.1 GCA_020247085.1 Myxococcaceae bacterium | reverse complement strand
CGGTCGCCGCGCGGTCCACCGTCTGCGCGCGGCGGACCCCGAGGTGTCTAGCGGGGCGTCAGTTGCGCTCGCGCGCCGCGGGGCGCTAGGGGTGTTTCCATGTCGTCGCCGCTCGTCCGTCTGAAGACGCCGTCGCATCGGTTCCCGCACCGATTCCTGCCGACCTGCCGCGCCGACCTCGACGAGCGGGGCTGGGACGGTGTCGACATCGTCATCGTCTCAGGAGACGCCTACGTCGACCACCCGGCCTTCGGGCCAGTGCTGATCGCCCGCTTCCTCGAGGGGCGCGGGTTCCGGGTCGGCCTCATTCCCCAGCCGGCTTGGCAGTCGGCCGAGCCGTTCCGGGCGCTCGGCAAACCCCGGCTCTTCTTCGGGGTCGCGGCCGGCAACCTCGACTCGATGTTGAACCGGCTCACCTCGCAGAAGAAGAACCGCTCCGAGGACCAGTACAGCCCCGGAGGCCGCACCGGGTGTCGGCCTGACCGTGCCACGATCGTCTACGCGAACCGCTGCCGCGAGGCGTACCCCGACGTGCCCATCGTGCTTGGCGGCATCGAGGCGTCGCTGCGCCGCATCGCCCACTACGACTACTGGAGCGACACGGTCCGCCGCTCGATCCTCCTCGACGCCAAGGCCGACCTGCTCGTCTTCGGCATGGGCGAGCGTCCGGTGTGGGAGATCGCCCGGCGGCTGCGCGACGGCGAGCCGGTGAAGCAGCTGCGCGACGTGCGCGGGACGGCGTACGTCATCTCGGACGCCGAGATGAAGGCGCACGAGGCGGACCCGGCGCGGCGCGCGGCGGACCAGAAGACGGTGGTGCTGCCGAGCTTCGAGCAGGTCAGCGCCGACAAAGAGGCCTTCGCTCGCATGTCGCGCGACTTCCAGATGGAGACCAACCCGGGCAACGCCCGGGCCCTCGCCCAGCGCCACGGCACCCGCGGGGTCTTCTTCAATCCGCCAGCGCGGCCGCTCGAGGACGGGGAGGGGACGCGGCCGGGTGACGTGGCCACGGTGGCGATGGACGAGCTGTACGATCTGCCCTTCAACCGCGCCGTGCACCCCATGTACGGCGACCAGGGGGTGCCCGCCTTCGAGACGGTGAAGCACTCGGTGGTGCTCATGCGCGGCTGCTTTGGCGGCTGCACGTTCTGCTCCATCACCGAGCACGAGGGGCGCGTCATTCAGAGCCGGAGCGAGGCCAGCGTGCTGCGCGAGATCCGCGCCGTCCGGCGCCAGGGCGACTTCCGCGGCACCATCACCGACCTCGGCGGGCCGACCGCCAACATGTACAAGCTCAAGTGCAAGTCCGAGGCGATCGAGTCGAAGTGCCGCAAGCTGTCCTGTGTGCACCCGGGGGTGTGCGAGAACCTGTCGACCGACCACGGGCCGCTCATCTCGGTGATGAAGCGCGTACGGGACGAGGAGGGCGTCAAGCACGTCTTCATCGCGTCGGGCGTTCGGTACGATCTCGCCGAGCGGAGCCCCGAGTACGTGAAGGAGCTCGCGGCGCACCACACCGGCGGCCAGCTCTCGGTCGCGCCCGAGCACGTGAGCCCGCGCGTGCTCGAGAAGATGAAGAAGCCCGGAATCGAGAGCTACGAGCGGTTCCAGCAGATGTTCGCCTGTGCGAGCCAGGAGGCCGGCAAAGAGCAATACGACATTCCGTACTTCATCTCGGGCCACCCCGGCTCGACGCTCGAGGACATGGTCGAGCTGGCGCTGTGGCTGAAGCAAAACGGGCGGCGGCCCCGCCAGGTGCAGGACTTCATCCCCACGCCGATGTCGATCGCCGCCTGCATGTATTTCACCGGCATCGACCCCCTGAAGATGGAGCCGGTCTACACGGCGCGCGGGTTGAAGGAGAAGCGGCTCCAGAAGGCGCTGCTGCTGTACTGGAACCCCGAGCACTGGGAGGACGCGCGCGAGGCGCTTGCCCAGGCGGGCCGGAGCGATCTCATCGGTCGCGGGCCCGCGGCCCTGGTACCCCCGCCCTCGGCCCAGGAGCGCGCCCGGTCAGCGCCGCGCAGGCACTGACGCGCGGGTGCGGTGCGGCCCAGGCGCGGGCCCGTCCGGGAGGGACCGCCCGCCATCGCAGCCCGGCCAGAAGGCGCGGTGCCGTCACGCAGGACGCATGGTGCGCCGAGGAGGACACTGAGGTCCTGTCATCGGGCGGCTTCTGGTTTTCGTAACGAAGGGCTGCCCGGCCGTTGCGACAATCAAGCCTCACCGCGAGGAACCCATGACTGCCCCCATCAGCCGCACCACGTCGCGCCCCGTGAGCCCCTCACCCTCGCCGTCTCCGGCAGGGCCGGTGACGGTGCAGGCCGGAGACACCCTGAGCCGCATCGCCCAGCGCCATGGCACGACGGTTCAGGCGCTCGTCGACGCCAACCGGGCGGCCTACCCGCAGCTCGCGACCAACCCCGGGGCCATCCAGGTGGGCTGGCGGTTGACGTTGCCGGGCGGCCAGGCCCCGACTGCTCAGCAACCGGCGCCGGCGCCGGCGGCCGGGTGGCGGCCGCGCACCAACAACGACGTGGTGCACTTCGGGGTGAACGAGGGGGCATCGCACGAGGTCTCGTCGCTGCGCCAGCGCGGAGTCAACGTCACGTCGATCAAAGACGGCGCGGTTGACGATCGCATCACCACCCGCGACGCCAACGGGACGACCGCCACCCACAAGCTCGACACCGCCGAGGGCGCGAGGAGCTTCGCGCTGACGCTCGGGCTCCCGGCGGAGCAGACCGCGAAGGTCGCCGACGTGCTCCAGCACGCCGGGGGTGACATTCGTGATGAGCTCGCCCAGCTCGCGCAGGTGTGGGCGCAGGCAGAGCGCGGCGGGCAGATGCCGTCGCGAATGGTGCTGTCGGGCCACTCGACGGGCCGGAGCGTCTGGGGCGACGGGAACGGTTCGCTCGAGTTCGGCACCTTGGCGAAGCTGGCCGACGCGATGCCGCGCGCCGCCCGCAGCGTGCAGGACCTGCACCTGAGCGCCTGCTACTCGGGCGGGCAGGGGCTGATGGAGCAGTACCGGAGCATCTTCCCCAACGCGAAGACGATCTGGGCGTACACGGGTTCGGCCCCGGGGGCGCACTCGGGCGCCACCACCCACCTCTCTCGCTGGGAGCAGGCAACGCGCGGCGACGTGGGCGCCCTCGATCGTGCCCTCGCGGAGCGCACCCGCAAGGGCGAGAACGTCGCCGTCTGGAGCGCCGACCGTGGCTACCTCGACGGCCGGCCGCCGGCTCCGCTGGCCCAGGTGCGCGACGACGTCGAGGCCGGCCGGCCCACCTTCGAGCGGTTCTCGCGAGGCGACGAGGCGGTCTCGAACCCCGGCGCCGGCCCGCTGCGGGAGCACTACAACCAGATCCAACGGCTCCTGCAGCACCCGGACCTGCCTCGCGCCGATCGCCCGGCCATCGAGGTGCAGCGCGACGCGGCGATCCGCCTGCTGTATTTCACCAAGCACGTGGCGCCGCGCTTCCAGGCCGCGCACGCCGGGACCGTCAGTGAGGGCTTCGGTTCGCTCGGCCTTCAGGCGCCGGACTTTTCGACGCTCTCCCGGGCAGACGCGATGCGCGTGGTCGCGGCGTTCGAGCAGAAGGCCAGGTCGACCTCACCACTTCCGTCCGCGGCGCAGCGGTTGCTCCCCCTGCTGACCGACGGGTTGCGCGACCTGAAGGCGGCGCAGATCCCCGACTCGTGGATCTGAGGGGGCGCGCACGTCAGCCGACGATGACGTGCAAGCCGATGCGTTCGGCCATGGTGCACGAGCCCAGCACTCGAGAGACGGTCCTCGTGTCGCCGCAGGTGTCGTAGGCGGCGGCGATCAGCTCTCCGAGCGTCAGCGCCGGAGCCGTGGCTCGGGCCCGGGCGCTGGTACGGATTCGTGGCATCGGACGACGGGCCTGATACTTCATGGGCTTCTTCGGCATGGTGTCTCCCTCCGCCCTGGTGAAGAAGCAGGCCGCGTGCCGCACGCGCGGCTGAGGCGTTCCAGCACGTTGAGGGAGAGGGTGTGGTTTGTTCGTGACCCACCCTCGGCTAAGGAGCGGCCGTGTCCCGGTGGCTGGTGACGATGTCGGTGGTGATCTCGTGTGCGTCGGCGCATGCCTACGAGAACGCCCGGCGCAAGGAGGTCGACGGGGGCGTGCACGTGCCCGTGCTGACGAAGGCGCCCGCCCTGATTCGCCTCGAGAGCGCGAAGTACCCGGAAGCAGCCGAGAAGCAGGGCCTGACGGCCCGGGTTCGCCTGATGGTCACCATCGGTGCCGACGGCGCGGTGACCGAGGCGAAGGTGCTCGAGCCGGTCGGCAACGGCTTCGACGAGGCCGCCGTCGAGGCCTTGTTGAGGTCAACCTTCACCCCGGCCGAGGTCGACTTCGCCCCGGCTCCCGTGCAGATCGAGTTTGCCTACACCTTCGTGTTGAAGGTCGCGGCGGCGGAGGGGCCTGACGGCGGAGCCTCAGACGCGGGCGCGGCGCCGGCGAGCGCGCGGTTGAAGGGCCAGGTGCTGGTGCGGGGGAGTCGCTCCCGCGTCGTCGGCGGCATGGTGCGGTGCGAGCAGTACGCTGAGCGCGAGGCCATCACCGACGACGAAGGGTTGTTCGACCTCGAGCTGCCCCCGGGGCTGTGCTCGGTGCGCGTGACGGGGCCCGAGACCGAGGTCTTCAAGACCGACGAGGCCCTCGAGCCCGGCGAGACGAAAGAGGTGCGCTACTACGCGTTCCCGAAGGTCATCGGCTACCAGACGGTGGTGCGGGACAAGCGCGAGAAGAAAGAGGTGGTCCGGCGCACCATCACCCGTGAGGAGCTGCAAAAGGTGCCTGGCACCTTCGGCGACCCGGTGCGCGTCATTCAGAACTTCCCCGGCGTCGCGCGGGCGCCGTTCATCTCGGGTCAGCTCATCGTCCGTGGGGCCAACCCGAACCAGACGCTCACCTTCTTCGACGGCGTCGAGATTCCCTTGCTGTTCCACCTCGCTGGCGGGCCCTCGGTGGTGAACGCCGAGTTCCTCGACCGCGTCGACTTCTACCCGGGCGGCTTCGGGGCGCGGTACGGGCGAGCCGTCGGAGGCGTCGTCGACGTCGCCAGCCGCAAGGGCGCGTCCGATACCTGGCATGGCGTCGCGAAGGTCGACTTCCTCGACTCGAGTGTCTTCGTCGAGGCGCCGCTCGCGAAGGACGTGTCGGTAGCTGCCGCCGCGCGCCGGAGCTACATCGACGTGCTGCTGCCGGCGGTGACGTCGCTGGCGACTCCGCCCAACCAGCAGGGCGGCACCATCAACATCTTGCCCGTGTATTGGGACTACCAGGTCCGGCTCGACGTCGGGAAGCGGCAGGCCGAGACGAAGGACGGCGCGTCGACCTTCTCGGTCTTCGCCTTCGGCTCCGATGATCAGCTCAAGGTGGTCGTCTCGGGCGGCCAGCGGAACACCGACGTCTCGGTGCAGTTCCGCACGCTCTTCCACCGCGTCATCGGCAACTGGACGTACCGGCGCGGGAACGTGCAGTTCAAGTTGACGCCCTACGTCGGGTACGACCTCGCCTCGGTCAACTTCGGCGTCGCGAACCTCAACGCCGATCGCTGGACACAGGGCCTGCGGCAGGACCTCACGGTGGACGTGTCGAAGGGCGTGACGCTGCGCGCCGGCGCCGACATCTTCAACCAGGTGCTCATCGGCCAGGCCGAGCTGCCCGTCATCTCGGGCGTGCAGTACCCGTCCTTCCCCGGGGCCGAGCCGAAGCTCGAGACGCAGCGCATCGGGCGCACGGTGCCGACCTTCGACGGGGCCATCTACCTCGAGGGCGACTTCAAGGCCGGTCCGCTCACCGTGACGCCGGGCCTGCGCGCCAGCCACGCCTTCCTCAACGGCGAGACGCGCAACGCCTTCGACCCGCGCCTCTGGGTTCGCTTCGAGCCCTGGTCGCGGACCTCCGTCAAGGGCTCCGTTGGGCTGTACACCCAGCCTCCGCAGGCCACCGACATGGAGCCGCCGCCCTTCGGCACGCCCTCGCTCTTCCACGAGAAGGCCTTCCAGGCCTCGCTCGGCGTGAGCCACAAGTTCACCGACGTCATCAACGTCGACGTCACCGGCTTCTTCAACCGTCGCTTCGACAACGTCGTGTCGCCCGGGCGCCGCGTCGTCAACGAGGACGGGTCGATCACCCAGAACCGCTCGTCGAACGACGGGCTGGGGCGCGCCTACGGCCTCGAGGTGCTGGCCCGTCACGAGGTGACGAAGAATTTCTTCGGGTGGATCGCCTACACCCTGTCGCGGAGCGAGGAGCGCCGGGCCGGTTCGGCCGACGACTACAACCTCACCAGCTTCGACCAGACGCACATCCTCACGGCCATCGCCAGCTACCGCCTGCCGTTTGGCTTCGAGGTGGGGGCCCGCTTCCGTTACGTCACCGGGCGCCCGACGTCGCCGCTGGTGCACACCGCCGACTACCAGCGGCTCGACGCCAACCGGTACTCGAACACCTTCGGCATGTTCCGCTCGGCGCGCGTGACCGACTTCCACCAGCTCGACGTGCGCATCGACAAGTACTTCGTCTTCGAGAAGTGGACGCTCAACCTCTACCTGGACGTGCAGAACGTCTACAACCGCATGAACACCGAGGCGACCATCTACGAGTACCGGGGCCGCTACGGCGTCGACGTGCCGGGCATTCCCATTCTGCCGATCCTCGGTGTGAGGGCACAGCTGTGAGGTCCGCGCTCGTCGCTTTCGGGCTCGCGCTCGCCGCGTGCACCCAGCCGTTGCCGTCGCCGACGGGGGTCGTCGACCTGCGCATCCTCGGCGCCAGTTTCGAGCCGCCCGAGGTGTTGATCAGCCCGTGCGACCCCCGGCTGTTGGCGAGCCTCGGCGCCGGCGGGAGCACCTCGCAGATCGACCCCATGCAGCTGCAGCGCCTGCTGCAGGTGGGGCAGCGCGCGCTCACCTACCGCGCCCTGGTGGTGGACCCGGACGGTGGCGGGCGTGAGCTGTCGTACCGCCTGCGCGCCTGCGCGAACCAGGGCGACCGGGAGTGTGACAACACCGACGACTTCGTCGAGTTGGTGTCAGGGAAGCGGCCGGCCGGTGAGTGGGCCTTCACGCTCGACGGCACGGCGCCCGACCGGCCCCTGCTGGGCACGGCGCTTCTGCCTGACGGTGAGCCACTGCTGCTCGAGGCGCTCAAGCAAGATGGCTCGCGGGGGCTGGGCGGCATCCGAATTCCGGTGATGCTCGAGGTGAAGGCGCCCGACACCGGCGAGCACGTCTTCGCGCAGAAGCTGATGGTGGTGCAGTGCCAGGTCTTCCCGCAGATGCGGCAGAACGTGACGCCCGCGCTCCCGGGGCTGACGCTGCGTGGCGCGCCCTGGGGCGAAGGCGACGTGGTCGAGCTGAGCGGTGGCAGCGAGGTGCCGATGGAGGCCCTCGAGTTCGCCGAGCTCGAAGAGGACTACACCGTCGTCAGCTTCTCGCTCACGCCCGTCTCCCTGAAGGAGAGCTGGAAGCTCGCCTGGTACGTGGATGTCGGGACGATGTCGTCCTTCGAGACCGGCGGCACCAACTTCGACGGCAACACCCGGCGGCACCGGAACCGCTGGCAGCCGGACCCTGCGAGCACCGAGCCCAGAGACGTCACCTTCTACATCGTGGCTCGCGACGGCCGTGGGGGCCTGTCGTGGCTCACCCGGCGCGCCCGCTGGACGCCGTAGGGACTCTGGGGCGCCGGCGCGCGAGGACCGCCCATGGCACCGACGGCCTGCTCCATCTGCGCGGCCCCGTCCGTTCCCGAGGGCAGCGACATGTGCCCGCGGTGTCGGCGCAACTTCGTCGACGAGCGGGTTGTGGGCACCTCGGTGACGGCGACGCGCGCGGGGGGCCTCACCGGCGCCGTCACGGCGCGCCCCGGGCCGGTGGTCGCGGCGCTCCTGCTGACGGCCGCCGCCTGGTTCTTGCGGTACCTCGATCTCATCGCCCCGGTGGGCGACCCCGTTTGGCTCCTGGCCCTGCCGGCGGTGGCGGTCGCCAGCGCCGGGTGCGTCATGGCCGCCGTGGGGCCTGCCAAGCACCTCCCGGTGGTGGTCGGCCTGCTGGGCGCACTGGCGGCGCTCCTCTGGCCGACGGGCCGGCCGCTCGTCGATGGGGCCTACGGTGCGGCTGGACTAGGCCTGGTGGTCGCCACGGTGTCGGAGCCCTCGGGCTTTAGCAGCCCGTTGAAGAAGAGGCCGCAGCCATCGTGTCCGCGGATGACTGGCTGGATAGCGCAGGACCTTCCGAGGCCCTGGGCGCAGTGAGAAGT
>JADCJJ010000549.1 GCA_020247085.1 Myxococcaceae bacterium | reverse complement strand
CGCGGTGCGCCTCGACGTTGGCGCGGCGCTCCGTTCGCACCTCGACGAGGTGGACGCCCCCCGAGAGGCCGCTGCGCACGACGCGCGCGAGGGCCGAGAGCGACGCCGGGCGGTGCAGCGTCGCGCCGGCGAGCGCCGCGACGTGCGCGAAGTCGACGCCGTGCGGGGTGGCGAAGAGGCGCTCGAAGTGCGGCGTGCGCTCGGCCACCGGCAGGAAGTTGAAGATGCCGCCGCCGTCGTTGTTCACCACCACGGCGACCAGTGGCGCGCCGACGCTCGAGGCCAGCAGCCAACCGGACAGGTCGTGCAGCGCCGCCACGTCGCCGATCAACAGTACGGTCGGGCGCCCGCTCGTGCCCGCCACGCCGAGCGCCGTGCTCACGACGCCGTCGATGCCGTTGACGCCTCGGTTGGCGAAGACGCGCAGCCGCTCCGGCGAGGCGGCGTAGGCGTCGACGTCGCGCACCGGCATCGAGCTCGACACCACCAGGTTCGTCCCGGCCGGGAGCGCCCGCACCAGCGCGCGCGCCACCAACCCCTCTTCGAGTTGGTCGTCCCGTTCCCGCTGCGCCAGGGCCTGCCCGACGCGCGACTGGGCGGTCGCCACGGCGTCAACCAGGGGCCCCCGCCGCGGCGCCTTCGGCGTCAGCGCCCGCGCCATCGCTACCACGTCGCCACGAAAGACGGCCTCGGCCCGGTGCTGCGGGTCGAAGACGGCGCCGTCGTCGCTGAAGGCGAACTGCCGCGCGACGCTGCCGTCGAGCCAGGCCTGAGGCGCCTTGAGCGTGAGGCCTCCACCGAAGCGCAAGACGACGCGTGGCGCGAGCTGCTGCATGAAGGCCGCGCTCCGCGTCATCGCGTCGAAGGCCCAGGTGGCGCGGGAGAAGCCGAAGCGCGCGTTCGACGCGGCCTCGGCGAAGACCGGGTAGCCCAGCGCCTCGCCCAGCGCCGCGACGGCCTCACCGAAGCCGTCGTCTCGCTCGCGCGGGCCGCAGACGATGACGCCGCGCTCGCTCTGCTCGATGGCCTGTTCGGCGGGGCGCAGGTCGGGCGCCCCCGTGGCGCTGACGAAGCGCGGCACCGTCGGCGACAGCACCGGTCCAGGCAGGCCGTCGGGGTGCGCGAGCGGCTCCCGGAATGGGACGTTGAGGTGCACCCCACCGCGCGGGGCGGCGCCGGCGCGCTGCACCAGCTTCGCCACCGCGGCGACGAGGTGGGGCACCAGCGCTTCGGCCGGCTCGGGCAGCTCGAGCGCCTCGCGCACCCACCGGCCGAAGAGGCCCCGCTGCTCAATGGTCTGCGGGGCCCCGAAGCCGTGCAGCTCGGCCGGCCGATCGGCGGTGACGGCGATGAGCGGCGTGCCCCCCTCGGCGGCCTCGATCAACGCCGGCAGGAAGTGCGCCCCCGCGGTGCCCGAGGTGCACAGCACCGCCGCCGGAGCCCCGCTGGCCTTCGACAGGCCCAGCGCCAGGAAGGCTGCGCTGCGCTCGTCGATGCAGGGCCGGCAGCGCAGCTCGGGGCGGTCGGCGAACGCGAGCGCGAGGGGCGTCGAGCGCGACCCCGGCGCCACCACCACGTCCCTCACGCCACAGGCCACGAAGACGCCCGCGACCGTCGCCGCCCAGCGCTGGTTGATCGTCTCGCTCAAGCACCACCTCGACTCTCGGCCGGCACCACGTCGCCCGCGCCACGGGCCTCGGAGCCGCCCGCCCCGGTGGCCGCCCAGCGTTGGTCGAACGTCTCGCTCACGCGCCGCCTCGGTGCCCGGCCTGCTCCACGGCACTCACGCCCCGCGTCGCGAAGCGGCCCGACGCCGTCGCCGCGCGCGGATCAGGCGTCTCGCGTACGCCCTGCCTCGCGTCCGCGGCCGGTACCACGTCACTTTGCCCGCGGGTCGCACAGACGGTCGACACCGGAGCCGCCCAGCGCTGAACCAGCGCATCGCTGAAGCGACACCTCATTCCCCAGCCGGCCCCGAGCCCCTCGTGATGCGGGCCGTGACATGGCGCGCCGTCATGGCCGACCACTGCTGGACGAACGTGTCTCTGCCGCGCCGCCTCGCCGCCGCGGTCGGCCCGACGGCCCTCGGCACACGGTGCGCGGCGCAGCCCGCCATCGGAGCCGCCCACCACTCGGCGAGCGTCTCCCCCATGAGCCACCCCGAAGCCGCTGCGCGTGGACCTGCGCCAGGCCGCCGACGTCATGGCACCAGGCGCCTCGCGAGGCCCTCTTGGAAGTGGGCCGCCATCGCGCGGAACCGACGTCGTCACGGGGGCACTCGAACATCGGCAACGGTCAGCCATGGCCGACCCCCAGGGCCGCGAGCATCGTCGAGGCCTTCCGCTCGGTCTCGAGCCACTCGCCCTCTGGCGTAGATCCCTCGACGACGCCTGCGCCAACGAAGAGGCGCGCGGTCGCGCCCTTGACGTGCGCCGAGCGCAGCCCAACGGCGAACGTCGCGCGCGCGGGCCCCATCGCGCCCACCGCTCCCGCGTACCACCCACGGCTGAAGGCCTCGTGCTGCGCCAAGAACGCGAGCGCGCGCTCGCGAGGAGCCCCGGCCACCGCCGGCGTCGGGTGCAGCGCGCGCGCCGCGGCCAGCGCCGAGACGCCGCCCCGCAGGCGCGCGCTCACCGGGGTGTGCAGGTGCACGAGCGTCGAGAGGCGCTTGATGACCGGTCGCGGCGGCGCCTCGATGCGGGTGGCGAAGGCGTCAAGCCGCGCCCGGACATCGTCCACCACGGCCTGGTGCTCGCGCCGGTCCTTCTCGGAGCGCTCGAGCGCCGCATCGTCTCCCAGGGCCGCGGTGCCGGCCAGCGCGTCGACGGTGAGGTTCCCGCCGTCGGCCTCGCACAGCAGCTCGGGAGACGCCCCGATGAAGGCCGACCCGTCGCGCCCGCGCACCAGGAACGTCCAGCACGTCGGGTTGCGCGCCTCGAGGGCCTTGAGCACGGCGCGCTCCGACAGCGGAGCGTCGCCCTTCACGGCCAGCGCGCGGGCCAGCACGAGCTTCGAGCAGCCCCCGCTGCGCAGGTACTCGAGGCCTCGCGCCACCAGCCCCTCGTAGGCCTGCCGGTCGTCCGCCTGCCGCGTGACCCGCCCGCGCTCGACCACCGGCTCGACCTCGGTCACCCGGTCGAGCCGCGCCTCGAGGACCGCCCGCGGCGTGCCCTCGCGTCCGTAGGCGACCAGGTGCGTGCGCGCGCCGTCCCAGAAGGCCAGCACCTCGGGCAACACCCAGCGCTCCGCGTCGAACCCGGGCCAGGCGCGAGACGCGTCGAACGCCCAGCCGCCAAACCACGGCCCAGCCGGGAGCTCGACGTCTTGTCGCACCTCGCCGCCCCCCTCCCCACACACCCCCAGGCCGACCACCCAGGTGCGCCGCGACGGATTCACCCACGCCACCGACAGGGGCTCGGGCCCGAGCCGCAACAGCGCGCCGTGCGAGGCGATTCGCGAGGCCGAGACGTAGGTGGTGGCGCCACGGTCGAGCACGGTTGGGTTGTCTTCTAAGGCATTCCCGCTATAGATGCACCACGGAGTTCAAAACGCCTTGAACTCAATGAACTGAGAGGCAGCGATGGGTGCGACGGGGCCGAGACGGGTGCTGCGGGAGCCGGGTGACGTCACGCACCGGGTGCGCTTCGGCAACGTGGAGGTGGGCGGAGACTTCGTCGTGGTGGCGGGCCCCTGCGCGCTCGAGAACCAGGAGCAGGTCGACCGCGCCGCGCAGGCAGTGCGCATGGCCGGAGGGCACGCGCTCCGGGGCGGCGCCTTCAAGCCACGAACGAGCCCCTACACCTTTCAGGGCCTCGGCGAGCCCGGGCTGCCGATGCTGGCCGAGGCTGGGCGCAAGCAGCGGCTGCCGGTCGTGTCCGAGATCATGGACGCCACGCAGCTCCCGTCGGTGCTCGAGTATGTCGACGTGCTGCAGGTCGGCGCGCGGAACATGCAGAACTTCTCGCTGCTGCGCGCCCTGGCGAAGGTTGACCGCCCGGTGCTGCTCAAGCGTGGCTTTGGCTCGACGATCGACGAGTGGCTGCTCGCCGCCGAGTACCTGCTCGAGGGTGGGAACGACCAGGTCGTCTTGTGCGAGCGGGGCATTCGCACTTTCGACACCACGCTGCGCAACACGCTGGACCTGGCGGGGGTGGCGTACGTGAAGCAGCGGGTGAAGCTCCCGGTGCTGGTCGACCCCTCGCACTCGACCGGCGTCGCGGCGCTGGTAACGCCGATGGCGCTCGCGGCCGCGGCGGCCGGCGCCGACGGGCTGCTCGTCGAGGTCCACCCGACGCCCGAGACGGCGCTGTGTGACGGGCCGCAGGCGCTGCGCCCCTCGGAGTTCGACGCGCTGATGAAGGGCGTCTCGGCGGTGCTGGCCGCCACGGGCCGCCGCATGGCCGAGGTCCGCCCCCTGGCGGCGGTGGGAGGCACGCGGTGAGCGAGCAGGTCCACCAGATGTTCACGCAGATCGCGCCGCGCTACGACGTGACGAACGACGTGCTCTCGATGGGCACCCACCGCCTCTGGCGCAAGGTGGCGGTGCGGCTGTCGCAGGCGAAGCCCGGCGACGCGGTGCTCGACTGCGCGACGGGCACCGGCGACCTCGCCATCGACTTCAAGCGCGTCGTCGGCACCGCAGGGCGGGTCAAGGGCACCGACTTCAACGCCGCCATGCTGTCGACCGCGCCGGCGAAGGCGAAGGCGCTGGGCCTCGACCTCGAGTTCGAGGTCGCCGACGCGATGAAGCTGCCCTACCCGGCCCAGCAGTTCGACGTCGCGTCGATCAGCTTCGGCATCCGCAACGTCGACGATCCGAAGGTCTGCCTCACGGAGCTGGCGCGGGTCGTGAAGCCTGGCGGGCGGGTGGTGGTGCTCGAGTTCGGCCAGCCGACGGGCCTCTTCGGCGTCGTCTTCCGCCTCTACGCTCGCTTCGTGATGCCCCTCATCGGACAGCTCCTGACGGGCAACCGGGCCGCCTACGAGTACCTGCCGCGCACCGCGGCCGCCTTCCCCGCCGGGGAGCGCTTCGTCGACCTGATGCGCAGCACCAGCGCCTTCTCGGCGCAGTCCGCGCACACGCTCATGGCGGGGCTCGCCTACGTCTACGTCGGCGTGGTTCGCTGAGCTGCGCGGCGGCGGCGCACCAGGCCCATCGCCAGGCGTGACGCGAGTGCGACGCCGATGACGCCCGCGGCGGCGAGGACCGCGTCGCGGAGCGCCTGCTGTTGCGCGCCCTCGACCCCTTCAGCGATGGCCGCGGCGAACCACGTCGAGATGAGCACGTTGGGCAGCACGCCGACGGCGTGGCCGACGAGGAACTGCGGCCAGGTGATGGGTGAGGCGCCGCAGACCAGGTTGGTCACCACGAAGGGCACTGGCGTCTGTCGCAGCACCAGCACCGTCAGCACCCCGCTCTGCTCGAGCTCTTCGACGGCCGCCGTCCACCGCCGGCGCAGCAGCAACTCGCGCACGCGGGCGCGGCCGACGAAGCGCCCCAGCGCGAAGTGCAGGTGCCCCATGAGGTTCGCCATCAACCATGCGCGCCAGGCAGCGGAGCCGAACCCCCACATCGCGCCGGCGACGACATGCAGGCCGGCCGCCGGCAGCAGCGCCGACGACGCCACGACGTACAGCGCGACCCAGAGCCCCACCGCCGCCGTGCCTCCGCCTGCGGACCGCAGTGTCACGAGCAGGTTTCGCGGCTCGAACCCCTCACCGAACCAGAGCCGAGCGGCGACCGCGGCGGCCACGCCGAGCACCAGAAAAACCATTTTCGCCCTTCGGCTTCTCACACGGTGGCCTTCTACTCTTTTTCGTTGATCGAACCGTGGCGCGGTGCGACTCACTGCTCATGTCCAAAGACACGCTCTCCGTCACCGACAACCGAAACGGCAAGCAGTACGAGCTGAAGATCGAGAACGGCTGCATTCGCGCGATCGATCTGCGCCAGATGAAGACCGACGCCGAAGACTTCGGTCTCATGGCGTACGACCCGGCGTTTCAGAACACGGCAAACACGAAGAGCGCCATCACCTTCATCGACGGCGACAAGGGCATTCTCGAGTACCGCGGTTACCCCATCGACCAGCTCGCCGAGAAGTCGACGCACCTCGAGACCGCCGCGCTGCTGATGAACGGTGAGCTGCCGAACAAGGACCAGCTCGCCGAGTTCACCGACAAGATCACCATCCACACCTACGTCCACGAGAACATCAAGTCGTTCATGGACGGGTTCAGGTACGACGCGCACCCGATGTCGATGCTGGCCTCGACGGTCGCGGCGCTCTCGAGCTTCTACCCCGAGGCGAAGCAGGTCCGGAACAAGGAGGTTCGCCGACACCAGATGATGCGGCTCATCGCCAAGATGCCCACGCTGGCGGCTTTCTCGTACCGGCACAGCCAGGGTCTGCCGTACATCTACCCGAACAACGATCTGTCGTACGCCGAGAACTTCCTCACGATGGTGAAGAGCATCGGCAAGCCGAACTGGAAGGCGCACCCCGCGCTCGTCCGCGCGCTCGACGTGCTCTTCATCCTCCACGCCGACCACGAGCAGAACTGCTCCACCACCGCGGTCCGAGTGGTCGGCTCCTCCGAGGCCGACCCCTATTCGGCCGTCGCCGCCGGCATCACCGCCCTCTACGGCCCGCTCCACGGCGGAGCGAACGAGGCCGTGCTGCGCATGCTGCGCGAGATCGGCGACAAAAAGAACGTCCCCGAGTTCATCAAGAAGGTGAAGGACAAGGACGGCGACAAGAAGCTGATGGGCTTCGGGCACCGCGTGTACAAGAACTACGATCCCCGCGCGAAGGTCATCAAGCGTGCCTGCGACGAGGTGTTCGAGGTCACGGGCAAGAACCCGCTGCTCGACATCGCCGTCGAGCTCGAGCGCATTGCCCTGCAGGACGACTACTTCGTGCAGCGCAAGCTGTACCCGAACGTCGATTTCTACTCGGGCCTCATCTACGAGGCGATGGGCTTCCCCGTCGACTTCTTCACCTGTCTCTTCGCGATTCCCCGCACCGTCGGCTGGGTGTGCCAGTACGAAGAGATGATCATCGACAACGAGCAGAAGATCGCCCGCCCGCGGCAGGTCTTCACCGGCCAGCGCAAGCGCGACTACGTACCCGTCGACAAGCGCTGAATCGCAGCCGGCAGTCCCTCGGGCGCTCGTGTAGGGCTCCCGAGGGGTGGCTCCCCCTGCCCTGCTTCAGAGAGCCGCCGAAGCGCCCGCGTAGAGGGCGTCGATCTCTCCTGCGTACTTCGCCTCGCAGTGGGCGCGGCGAACCTTGAGTGTCGACGTCAGCTCGCCGCCCTCGATCGAGAACTCACCTGGCAGCACGACGAAGCGCTTGATGGCCTCGAAGCGCGCCACCCGCGCGTTCACGCGTGCGGCGATCTGCTGCTCGAGCCAGCCGTGGAAGGCGGCGTCGAGGCCTGAGGGCTCGACACCCGGGTTGTCTGCGCGGAAGCGAGCGACCTTCTCGGGGTCCATGGTGAGCAGCGCGACGAGGTAGGGCCGCCGATCGCCCACGACGAGGGCCTGCCCCACGGGGTCGATCGACCGCAGCAGCCCCTCGAGCGTCGCCGGAGGCGTCTTCTTGCCCCCCGACGTGACGATGATCTCCTTCTTGCGCCCGGTGATGCGCAGGTAGCCGTCGGCGTCGAACGCGCCGACGTCGCCCGAGTGAAGCCACCCGTCGCGGAGCAGCTCGGCCGTCGCCCCTGGGTCCTTGAGATACCCGGCGCACACGTTCTCTCCCCGAACGAGGATCTCTCCGTCATCGTCAATGCGCACCGCGACCCCCGGGAGCGGACGGCCGAGCGTGCCCAGGCGGGTGTGCTCCCGCGTGCTGACCGAGGTCGGCCCCGTCACCTCACTCTGCCCGTAGACCT
>JADCJJ010000548.1 GCA_020247085.1 Myxococcaceae bacterium | reverse complement strand
GACGCTCTTCCGATCTGGCGTCATCGAGTTCTTCTACGGCACCATGCAGGGCGCGGGGCAGGCCATCTCGGCCACCATCGGCATCGAGGGCCCGTCCGGCGCGCAGGGCACCAACGCGCTCGCCGCTGCCACCTGCGTCAACCGCACGGTGCCGACGATGCCGGTGCCGTCGTTCGCGCACTGCGACCTGACGAGCTTCGACCCGATGAGCACTGGCACGCGCATCACCTCGATTCGCTTCGGGCCCCCCCCGGGCGTCGACCTGCAGCCCACCCGGGTGCGGGTGACGGGCATCGCCCAGGCCGGCAACGAGCTGCAGCTCAACGTCGAGACGGCGCTCCGCAACTTCGGCACCGTCGCTTCGCCGGCCTTCTCGTACCGGCTGTTCCTGTCGCAAGACACCATCTTCGACCCGCCGCTCGCCGACGGCGGGGTGGGGGACTTCGAGATCGTCACGCCGGGCTCCCGCGGGCCCTTCACGCTGAACCCGAACGCGACCGTCGTCGACGCGGCCAGCGGCGTCGCGCCCCGGCCGACGTCCGGCACCTTCTACGTGCTGGTGGTCGCCGACGAGGCCGCGCAGGTCGCCGAGACGAACGAGAACAACAACGTCTTCGCCACCTCGACGCCGTTCTTCGCGGGCGTCGACCTTGTCGCCGAGGCGGTGAGCGGGCCCCCGTCGGCGGGCCCCGGAGACCCCGTCACCGTCTCGTACACCTTCACCAACCAGGGCTTCGACCCGCCGGGCGTCGTGCCCTTCAAGCTCTTCCTCTCGGCCGACACGGTGTTCTCGGTTGACGACCGGCAGGTCTTCTCGGGCAGCCGCGTGGTGTCGGGCGGCGAGACCGTCATCGCGCAGAGCACCTTCACGCTCCCCAGCACCGTGCCCGCCGAGGACTACTCGCTGCTGCTCGTCGTCGACGACGGCCCCAACGCCGGCGTCGTCGTCGAGGTATCCGACGCGAACAACCAGGTCTTCAGCCGCGCGCGCATGCAGGTGCGGCAGGCCGACCTCCTCGTCGAGCGGGTGCGCGTGGCGCGACCGGTGATGCCGTTCGACACGGCGACGGCAGCCTTCTTCGGCGAGCCGATTCGCATCGAGGCGACGGTGCGCAACCAGGGTGGCGCGACGGCGCCCAACGTCTCGCTCATCTTCTACCTGTCTGACAACGAGACGTTGAACGGCCTCGCCGACCCCTTCATCTGCGACGAGGGCCCGTTCTCGCTGGCGCCGGGCGCGGCGCGCGACGTCGCGCGCACCTGCGTGGTGCCGACCCAGGCCGTGTCGGGCCAGCCGCTGGCGCGCGCGCCGTACTTCTTCTTCGTCGCCGCCACCGCCGCCGGCCTCGCCGAGACCGACCCTTCGAACAACTTCGGCCAGGCGCCGCCGCTGCTGGTGCGCTCGCCGGCGCCGAACCTGCTCCCCACCAACCTGCGCGGCCCCTTGCGCGCCGCCGCCGGCGAGGTGTTCGCCGTCACCCGCACCTTCGCCAACACCGGGAACCGGCCCTCGCCGGCCGTGCGCTACCGGTACGTGGTGTCGGCCAACACCGTCATCACGCGAGACGACCCGGTGCTGCCCATCGTGACGTCGACCGGCGACGTCAGCGAGCGCACGGTCACCCTGGCGGTCGACCAGCGCGACACGGCGACCGAGCTCATCCGCGTGCCGGTGTCCGTCACGCCGGCGACCTACTACCTCGGCGTGCTGCTCGACCCCGACGAGCTCGTCGACGAGGTCGACAAGGGCGACAACGGCCTGGCGGGCCCCTTCGTCGAGTTGGTTCCGCAGCGCCTCGGCGTGGCGCCGGCGACGCTGCCTGACGCGCTGGTGGGGCAGCCCTACCTGGCCGAGCTGTCGGCGACCGGCACCGCCGCGCCGAGCGCCTTCGCCGCGCGGACCCCGGCTGAGCTGCCGCCGGGGCTGACGCTGTCGTCTGACGGCCGCCTCGCGGGCGTGCCCACGCGCACCGGCGCCTACGCCTTCACCGTCACCGTCACCGCGGCGGGGCGGTCGGTCGACGCGCGCCTGAGCGTCAAGGTGTCTCGCAGCACCGCCTCGCTGGTGCTGACCACGGCGCTGCTGCCGCCGCCCTCGCGCTTCCTCGACTACGACTTCCAGGTGGGCGCCACCGGTGGCGTCGGCCCGTACCGCTTCGTCACCTCCAACGGGCTCTTGCCGGCTGGTCTCACCCTCAGCGAGCGCGGGCGGCTCACCGGCGTGCCCAGCGGCGATCTCGGCACCTCGACCAGCTTCACCTTGAGCGTCGTCGACGCGGTGGGCAACGTCGACGCCCGCGGCTTCACCATGACAGTCGTCGACGCCTCGCCGTTCCGCGTCACGACGGTGGCGCTGCCGAACGGCCTCGTCGGCGAGGACTACCTGGTCGACGTCGAGGCTTCGAACGCGGGGGGCGCACCGGTGTCGCGGCCGGTGCGCTGGGCGGTGCTCGAGGGGGTGCTGCCGCCGGGGCTCATGCTCGAGAACAGCGCCACCGAGCGCGTCATCGTGTCGGGCCGCCCGACGGGCGCGGGCCTCTTCCGGTTCCGCCTCGAGGCGACTGACAACCAGGGCCGCTCCGACTCGGTGACGTACGTCGTGTCGGTGGCCGTGAGCGGCGTGTCGATTCTGGGAACGCTTCCGCCGAGCCTCGACCGCGGCGCCGAGGTCTCGGCGCAGCTGAACCCGACGACGCTCCTGTCGGGCGCGCGCTTCTTCGTCGCCGACGGCAGCCTTCCACCCGGGCTGTCGCTCGACGCCTCGGGCCTGGTGTCGGGCACCATCGACGCCGAGGCGCCGTACCGCAGCTACACCATCACGGTTGGTTACGGCGCCGCGCGGGACCAGCTGGTCACCCTGAAGACGCTGCGCATCGACGTCGAGCCGCCCCGCGGCCCGGTCGAGCGCACCGGGTGCGCCGCGGCGCAGGGCGCGGCCCTGTCGGCGCTCCTGGCGCTCACGGGGCTCGCGCGGCGCCGGCGGCGGTGAGCGTGCGCTGCGCCCGACAGGCGCACCTGCGACGCCCGGGCTCTCTCTCGCGCGTGCCTCGACACGGCCGTGGCGCGGCGGTACGGGCGGCCCCGGGTCAGGTGAGTCAGTGAGCTTTCAGGCGGTGCGGCGCATCGTCTTGGAGCGCCCGCTCGCCGACGGACGCGCCGAGGTGGCGCTGGAGCTCGCTTGCGGGTGTGCGCTGGTGCGGCGGCTCGACGAGCGCCGCCTCGTGACGACGGTCGAGGGCGCGCGCCTCGCGGTGGGCAAGTACCCCTGTCCCGTGGGGCACCCTGTCGCCCGGCGTGAAGGCCCGGCCGGCGTGACGCGCTAGAAGCTCAGCTGGAGCTGCGCGCGCAGCTGAAGCGTTCCGACGTCGAAGCGCTCCCCCACGGGGAGCCAGAAGACGTCGGTCTGGAGCTTGAGATCGTGCCGCAGCGGGTACCAGCCGAGGCCGACGCCCAGCTCCCGCTGGTGGAGCAGCGACGGGTCGGTGGCCGGGAGCGGCCGCAGCTGACCCCACCGCGCGCTGACCTCGAGCTGGGGTACCAGAACGACGCCGGCCTGCACGTAGTAGCCCCAGGCCGAGCGTGGCCACTCGAGGGTCGGCGCCCCGACGGGCTCGCGCTCGGCATCGCGCCACAGCACCTCGCCCATCAGCGAGAAGCCCCGCCACTTGAACAGCACGTCGGCGCCGAGGTGGTCGTACGTCGTCGGCTCGGTCTTGAAGGTGGCGCCGATGGTGCTGCGCTGGCGGAAGGTGGCGACGTTGCGCGCGGCGGCCAGCCCCACCGCCAGGCGCGGGCGCTCGAGCCGCTCGAGGTCGCCCTCGACCAGGTCGTCGAAGCGCCCGAAGGGGCTCACCTGCAGCCGCGCGACGTAGAGCAGCCCGACGTTGGCGCCGAAGCGGTTGCGCCCGTCGCCCCCGAAGACGCCGACGGCGTAGGCGAGGCGGCCTCCGAGGCCGAGCAGATCGTCGCTGCGGAGCTGCAGGCCGACGTCGCGGTCGAGGTTCAGCTCCCCCACCACGAGGGAGCGATCGACCATCTGCAGGCTGCCCGACGAGACGACGCGCTGCTTGCCATAGGGCACCTTCGTCTGGCCGACGCGGACGTTGAGGTCGCGCAGCCCCTGCCAGGTGAGGTGGGCGTCGCGCAGCACGTTGGGCGCGTCGGCCTCCATGTCGAGCGCCGAGAAGGCGAGCTGCACCGTCATCACCCACGCCTCGGTGTACTTCGCCGTCAGGTTCAACCGTGCCCGACGAATGAGGAATTGGTTGAGCCGCGTCGTCGGCGCGCCCTCGGTCGGCACGAGCGCCTCGGCGCGCGCCTGTACGCGGCCGCGGAGCTGCAGCGAGAAGTCCTGGGCCTTGAAGGTCACCCCCTCGCCAAAGCGCGCGTCGACCGTCGCGCGGGTGCCCGGCGGGGCGCTCGGCGCCGTGGCGGCCGCGGGCGCCGGCGCGGCCGGTGAGAGGGCCGGCAGCTCGAGCCCTCCGTCGGCCGAGGCGAGGAGCGTCGCGAGGAGCAGGGGCGTCATGGGTTCCCTCTATGCGGCCAGGGCGGCGAGGTGAACACTCGGTGACGGCGACGTTGCGAAGTCCAGCGCCGGCCGTCACAGTGCGCCCATGGTGCGACTGGCGGTCATGTCGGTGACGGCGCTGGCGGTGGCCTGCGCAGAGACGAAGCGCGAGGCGCTGGCCCCCGGTATGCCCGCCGACGGGCGCGCGTTGGTGGTGACCTACTACTACCTGAACTTCTGACGCGTCTGCGACGCGACGCGGGCCGCCGTGCGCGTGCTCGACAGAGAGTTTCAGGGCACCGTGACGTTCCGGACGGTGGAGCACCTCGAGCCCGAGGCGGTCGAGGCGGTGCGCCGCAACGGGTGGAACAGCCACGGGCTCCTGGCCTACCGCGGCGCCCGGCTCTTCTACCGGGCGGGTGACCACCGGGTGAACGCGCGCGAGCTGCACGAGCGGCTGCTCGACGAGCTTCTGCTGCCGCGCGAGTGCCGGGTCTTCACAGCAGGCCCTTCGCCTTGACGTCGAGGTAGGCGTTGACGGTGGCCGGCCCGAAGGCCCCGGGGCTGGCGCGGACGACCCGGGCGCCGGCGTCGCGGAAGCGGGCGACGGTGGCCTTCGCGTCGGCCTCGAGGCGCGCCGCCACGCGCCGGCGGTGGGCGTCGAAGGTCGTCTCGGGGGTGGCGGTGGCCGCGGCGCGCACGTCGTCGTCGAGCATCGAGGCCACCACGGGCAGGTGGCGGGGAACGAGCCGTCGCGTGCGGGAGAGCAGCGCGTACGCCGCGTCGGGGTCGACGAGGTCGGTCATGAGCAGCACGAGGGTGCGCCGCACGTTGCGCGAGAAGGCCAGGTCGAGCGCCGCGCCGTAGTCGCTCTCTTCGAGGCTGGCGTCGACGCGGTACAGCGCGTGGGCGATGGCGCGGAGCTGCTCGGCCCCCTTGCGCGGCGGGAGCGACGCCTTGACCCCCGTCGCGAAGGCCAGCACGCCCACCTGGTCGCCGAGGTCGAGCGACACCTTCGCGACGCGCAGCGCGGCGTCGACCGCGTGGTCGAGCTTGCGCCGGCCCGCCACCTCGCCGGCCATGTGGCGCCCGCAGTCGAGCATCAAGAGCACGACCTGGTTCCGCTCGGGCTGGTGCACGCGCACCATGGCCCGGGAGCGGCGCGCGGTGGCCTTCCAGTCGATCGCCCGGCGGTCGTCGCCGGGCCGGTACTCGCGCAGCGACTCGAACTCGCGCCCCTCGCTCCGCAGCGGCACGCGGCGGCGGGCGTCGTCCTCGGAGGCGCGGGCGAGGGCCAGCGCGTCCTTCGTCAGGGACGACAGGTCGGGGAACACCTTTACCGTGTGCGGCAGGGGCCACGCCACCTGCCGCGCGCACAGGCCCCAGGGGCCCTCGAGCCGCAGGAAGACCGCCTCGAAGGCCAGCTCGCCGCGGGTCGTCGGCTCGAGCTGGTAGGTGAGGGTGAGGCGGTCGTCGAGCGCGAAGGGCTGGTGGTGGCCGGTGACGCGGGGGCCGGGCGGCACGGCGTCGCGCAGCGCTCCGCGGATGACGCCGCGCGTGCCGGGGGCACGCTCGAGCTCGAGGCGCACCGTGGCCGGGCGGTTCGACGAGAGCACCGGGTCGACGTGGCGGGTGAGGCGCAGGGCGCCGGGCCGCGGCGCCCGGGCGAAGTCGAGGGCCACCGCCGCGAGGAGGAGCGCGTCGAGGACAAGGCAGGCGAGCGCCGCCCGGGGGGCGAGCACCGCCACGACCCCGGGCACGAGGCCCAGCGCCGCCACGACGACGGCGCGCTGGGTGGGCCACGGGCGGCCCCGCGTCACCGAGGCGCCCGGGCGTGGCGCGGGCGGGAGGCCGCCAGCGCCGCTCATCTCGGGACTTCGACGCGCTCGAGCAGCTGGCGGATGACGACCTCGCTGGTCAGGCCCTCGACCTCGGCCTCGGCGCGCAAGATGAGGCGGTGGTTCAGTACGCCCTGCGCGACGGCCTTCACCTCGTCGGGGGTGACGAAGTCGCGCCGCTCGAGCGCCGCCCGCGCGCGCGCCGCCGCCAGCAGCGCCTGGGCCGAGCGGGGCGAGGCGCCCAGGCGCAGCCGCCGGTCCTCCCGGGTGGCGCGCACCAGGCGCACGACGTAGTCGAGCACGCTCGGCTCGCAGGTGACGCTCGTCGCGCGGGCCTGCAACTCGGCCAGCTCGGCCGCGGCCAGCGCGCGCTCGACCCGCGGCGGATCCCCGCGCCGCTCGTGGAACTTCGCGAGCATCTCGCGCTCGGCGGCCGCGCCGGGGTACCCGACCAGCACGCGCATCATAAAGCGGTCGAGCTGCGCCTCGGGCAGGGGGTAGGTGCCCTCGAGCTCCAGGGGATTCTGGGTGGCCACGACGAAGAAGGCCGCGGGCAGGGGGTGCGTGGTGCCGTCGATGGTGATCTGGCGCTCCTCCATCGCCTCGAGGAGCGCCGCCTGCGTCTTCGGCGGCGTGCGGTTGATCTCGTCGGCGACAAGCACCTCGGTGAACACCGGCCGCTTGACGAGCTGGAACGTGCCGTCTTGCGGGCGGAAGACGCTGGTGCCCAGCACGTCGGTCGGCATCAGGTCGGGCGTGAATTGAATGCGGGTGAACGACAGGCCCAGCGCCTGCGCCATGGTGCGGGCGACGAGCGTCTTGGCCACCCCCGGCACCCCCTCGAGCAGGACGTGACCGCGGGCGAGGAACGTCGTGATCAGATCGGCCAGCACGCCCGCCTGCCCCACCACCACCTGCGAGAGCGCGGCCTCGAGCCGCGACAGCGCATCGCTCATCGTCGTCACTTGCCTTTCAGGCCCACCACGGTGCCGAAGCCGGTGAGGCCCAGCGCGAAGACCGCGAGGATGGCGCCGAACCCCGGCTTCGACACCCACACGTCCTGGTTGCCCTCGGTGGCGCGGGCGATGGTGCG
>JADCJJ010000547.1 GCA_020247085.1 Myxococcaceae bacterium | reverse complement strand
CTCGGCGATGCGCTGGTCACGCGGGTCGGACACCGCGCCCGTAGATCACGCCTGCGCAGCTCACGCGAGCCGAGTCAGTGCGGGAACTGATCGCCGGGATGTGCGCGGCTGATCGAGGCCCGGCCTCCTGAACGGTTACGTTCGGCGCGAGCGTCACGACGGGCACCATGTCACTGCCGCCTGCGAGCTCGACCGCGCCCGTGGACTCCCCCACGAGCGTGACGCCCTGCGGAACCGAGAGCGCCTGCTGGTACTTGCCCGTCTGGGCGACGACGCAGGTGCCCGAGGTCGCAGCCGCCAGCGCCTGTGCGAGGGCAGCTTCGCCGCGCGCCTGCGTCCATCGTGAGCAGGTCACGCCCGACGGGAGGTCGCCGCGTACGCCGCAGCCCGTCAACACGACCGCTGCCACAAAGAGGGTTCGCATCGTGCTCGCGGCGTTAGACGGATCCGCCCGGCTGCGTCAATGCGCCTGGGTTGAACAAGACTGCGCTTCGTCCCTGGAGACAGGACACGCGGTTGTGCGGTCGGCAGGTCGAGCCGGTTGAACGGACGTGGTGCACTTTGTGCGGGAGCGCCGAAGCCCCCATCGCTGCCCGGGTTGCGGTGCATGTCCTGCATCGCGAGGCTCAGGGAGGCGTCAGGGTGGGCAACGCAAACTCGCCACTGCCGGTCTTGGTCTGGTTCCGGATGAAGCGGGTCGAGCTCGTCACCACAATCGTGAGTGGGTCCGCCCGCTCGAGCACAGCAAGCTCACGAGGGCGTGACCCTTGTTGAAAGTGAATGCCGATGAGGTTGTCGGCGATCAGCCCGTTTTCGACGGTGCCTGTCGCGGCCGAGTAGAGCAGCGCGATGCGGGTGGCGTTTCGGATGACGGGCCGCACGAGGTCGACGGTCGAGCGCGATGCCGCGAGGCCATCGCCAAAGGGAGGAAGGGGCGCGACGACTGCCTGGCCTTGAACCCCATCGATGAGCAGATCGCTCGCGCTGAACGAGGCGTCAGAGACGACGACACCGTGGGTTCGACTCGCGAGAATAGAGACGCTGGTCGCCAACACCCCAGCGTCGAAGCTGATCTCGAGCCCACGCCCGAAGCCGCCAGCCATGTTGGGCCGCGTGTCGAGCACCAGTGAGCGAACGACGGTTCCCGTCGAGCCCGAGCCCGACACGTACACCCCGGTGACCTCGTTCGCGACGCTCACGCTGTCGACGAGTTCCAGGAACGCACCGTCGCCAGCGCCAGCGCCGGCGCCCAGCCCATTCGTCGGCCTGGCGGTCGTGGCTTGAGTCACCGACGCACGAACCGTGACCCGAGTGTTCGCGCCCACGCCTCCGACGCCCAGTCCACCGTTGGCGACGAACGACGACCGCAGCACGTCAAGGTGGGCGCCGCGTTGCGCTTGCGCTCCAGAAGCGTTGGTCGCTGGGCTGCCGAAGGCCGTATCCCGAACAACCGTCTCAGTGAGCGTGACACGGGCCGCTGGGCCGTCGACTCGAACGCCGATGGTGTGGTTCTTTGCCACGAGCGAGCGCACGACCGTCGCCTCTGCGCCGTCGAACCACAGCCCCTCACCGTTCCCGCGACTCATCTGGCGCGTACCCATGATCACCGTGGCTTCAATCAACGCCGAGTTGGGAGCACTGCCGGGAGGGGCAGCGAGGTACACCCCGACAGCTGCATTGCCGACGATGGCGACATTCGAGAGTTCGACACGAACGCCGTCGTCGACATACACCCCCATTCCGGCCGGGGCGTTGACGAGGCCTTTCGTGTTGCGCACGACCGACTGTGTGGCGCGAAGCGTGCTCCCCTGAGTGCCAAAGAGACCGACCTCGATGTTGGCGTCGAACACCACCTCGTTGAGGATGAGGGTGCTCTGGCCGTCAACCGAGGCCCCCACCGAAAACCCTCTGACGGTCAGGCCGCTTACCTCGACGCGCACTGGCACGCCGGCGAACCGCAAGCCTGCCTGTCGGTTGGCTGACGGCTCGAGCACCACCTGCTCGGCGCAGCGACCAACGAGCGAGACCGACTTTCGCAAGGTTATTTGTTCAGCGTACACGCCTCGTTCAATGGCGATGACGGCCCCACTGGGGGCGGCGGCGATGGCGCCGGTCAATGTTCTGAAATGGGTCGCGTCGGTTGCTCCGCCGGGGTCGACGAAATACGTCGCGCTGGCTGGGGGAAAAGCGCTGTTGCAGTCGCCCACCGGCGCGCAGACCCGACTGCCGAGCGCCTCACGGGTTGCCCCTATGCACGGTGCTGCCGCGACCACGTCAAGACAGCCCCAGCCTGAGGGATGACGTTCGAAGCCCGGAGGGCAGGTGGTCCAGCCGACTGGCTGACACGCCAACGAGCCTGCGGTCGGCATCGTGCCTGGCTCGCACTCTTCCGACAGGGACTCACCGGCGTCAGCCTGCGAGCCGGCGTCGTGCGCCGCGACAGGTTCGGCCGGGCACCCCGAGGTGATGACCAACACCAGACACCCGAGGAGCGCTCTTGCTTTCACCATCTTCAGACCCTCTGAAGAGCAGACGAGAATGCCGCGCCAGGGCCACCCACTTCATCGAGCTTCATCCACCGCGACGTCATCATGGCCATGGCCTTCTCGAAGCACACGCAGCGGAGTGCAGCTCAGCCCGGTCGTGGAGACGGACAAGGGTAATAAAGCGCGAAACCGTGGAGGAGGGCCAGAGGCTTCG
>JADCJJ010000546.1 GCA_020247085.1 Myxococcaceae bacterium | reverse complement strand
GCATGCGCCGCGCGCTGCGTGCCTCTGCGCGCGGGCCATCGGTTGCTGCGGGGTGGCCCGCGCGGCCGGGTGGCATGCGTCGAGCGCCACGTGCCTCTGCGCGCGGGCCATCGGTTGCTGCGGGGTGGCCCGCGCGGCCGGGTGTCATGCGTCGAGCGCCACGTGCCTCTGCGCGCGGGCCATCGGTTGCTGCGGGGTGGCCCGCGCGGCCGGGTGTCATGCGTCGAGTGCCACGTGCCTCTGCGCGTAGGACATCGGTTGTTGCGCGATGGCCCACGCGTCAGGCGCAGGCGTCGTCGCGAGTCAGCGCCGCGCCGGCCGGCGGTGTCAGTCGGCGAGCGGCAGCCCCGCCGACACGCGGAGCGCGGCGCGGGCGGTGGCGAGCTCGGAGCGGGCCTGAATCTGGGCGACCTCTGCCGAGAACAGGTCGCGCTCGGCCTGAATGACGTCGACCTGCGTGGCGGCGCCGGCGGCGTAGCGGTCCTTCGCCACCTGCGCGGCGCGCTGGGCCGCCGCCACCTGCGCCGCGACGAGCTCGGCCTTCTGGCGTGACGCCTCGAGCCGGCTCCAGTCCTGGAAGACCTGATCGCGCGCCTGCAGCCGCGCCCGCTCGGCGCCCAGGCGGGCCGTCGCCTCGCTCGCCGCTTGCACCTGCATGTTCTGGAACGTGGGCAGGTCGAGCCGCCACTGGAGCCCGACGCCGCCCGTGTACACCGCCGACTGGCCCTGGAAGCCGGTGGCGTTGGTGAAGCGCTGGGTGAACTGCCCGGTGACGATGGGCACCAGCGCCAGTCGCGATGCGGCAGACAGGCGGGCCGCGGCCTCGGCGTCGAGGTCGGCCGCCCTGATGCCCGGGAGCGCCTCGACGCGCGCTTCGAACGTCTCGACCGGCGCCTCTGGGTGCAGGTCGTCGACGGGCAGCTCGATGCGCTGTGGGGCCCCGGTGAAGGTGAGCGTCTCGAGCGTGCGCCGGCTGGTGGCGACGAGGGCCTCGACGTCGGCGAGCGTCTGCCGCGTGCGGGCGAGCTCGGCCCTGGCGCGCAGCGCCTCGAGCTCGGTCGCCGCCCCGGCCTGGTAGCGCACCTCGATGAGCTTCAGCTGCGCCTCGGCCACCTGCGTCGAGCGCCGGGCCGACTCGCGCAGCGCCAGCGCTGCCGCGGTGGCGTACCAGGCCCCCACCACCTGCCGGCGCATGACGTCGCGGGTGAGCTGCTCGCGCTCGGCGGCGGCCTGCTGCGCGGTGTCCGTCGCCAGCACGCGGAACCAGCGGGTGGTGTCGACGAGGGGCACGTCGAAGCGCAGCGCGGCGTCGAGCTGGTCCTTCGGCACGATGACGAGCTGCGACACCTGTCCCGTCTGCGGGTTGGGGAAGTTGGCGATGGCCTCGAACTGGTTGTGCGTCCAAGCGGCGGTCGCCGACAGCGTCGGCACCAGCGCCGCCCAGGCCGCGCGGAACTCGGCCTCGGCGCGGCGACGCTGCTCGCGCGACACCCGCCCGTCCACGTTCTGCTGGTCGCACGCGTCGAGGAACGCCTTCAGCGTGGTGGGCTGCGCGGCGCCCGGCGTGGCCGCCACCACCAGCGCGAGGAGCAGGGGCTTCATCGGGCCACCTCCCCCGCGACCGGGCCGTCGGGCGCAGGCAGCGGCGGGGCGCCAGGCTCGACCTCGACCTCGGCGCCGGCTCCGCGCCGCCGGTACCGCTTGAAGGCCAGCACCACGTCGTCGAGCAGCGAGTACACCACCGGCACCGCGAGCAGCGTCAGGGCCAGCGACAGCGACTGCCCGCCCACCACCACGCCGGCCGTCGCGCGGTTGTAGCCGGCGCCGATGCCCTTCGCGGTGACGAGCGGCAGCATGCCGGCCACGAAGGCCAGCGTCGTCATCAGAATCGGGCGCAGGCGGTCCTTGTTGCCCTGCACGATGGCCTCGAGCCGCAGCGCCTTGTCGAGCTGGCGCTCGAGCGAGGCCGGGTCGTTCGGCTTCGCCTTCGCGAGCGCCCGGTCGATGGCCACCGGAGAGAGCGTGCCGGCGAAGAGCTCGGTGAGCTCGCCGCGAAGGGCCGGCGTTCCCAGGCCCCGGTGCACGACGGCCGAGGCTGCCTCGAGCAGCCCCCGGCCGGCCTCGCGGAGCTGGTTCGTGTGGTCGACCTGCAGAATCGCGTTCTTCTTCACCACGCCGAAGAGCACGAAGATTCCGAGGCCCGAGTACAGGTCGAGCGCCTGCCCGAAGAGGATGACCGAGAGCACCGCCCACGGCAGCGTCAGCGGCAGCGACACCAGGATGGTCACCGGGTGCAGCCACGACTCGAACTGCGCCGCGAGGATGAGGTACATGAAGAGCATCGAGGCGAGCAGACCGAGCGCGAAGCTGATGCCCACCTCTTTCATGATCTTCGTCTGGCCCACCGGCCGCGCGGTGAAGCCCTGCGGCAGCCGGCGCACCTCGTCGTCGAGCACCTCCTTCACCGCGTCGCCGATGGCGCCCTCGTTCGCGCCCGGCTTGCCGTTGGCGAGGAAGGTGACCTGCCGCTCCCGCTGGAAGCGCAAGATGCTCGCGGGGCTGGTGCCCGGCACCAGCGTCACCACGTCGGCGAGCGAGACGAGCCCGACCTTGCGGCTCGGCACCGTCAACAGCTGCAGCACGTCTTCGTTCGAGCGGTACTCGGGCAGCGCCCGCAGCCGCACGTCGTACTGCTCGCCGGCCTCGGCGTACGTCGACACCTTCTGGCCGGCGACGAGCAGCTGGAGCGCCTGGGCGACGTCGCTCACCTGCACCCCGAGGTCGGCGGCGCGCTCGCGGTCGATGGTGACGCCCAGCTCGGGCTTGCCGACGATGAGCGTCGAGTCGACGTCGACGGCGTCGGGAATGGCCTTGAGCTTCGTGAGCGCCCGCTCGTTGGCCTCCGACAGCAGCTTCAGGTCGGGGCCGGCCAGCAGGTACTGAACGCGCGCGCTCGCCTGGCTGCCGCCGAACTCGTTGACGTCGGCCACAGTGACCCGCAGGTCCTTCGGCAGCGTGGCGACGATGCGCTCGCGCACCACGCCCTTCAGCTCGTTCTGCGTCAGCGTGCGCTGGTCGGGGTCGACGAGCTTCACGTAGACGTTGGCGAGGTTGGCGGTGCGGGCGGCGTCGCTGCCGACGGTCACCAGGGTGGCCGTCACCTCGGGCAGCTCACGGATGAGCCGGGCCACGCGCTCGCCGACGACCTCGGTCGACGCCACGCTGCGCCCCTCGGGCAGGCGCACCGCCACCTCGAACTGCGCCCGGTCATCGATGGGCAGGAAGCCCTTGCGCGCCTTGCCCGCCAGCGGGAAGCACGCGCCCAGCGAGGCGAGGCTCAGCATCACGATGACCCACCGGTGGCGCATCGACCAGCCGAGCACCCCGACGTACGCCCGCTCGACCGGCCGGTAGCCGAGGTCGACGAGGCGCTCGAGCAGCGTCTTGCGGTGGTCGCCCGCCTTCTTCCGCGAGAGCCACTGGGCCGCCAGCATTGGCGTCAGCGTGAAGCTGACGAAGAGCGACACGGCGATGGAGAACGACATCGTCACCCCGAAGCTGCGCAGGAAGCGCCCGGGAATGCCCGAGATGAAGGCGATGGGCAGGAACACGGCGATGAGCGACAGCGTGGTGGCGAGCACCGCGAGGCCGATCTCCCGGGTGCCCTCGATGGCCGCCTGCCGTGGCTCGTACCCCTTCTCTTCGACGTACTTGAAGATGTTCTCGAGCACGACGATGGCGTCGTCGATGACGATGCCTACCGCGAGCGCGAGCGCCAGGAGGGTGATGGTGTTGAGCGTGAAGTCCATCGTCTTCATCAGGGCGAAGGTGCCGATGATGGAGGTGGGGATGGCGAGGGCGGCGATGACGGTGCTGCGCACGCTGCCCAGGAAGAGGAGCACGATGACGGCGGCCAGCAGCGCGCCGAGCACGAGATGCTCGGTGACCGCCTCGGTGCCGGTGCGGATGACCTGCGAGCCGTCGCGCTGAATGTCGAGCGCGTAGCCCGCCGGGAGCTCTTTCTTGACCGCGTCGATGCGCCCCCGCACCGCGTCGACGACGGCGACGGTGTTGGTGCCCGACTGCTTGCGGATGACGAGCACCACCGTGGGCTCGCCGTTCCACCGCGCGGCCGTCGACACGTCTTCGACGCCGTCTTCGACGGTGGCCACCTCGTCGAGCCGCACCGCCCGCCCCTGCTGGCTGCGCACCACGATGGCCCCGAGCTCGGCGACGGAGCGGACCCGGCCGTTGACGCGCACCGTGAGGTAGTCCCGGCTGGTGTCGACGCGCCCGCCGGGCAGGGTGACGTTCTGCGCGTTGATGGCCGCGCCCACCTCGGCTGGCGCGAGGCCCAGGGCCTTCAACTTCACCGGGTCGAGCAGCACGTTCACCTGGCGCTTGCGCGCGCCGAGCAGCGTCACCTGGCCCACCCCGTTCACCGACTCGAGGCGACGCCGCACGAGGCGGTCGGCGACGTCGGTGACGTCCTTCACGTCCTTCCCCTGGGCGCGCAGCGCCACGTAGAGCACGGGCTGGGCGTCGGGCTCGAACTTCTGCACGATGGGAGGGTCGATGCCTCGCGGCAGCTCGGGCAGCGCGGCGTTGATCTTCTGCTGCACCTCTTGCGCGGCGACGTTGATGTCCTTCTCGAGCAGGAACTGCACCTGCACCGTCGAGATGCCCTCGGACGAGGTCGAGCGCAGCTCGTCGATGCCGCTGATGGTGTTCACCGCGCTCTCGATCTTGTCCGAGATCTCGGTCTCGACGTCCTCGGGGGCGGCGCCGGGCAGGGTGGTGACGATGACGACGGCGGGGAAGTCGATCTTCGGGAACTGGTCCACGCCGAGCTGGCGGTACATGACGCCGCCGACGACGAGGATGACGAGCGACAGCACCGTCGCGAAGACGGGGCGCTTCACACAGAGCTCAGCGAGCCATTGCATGGTGACGTTCCTTCACTGAACCGCGATGGCGGAGCCGTCGGAGAGGCCCGGCGGCGGCCTGACGACCACCCGGGCGCCGGCGGAGAGGGGCTCGAAGACGGCGATACGGCCCTCGCGCGTGAGGCCGGTCTTCACCACCAGCTCGACCACGCTGCCCCCCTGCGCGACGAAGAGGCGGCGCACCGTGCCGTCGGTCTTGATGGCGTCGACGGGCACCGTGGGGAGCTCCTCTTCCCCGACGACGAGCCGCACGGTGGCGAACATGCCGGGCTTGAGCGACAGGTCGTCGTTCTTCGCCACCGCCTCGACGATGAGGTCGCGCGTCTGCGCGCGGAGCGCCGGGCCGACGAAGCGCACCGTCGCGGGGAAGGCGCGGCCTGGCCAGCTCGACACCTCGACGTCGAGCGCCTGCCCCACCTGCACCCGGCCCACCGCCGGCTCCGGCACGCTGATGCTGATGCGCGCCGGGTTCACCGAGTACACGCTGGCGACGCGCGTCGCTGGCTGCACGTACTCGCCGACGTTGACGTAGCGCTCGCCCACCAGGCCGTCGATGGGCGCGCGGATGATGGTGTCTCCTGCGAGCTTGCCCGCGAGGTCGGCGTTCGCCTGGGCCGCGCTCGCCTGGTACAGCTGCGCCGTGCACTGCGTCTTCAGCCGGTCGTACTCGGCGCGGGGGATGGCGCCCTGGCCGAAGAGCGTGTCGGCGCGCTCGCACTCCTGACGGGCGAGGTTCACCTGCGTCTGCGCTGCCTGGCTCTGCGCCTGCGCCGCGGTGGCCTGGAAGCCGGCGGCCTTCGAGTCGACGACCGCCATCACCTGGCCGGCCTTCACCGGCATGCCCCGCTCGACGTACGTCGCGGTGACGCGGCCCGAGACGTTGGCGGCCACCTCGCTCTGCCGGTCGGGCAGCACGCTGCCGGTGAGCGTCAGCAGCCGGGGCATCTTCTCGTGGGTGACGGGGGCCGTCTCGACTTTCACCGGCGGCAGCGACGACGGCTTTGGCGCGGCCGGCGGCGCTTCGGGCTTCTTGCAGCCGGTGAGGGCAGCGGTGAGGGCGAGGGCGAGGGCGAGGGCGAGGCGAGGGTGGTGCATGGGTCGTTCGGGGGGGAGCGGTGGGTTCAGCCGCGCAGGGGGCGCGGCGGGCGGGCAGGGCGGCGGGGCGAAAGCGCCTTGGCGAAGAACGAGGCGAGGCCCTTGAGGTGTTGCCGGTGGTGGCGCGCGGCCATCGACTGGCGAGTGAGGTGCGTGGAGATGGTGCGCAGGTGCAGGGCGCCGAGCATCGTGTAGGCGGCCGTCTCGAGGTCGTCGCTCTCGATGAGGCCGCGCTCGCGCGCCCGCTCGAGCCAGCGCACCAGCGCCGCCAGCCCACGCAGCGGGCCTGGGCCGACGGCCTCGCGCCAGTGCTCCATGTCGATGCCGCTCTCGCGCAACGCCATCACGCACGGCACCGCCTCGGAGAAGAAGACCCAGATGTCGGTGAAGAGCGCCTCGAGCTGTTCGCCCAGCGGGCGCCCGTCGACGTCGCGGTGCTGCTTCACCCAGGTGGGCTCCTCGGGCGGCTTGAGGGCCTCGATCATCAACCGCTGCCGCGTGCCGAAGCGCTTGAGCAGCGCCGGCCCGGTGACGCCCAACCGCTCGGCGACGAGGTCGAGCGACACCGAGGGCCCGAGCTCGAGCACCGAGGCCCGCATCGCGCCGAGAATCTGCTCGTCGCTCATCAACCTGGGACGCGCCATGTCCGACACCCCGACTCGCCGGCGCACCGCCACCGGCGGGTTGGTTAGTAAGCGATAACGAACGAACACTCAAGCGCGGCGTCGGGGCGAGCGGGGCGTCGCCTGGCCGTTCAGCCGAGGCGCGGTCCGCGTCGAGTTCCGGCGTCGGCCGCTTCGGGGCGCAGCGGGTCGAGTGGGCGAGGCGGTCGTCGGAGCGCCTCCGCGCGCCCCGGCCGGCGTGGGCCTCGGGGTGAGGCTCGCGGCCTGCGGGTCAGGGCCTCGGCTTGCCTGGACGGGCGTGTGTCTTTCCTGACCCGGGGTCAAGTTGATCGCCAGATGTGTCGAAATGAGCATGTGGACGCCGAGGCCGCCATTCGCCAGCGGGTCGCGCAGCGGCGGCTGAAGGTGCCGCCGGCGCCGACGACGTGCGTCCAGCTGTCGAACCTGCTGGGCCAGACGGACTGGTCAATGGCCGAGCTCGAGCGCCTCGTGCACTCGGACCAGGGCATCGCCGGCGCGGTGCTGCGCATGGCGAACGGCGTGGGTGTTCGGGGGCGGGAGCCGGTGACGGCGCTGCCAGTGGCCATCGGGCGCATCGGCGCGCGCGGGGTGGTCAAGCTGGCGTGGGCGCAGCAGGCCGCGGCCTCGACGGGCGCGAAGGGGCCGCTCCAGGCGCTCCGGCTGCGGGCCTGGCGCGAGGCCCTGGTGGCGGCGCACGTAGCCCAGTGGCAGTCGGGGCCGGGCAAGCTGTCGCCGCTGGCGGCCGACGTGGCCTTCGTGGTGGGGCTGCTCCACGACATCGGGCGCCTGGTGGTGCTGTCGTCGCTCGAAGAGATCCTCCTCGCCCACGCTGACGCCGACACCCGCACGGACGCAGGCTGGTGGGCGCTCGTCGAAGACCTGCACGTCATGGCGGGGGTGGCCCTGGTCGACGCCTGGCGCCTGCCGCAGCCCCTCGCGTCGGCGGTGGCGAAGCACCACGAGTTCGGCGACTGGGAGTGGCTGAGCGTGGTGGACGAGGTGGTGGCCCAGGTCGAGACGTTCTCGCACCTGACGCCCGAGCTGCTGGGCTCCATCGCGGCCCTCGACACCGCGGCGTGCGAGCAGCTGGCGGCGGAGCTCCCCGGGCTGGTGACCGCGCTGCGCATGGTGGACCCGTCGCTGCCCGAGCCCGAGGCCGCGTCACCCTTCGAGGCGGGCATGGTGCGCGTGTCGACGGGCACCGAGGTGGTCGAGACGCTGCTCCAGCGCGTCGACGAGCTCGGGCTCATCATCGCCGTGGACCCGCGGCTGTCGACGTCGCTCGTCGTCTACGTCCGCTGTGAGGAACTGGGTTGCTACGCGCGCGTCGAGCGGGTCGAGGGCCGGCGGGTGCGGCTGCGCCCCTGGGCGCTGTCGGTGACCGAGGCGGCGGCGTGGGAGCGCTTCCGCGCCCAGCTCGCGGAGCCAGCGACGTGAAGACCGCCTCCCTCACCGCCGTGGCGCTCGACGGGCTCGACCGCGCGAGCGCTCGTCTGGCCGACCGCGCGCGGGACATCGCGGTGCCGGCCGACCGGGTCAGCCTCGAGTCGACCGTCGTGGGCGCGCTCGGTGACGTCGCGAGCTACCGGGCAAACCTGCGCACCCTGCGAACGGCCAACGACCTCGACGAGACGGTGCTGGGGCTGCTCGCGGCGGCGCGCGCTGTGGGCTGACCCGGGCACTCGGGCGGAGGCGACTGGCGCCGCCGAGGCGGCGGCGCGTGGAACGGGGGGCGCCGCGGTGACGCGGGTGCTTCAGGCGCTGGTGGGAAGCGGACGTGGCTCGCTGCGACGGCGGCGCGTGGCCCGGGGGGGCGCCGCGGTGGCGCTGGTGCTTCGCGCGCTCGTGGACCGTGGACGTGCGCTCCCGGCGGCCGCGCCTGCCTCGACCGCCCCGGTTCTCTCAGGGCACCAACGTGCGCGGGACCCGGTTGCGCTCTCGACCATGGGCGCCGCCGTACCGGCCTGCGGTGCCGACGCGGAACCGCCCGTCGCCCGCGCCCGCTCCTGCCGCGGTTCCGCTTGGACGCAGCGGGCGCCTGGCCTGCCGGGGCCGCACGACAGGGGCGCGACGGACCTGGCCGCGCACGCACCAGGCCACCAGGGTCGCGGCGTCGGTGTCGCTGGTGCACCCGGGGAGAGCCGCCGAAGGGCGCGCGGAGAACGCGTCGAGGCGTGGGGTGTCGCCGTGGCGCTCGCGGGCCTGCGTCGCACGCCGGAGCGGCCGGCCCCCGTCGCTTCGAGCTGGTCGGGGAGATGAAGTTGACAATGTTGATCAATTTTATGTCACTTTCTTTCGACGCGCGCAGTGGTGCAGGGTGTCGCCCATGGACATTCCCTACGTCAGAGGTCGAGTCGCGCAGCAGGCCCACGTCGGGCTGCCCGAGGGCACGGTCGAAGAGGAGTTCGCCCGGAACGGCTTCTTCGGGCGCTACGCCCACCTGTACCGCCGGCACGCGCCGGTGGGCTGGACGCGCATCGAGGGCCCGCTGAAGCCCCGGGCGTATGACCTGCGGCAGCTCGGGCCTCGCGGCGACGACTGGCTCGACGCGCGCGCGCCGCTGCTCGAGAACGCGGACGTGCGGCTGTGCCACGCCACGCTGCGCCGCCCGATGCCGTACCTCTTCCGCAACGCGGACGGAGACGAGGTGCTCTTCGTGCACGCCGGCGCGGGGCGGCTCGAGACCGACTTCGGCCCGCTGCCCTACGAGGCCGGCGACTACGTGTGCCTGCCGCGCGGCACGGCCTACCGGCTGGCGCCGACGAGCCCCTCGACCTTCCTCGTCGTCGAGGCCTTCAGTGAGGTGAGCTTCCCGGACCGGGGCATGCTGGGCCAGCACGCGCTGTTCGACCCGGCCGTCATCCAGGTCCCGTCGCCCGACGAGCCGTCGTCGCTCATCGCCGACGCGCAGGGCGAGTTCGAGCTGCGCGTGCGCCGGCTCGGCGCGGTGACGCGGGTGTTCTACCCCTTCAACCCGCACGACGTGGTGGGCTGGAAGGGCACGCTCGCGGTGCAGAAGCTCAACGTGCGAGACATTCGACCGGTCACGAGTGACCGGTACCACCTGCCGCCGTCGGCCCACACCACCTTCGTCATGCGCAACGCCGTGGTGTGCACCTTCGCGCCGCGCCCGCTCGAGAACGGGGACCCAGCCGCGCTCAAGGTGCCGTTCTACCACGCGAACATCGACTTCGACGAGGTGCTCTTCTATCACTCGGGCGAGTTCTTCAGCCGCGCTGGCATCGCGCCCGGCATGCTCACCTTCCACCCGCAGGGCATTCACCACGGGCCCCAGGCCCGCGCCTTCGAGCGCGCCGCGAAGGCCACGCGCACCGAAGAGGTGGCGGTGATGCTCGACACCCGGAACCCGCTCGTCGCCTGCGGGCCGTTGGGGACCACCGAAGTGCCCGACTACTGGAGGAGCTGGCAGCCATGATGACCCGACCGATTCGCCCGCCGCAGT
>JADCJJ010000545.1 GCA_020247085.1 Myxococcaceae bacterium | reverse complement strand
CTCCCAGCTTCCCGAAGGTCTCCTGCAGCTGGGCGCTCTGCGACCAGAAGCTGAACGCGTTGTAGGGAATCGACAACACGCTCGCGAGCGTCGACACCAGCCACCCGTAGAAGAACGCCTCGGACCATGGGCGGTCGGGCTTGATGGACGTCACATACAGGCCGGGCTTCATGATGCCGAGCTTCGTCTGCTCCCAGAATGCCTTCGCCAGCCCGAGCTGGTCGCGGCGCTCCCACGGGAGCTCCACCGCCTGCGAGGCGCCGACGAGCGTCACGCACGCGGGGCAGTTCTTCGCCGCGTCGAGCTCGCACCGGCCGCAGACGAAGTTCCCGCAGCGGGGGCACACGCCGGTGGCCGCGGTGTCGGTGTGAATGGCGCAGGTGGCAGACATGGCGCACCGTCGTAGCAGGCCCGGATGGGGCGTCACCATGCGCCCGCGCTTGCTATGCGTGCCGCATGGTCGAGCTCGAGTGGACGGGAATGACGGCGCGGTGCCTCGAGCCCGAGGCGCTGCGGCACTTCGTCGCCGCGGAGGACACGCGCCCGGGCAAGCACTTCCTGCGGTTCTTCGACGAGGCGGCTTTTGCCGCGGCCCGCGCCGAGACGGTGCAGACGGGGGCCTTGTCAGAGGCGGGGGCCTGCGCCCTCGTCGACTGCGTGCTGCGCGCGGGAGAGCCCTTTGGCGGCCTCGACCTGTCCGGCCCCGACGTCGACCCCGGTGCCTTCCCGGCGCGCTTCCTCGAACTCGTCGCCCTGGCGCTCGACGACGAGCGGAGCGCGCAGCGGCTGCTCGACGGCGGCGTCCTCGACCGGCAGGGGCGGGGCCGGCACTTCGTCGGGTCGCTCCCGGTGCGCGTCGTGGCGCGGCAGCTCACCCCGGCGGGCCGTGACGCGGCGCGGGCGCGGCTCGAGGGCGGGTGGGACGAAGACCTGCTCAACCTGCTCGAGAGCGCCGCCCTGCGCGCGGCCCGGAACCCCGAGGACCTGCTGGTGCTGGTGCCCACCTTCCGCCTCGCGGCTGCCGCCCCGGGAGCGCCCGCCCCCGACGCGTCGGGCCTTCAGCGCTCGCCGCCCCGGCCGGCCCCGCTCGACGTCGGCGCGGCCCTCTCGGCCCTGTTCCGCGTCGGGGCGACCGACCTCGAGCTGGCGGCGGGGCGCCCCCTGGTGCTCCGGCGGCACGACGAGGTGGTGGGTGAGGGGGGCCCTCTGGCGTCGGCGGCCGACGTCGAGGGCTTCTGTGCGGCGGTGCTCGAGGCGGCGCACCGCGAGCGCCTGGAGCGCGAGGGCTGGCTGGTGCAGGGCTTCTCGGCGCCGGGGCTGGGGCCCCTGCGGCTGTCGGTGGTGTCGACGGCCACGGGCCCTTCGGTGTCGGTGCGGGCGTTCCACGCGTCGCCCCGGCTCGACGCGCTGGGGTTTCCGCCCGAGTCGCTCGAGCCGCTGGCGGCGCTGCGGCGCGGGGTGGTGGTGGTGGCGGCGCCGCCCGGGCAGGGGCGCACGACGCTGGCGACGGCGCTCCTGGAGACCTGGGCGTCGGCGGGCCTGGCGGCGGTGGCCTTCGACGAGCCCGCGTGCCTCGTCACCGAGGGCTCGCCCGTGCGACACCTCGAGCCGCCGGGCGGGCAGGCGCGGGCGGTGATGCGCTCGGTGGCGCGGGCGCTCCCGGCGGCCGCCGTGTGCGTCGACCTGCTGGACGACGAGCTTGCCGCCGACACCGCCCTCGAGCTGGCGTGCGAGGGGCGGCTGGTGGCGCTGACGCTTCGGGCCACGTCGACGTCGGGGGCGCTGCACCGGCTCGCTGCCCTCGACGCGGCCCGGGCGCGCCGCCGGCTGTCCGAGGCGCTGTCGGCGGTGGTGGCGCTCCGGCTGCTGTCGGGTCCCCGGGGGCTCGTTCACGCCGCCGAGGTCTTGCTGCCCAGCGAGGCGCTGCGCCGGCACCTGCGCGGCAACGAGGCCCCGGCGCCGCCGGTGCTGCTCGAGCCCGAGGGCCTGTCGCTCGACGACCGGCTGCTGGCGGCGGTGCGGCGGGGGGCGTTGGGCGAAGCGGCCGCCCGGCGCTGGCTCGTCGACGCCCGGCGCCTCAACGACGCTGCGGCTGGACCGGGCCGCTGACGGCCCTGGCGACGGGCCGGCGGCCCGGGGTGGGCCGATCGCCAGGAACCGCGGGGCGGGGGCCTCTCCACGGCCGTGGCCAACGGCCGAAGGCTCTCGCTGCTCAGGACCACGCGCCGTCGTCGATGGAGTCCAAGCCGACCATCAAGGCGCGACGGCTCCCCCCGACCTCAGCGGACCACCTCGAGGCCCTGAATCGGTCGGAGCTCAAGCTCGAGTTCCACGAGGGGAACCTGTGGGCGACGGCTGGAGGCACCGTCGCCCACGCGGCGCTCCGCGCCAACGCGACCTTCGTCTTGCGGCGAGCGCTCAAGCCCTGCCCGGTCTTCTCCACAGCGCGGGCTGAAGCCCGCGCTGTGGCTGAGCAGTGGTGGAGGCAGGAGGGCGGCAGGGCCGAGAGGGTGAAGGGCTGGCTGCGCCTGGGCGTTGGCTGGTGGCGGCCGCCCTCCAGGCGGCGGAGACGGGACTCGAGCGCTGGGTCCCCTGGAGACCTGCTCGAGGTTCGCGCCCGGAAGGCCTCGGGAGGACACCGCGCGACGAGAGGCGTCGAAGCGCGCAGCTTCGGCCGGCGGCTCGGCGGCGACCTCGGTCGCGACCTGCTGGGCGAGCACGTCGAGCGGGCAGCCCGGCAGCCGCACGGCGTCGAGGGGCCTTGCTGGATGTCGCGCAGCAGCGCCACGCTCTCGACGGGCTCGTCCCGCGTCATGGCGGCGAGGCGGCCCTTCGAGCTGGCCGACTCGTGGTGGCCCGAGCGCCCGACACCGGAGGTGGTCGCCAGGCTCCATCGAGGTCGTGCTGAAGGTCGGCCAGCCGACGGAGAAGACGCTGCGCCTCGAGTCACAGCTCCCAGCGCGACGACTGCCCCGTCGCGAGGTCGAGCACGTCGACGCTGGTGAACCCCGCGGCGCGCAGCTCCCGGGCGAGCGGCTCGACGACCGTCGCCTCGACCTGCTCCCTCAGCACCACGCGGACGCCATCGGCGTCGACCTCTGCCCAGACGCGCGCGAGGAAAGGCGTCTCGGGCTCGAGCTGCAGGGTGAGGTGCGGGGCGTCGCGGGTGACGAACTCGCGGGCCTTGGCGGGCGTCAGCGCGTCGAGGGCGAGGCGCAGGCGGAAGAGCCGAGGCGCGACGAGGCGGGCGACCGCGGGGCCCCACCGCCTGGCGGCGAAGCGCGGGCGCTGTCGCTCGTGAACGGACAGGTCGTTGAGCCGTGGCAGCGCGTCCTGCAGGCGCTCGAGCAGCGAGAGGTCGACGTCGGTGAAGGGCGGCTCGAGCCACAGCCCCAGCCTCGTGAGGTTCGGCGGCGGGTTCTCGACGAGGAAGCCGGCGATGGTGCGCCCCGCGCCGAGCAACGTTTGCAGGCTTGCCAGGGGAGGCCCGCCGAGCGGGGAGAAGCCGCGACGGCCGCTGTCCGGCGCCATCGCCGGCACCAGCAGCTCGGCGACGGTCCGCCAGCCCGGGTGCTGGGGGTCGGTCCACCCGGGCCACACCACGGCGTGCGGGAAGCCCCGGCGGAAGGTGATGCCCGTGTGCTCGACGCCCGGCGGGGCGTCGCGGCGGCGCATCTCGGTGTCCAGCGTGTCGAGCCGCCGCTGCGCCTGCTTCGTCAAGGGACCGGCCTCGGCGTCGAGCTGGAGCGTGATGAACTCGCCGCGCTCGTCGCCGCGCTCGCGCAGCAGAGCCGCGAGCACGCGCCGTGGCTCGTCGTCGTCAGGCCTCGAGGTGACGTTCTCGAGCAGCGTCGCCTCGGAGCGCTCCGCGGAGCTCGGGACGAGCGGCTTCCCGTCGTAGACCTCACCGCAGGCGGTGCAGCGGCCCTCGATGACACGCCGGTGTCCGCAGACGATGCAGTCGTCGAAGGGGGGCGGGCCCAGGCTGAAGTCCACGCGCTGGCTCCCCGCCATCTTCCGGGCCCACTCGCGGCGAAGGCCCAGGGCGCCCTCGTCGAGCTTCTGGCGGCCACAGCGGTCGCACGGTGACCGCGGCACCGAGCGCGGCGGCTGGCCGAGGCGCCAGACGGTGGAGCGGCAGTCGTCGCAGAACGCCCACCGGGACGGGCGCGGTCGGGGCGGTGGCGCGTGGGGCACCGGCTGGTTGCCGAAGAGAAACGACGCGTCGCAGGCCGTGCTGCGGTAGCCACGAGGCCGCTCCGCGGTCTGCGGCGCCTCAACGAGGGCGTGGGTCTCGCAGATGGGACAGCGCCTGCCGGGCTGGTAGCCCTTCGGGCGCGTCTGCGCGCGTTGCGCCTCGACGTGTGACGTGTCGAGGACCGTGTGCGCGCAGCGGCCGCAGCCGTGCGAGACGAGGCCCAGCGGCGCCGGCCCCCGCTCGAGCCGGAGCTCTCCGCATGTCGTGCACGGACCGATGAGCGGCTCCGGAGGCTGCGGCGCACCGAACGACCTCACCCGATCGGCGACGTCGCGCGAGGCGGCAGGCCGGGGTGGTGGGGGCGGTGGCCCGGCGGTCCTCGGCCCACCGCACCGGGTGCACGCCCAGTCATCGACCCCGCGCCCGCTGCGCTGAAAGGGGGGCGTCTGGCTGCAGTGACGGCATGGGAACGCGACGGTGGCGGTGAGGCTCCAGTCCTGCCCGCAGTGCGAGCACTGCACGGCGGTGCCCGGCGTCGCGAGCGCGTCCTGCACAGAGAAGCGGGTGCGGCACCGCTGGCAGGCCAAGATCACCGGGGAGACACGCTACTCCGCGTCCCAGCTCCGCGTATCGCAGCGCCTGCTTCACCAGCTCGACGCGCCGGTTCCTCGGCGTCGTTGCTCGAGCGTGGCGCGAGCGTCGCCCCAGCTTCGGGCTCCGGTGGTGTTGCGCGCGACGATCCGCTCGTCCAGCACCAGCGCGTCTTCGAGGAGGCGGTTCGCGGAAGCCTCCCTGAGCGCGACGCCAGAGCCTTCACGAAACTCGAACGCTCGGCCGTCCACTCACGTCGAGCCATCGAACGTCGAGCCATCGAACGTCGAGCCCGCCGCGCGGCCAAGCCCCTCGACCACGCTGGTGAACGCGTCGGCGGTGCGCAGGCGCTCCTCACCAAAGGTGCGCGCGAAGAGCCGCCGCACCGACGGAAGCTGTGACGAGCCGCCGGTGAGGAAGACCGCGTCGAGCGAGAGGCCCGCGGGCAGCCGGGTGAGCAGCTCGCTCGTACACGCCGCCAGCTCGTCGATGAGGTGCGCGGTGGCCGCCTCGAACGCGTCGCGCGTGATGGTCTCGTGAATCGAGATGCGGGCCTCCTCGAAGTCGATGCGGGCCTCGTGCTTCGTCGACAGCTGCACCTTCGCGCGCTCGATGGCGCGGTAGAGGCGGAAGCCGAGGTTCTCCATCACCAGGTCTTCCAGCGCCTCGATGGCCGGCACGCGGTCGCTGGTCTCGAGCATCGTGTCGATGAGCTCGCGCGTCGTCTTCTCGCGAATGAGCGACATCTCGTTCCACGACAGGAGCCGGCTCGACAGGTACGCCGGCATGGGCAGCCGCTGCCCGTCGCGCGTGGCGGCGTACGTCGAGCCCTGGCCGAAGTACTTGAGGAGCGACGTCTTCATGATGGCCGAGTCGAAGCGGTCGCCGCCGACGTAGACACCCGAAGAGGCCACCACGTCGTCGCGCCGGTCGGCGCGGCCCCGCCGTGAGGGCCCCAGCCGCATCACGGTCAGGTCGGTGGTGCCCGCGCCGAAGTCGGCCACCAGCACGGCCTCGTCCCTCGTGAGCGTCGCCTCGTAGGCGAGCGCGGCGGCGATGGGCTCGATGACGAAGCGCACCTCGGTGAAGCCGGCGAGCGTGGCGGCCGAGCGCAGGCGCCCTTCCGCGAAGGCGTCGACGGTGGCGTCGGTCGAGAAGCGCGCGGGCCGCCCCAGCACGACCCGGGTGACGTCATCGCCAACCGACGCCGAGGCCAGCGCGCGGACGCGCCTGAGGAAGATGGCGATGAGCTCTTCGAGAGACAGGGTGCGCCCCCGCAGCTGCGTGCGCGTGAAGCTCGTGGCCGGGAGCCACGTCTTCATCGACTGAATGAAGCGACCGACATTGTCTTCTTCGTAGCGCGCGATGGCCTCGTGCCCCGCCAGCGTCTCGCGCGAGTCTTCTGGGAAGAACAGCACCGTTCGGAAGAGCTGCGGCGCCGGCGCGTTCGGGTCGAGGCGCAGCACCTCACCGCTCGGAAGCGCGGCCGCCGTGTTGCTGGTGCCGAAGTCGAGGCCGCAGACGAGCATTCGTCAGCCTGTACTGCCGCGCGGTCGCCAGAGCCAGACGGACCCGGGGGGGCGCAGGCATGGCCACCCGGCGAAAAGCGTCGCGCCCTCCCGCCACGCCCGGCAGCGGCGCTCGGCTGGTCTCGAGGACGCAGCGCGGGTTGTACCGGCAGCGCCGGCGCCGCTCCTCGAGCGCGGCGTCTCGAGGGCGCGACAGGGGGGAGCTCAGTCCCACGAGGTGACGACGTCACCGCTGGCCGGGCCACGCGCCCAGCTCCCCAGACAGACCCACCCCGCGCGCTGCTGGCCGTGCCCGTCGCCGACGGACACCCGGAACACCGCCCGGGAGCCCGAGGCGAGCCAGAACGGGCCGCGCCGCAGCCAGCGCCGCTCCGCATCGACGAGCGAGAGCCCTTCGCTGGCGACCCAGCGGCTCAACGCCGCGCGGGCCTCGTCGGCGTGGCCGCGCCAGGCCAGCACCACCACCACCGCCAGGCACAGGTTGAGGCCGAACATGAGCGCGACGGCGTTCATCAAGGGCCACGCTATCTCGGCCAGGCCCGCGGCGTGAAGGCACCGGGCAGCGCCGGAGCGACGGCGCGCGCCGCAGCAGCGAGCGGGCCACCGGCGGGGGCCTGGCCTGGCGCCGGCGCGCCGGGTGGAGGCGCCTCGCGAGCCCCCACCGTCAAGACAAGACGCCCAGCTTGTGGCCGTCGCGCTTCTTGAGGCCGACCGACTCGGGCCCGTCGGTCTCGAGGCCCAGGGCCAGCTCGAGCAGGTCGATGAGGGCCGCCCGCGAGTCGACGTCGTCGGGGCCCAGGACCGTCACCTCGATGGGGAGCCGGTCTTCCGGCTTCACCGGCTCGGGGTCGAGGGGGCGGCCCTGCGCGTCGAGGTCCTCGACCAGCAGGTCTCCGTCCCGGTGAATCGTGTAGCGGCGGTGCATGGTGCGGCCTTCTTACACGGCCTTTCGCGGCTGCGATGCGCCCGGGGCGAGCGCCGGAGCGGCCCTCACTCGTCGAAGCGGTAGCCCAGGCCCCGCACGGTGGTGAAGCGGCGCGGCGCGTCGGGGTCGAGCTCGAACTTCGCGCGGAGCTGGCTGATGAAGTTGTCGACGGTGCGCGCGGTGCCCTCGTAGCCGTAGCCCCAGGCCGCGGCGAGCAGCTCGTCGCGCGAGAAGGTACGCCCCGGGTTCGAGACGAGGTGCGCCAGCAGCTTGAACTCCTGCGCCGTCAGCTCGACCGGCTGCCCGCCCCGCGTCACCGTCTTCGCCTTCAGGTCGATGCGGGTGTCGTCGAAGGCCAGCGCCTGCACCTCGTCGCGCTCCCGCCGGCGCAGCACCGAGCGAATGCGGGCGAGCAGCTCTCCGAGGCTGAAGGGCTTGACCAGGTAGTCGTCGGCCCCGAGGTCGAGGCCCATCACCTTGTCGCGCTCCATGCCCCGCGCCGACAGCACGATGACCGGCAGCTTGCTGCCCCGCTTGCGCAGCTCCTCGAGCACCTCGTAGCCGTTGAGCTGCGGCATCATCAGGTCGAGCACCATCAGGTCGGGCCCCTCGTCGAGCGCTTTGCGGAGCCCCGTCTTCCCGTCCTGCGCCTGCAGCACCTCGTACCCGTCGGAGCGCAGGCTCATCGACAACCCCGTGAGGATGGAGAGGTCGTCTTCCACCACCAGGATGCGCTGTCGGCTTCCGATCGTCACGAGCGCTCCCTATCAGCCGGCCAGCGGCAGGTGCACGCGGAACGTGCTCCCCTTGCCGGGCGCGCTGTCGAGGCTGATGCGGCCGCCGTGCGCCTCGACGATGCGCTGCGCGATGGACAGGCCCAGGCCCGTGCCCTCGGTCTGTCGCGTCAGCAGCGAGTCCACCCGGTAGAAGCGGTCGAAGATGCGCCGCTGCTCCCGGCGGGGCACGCCGACGCCGTTGTCTTCGACCTCGAGCACCACCTCGGGCCCGGCCTGCTTCGCCCGCAGCGTGATGCGCTTGTCGGCCTCGGTGTACTTGAACGCGTTCTGCAGCAGGTTCAGCACCGCGCCGGCCAGCGCGTCCTTGTCGAGGCGCAGCGTCGGCAGGTTCGGCTCGGCCTCGACGGTGAAGGTCATCGTCGCGCCGACCCGCTGGGCCCGGAAGGCCGCCACCGCCGCGTCGACCACCGCCTGCACCGGCACCGGCTGCTTGTCGTACTGCTTCTTGCCCGACTCGAGCCGTGAGAAGTCGAGCACCGTCTCGATCATCGTCGACAGCCTCGACGTCTCCCGCGACAGCAGGTCGAGCACCGTCTGCATCTCGGCCGGGTCCTTCACGCGCCCCATCGCCAGCATGTCGATGAACATGCGAATCGAGGTCAGCGGCGTGCGCAGCTCGTGGCTCACCAGCGAGACGAAGTCGGTCTTGAGCCGCGACAGCCGCGCCTCGCGGTAGAGGGAGCGCCCCGTGTAGACGACCCCCAGCGCGAGCGTGACGTAGAAGAGCGTCAGCAGCACGACGTACACGGTGCGGTTGCGGGCCGAGGCCTTGCCCACCGGGTCTTCGCCGAGGGCCTGCGCCACCAGCCGGAAGTCCTGCATCGGCGCGGGGAGCGACAGCGACGCGAGCTCGGGCGGGCCCAGCGCCGCCTCGCGGGCCTCGCTGACCCCTGACGCCAGCCGCGCGAGCACGCCCTCGGCCGGCACCTGCTTCACCGGCACCATCGACAGCTGCGCCGGCTCACCCCCGGCCAGGAGCGGTGCGCTCACCTCGCGCACCACCTCGGCCAGCGCGTCTGGCGAGACGAAGCCCCCGCGCACGGTGCCGTCGCGGCGCAGCGCTACCAGCGCGAAGACCCCCTGCGGCGTCGAGGCCGAGAAGACGATGGGCTCGGCCGGCACCGCCACGAACTGGGGCGCCAGGCTCTTCACCACCGGCTCGAGCTTCGGGTCCTGCGACGACACCCGGTCGTCGCTCACGTCGAAGGTCGCCCCGAGCAGCTGCACGCCGCGCGAGTCGACCCGCAGCGGCGCCTCGGAGCCCACCGAGAGCGTCTTCAAGCGCGCGTCGACCTCGCTCCAGGCCGACTGGAGCCGCCCCGCCCACGACGCCTCGAGGCGCTTCTCGACCGCCGCCCGCTCGTTCACGATGGCCACGACTCCGAACCCCGACAGCCCCGCCGACGGCAACACCACCAGCACGATGAGCAGCGTGAAGGTGCGCCGGAAGCGTAGGAAGTCGGCCGTCTGCGGGTTCGCCATGACGTCGTCGCCTCACCGGGCACCCCAGCGCCCGTGCAGCCGGTTGCACATGGTGCAGCGTTCTGTGCAGGAGTCGATCAGAATTTCAGGCTCTGGCAACACGTCTCTGCCCACCTCGACTCGTGATGGCGCTGCGGGAGGCGCGGCACGCCAGCTGCAGGGTCGAGGCTTGATGAGCGGGGCGGCGGGGCGGGGTGTCGGAGCGAGCGACGGCTGGAAGATCAGACGGTTGCAGTTCGAGGGGTGGCTTCGACGAGGGTCTGGTGGCCCAGAGGGAAGGCGGCGGGATTCCATGACATCAGCGACAGAGTGAAGTGACTCCAACTAGACTGGCGTGAAGTGGCGGCAGTCATCACGAAGAGCTCATGAGGCAGAGCATGAACTGGTTCAAGCGCGCGGTGGTGGTGGGGGCCCTGACGGCGATGTCTCTCTTCGCGGGCTGTGCGCCGCAAGGCGCGGGCAACGCGTCGCGGGCGAGCGGCTCGCTGGCGCTGTCATCCGATGACTCGACGCTCTTCGCCGTCGACACCGACAACGGTGTCCTGGTGGCGATGTCGCTGGCGAACCCGTCGTCGCGCTACGTCGTGCCCGTCGGCAAGGAGCCGGTCCGCGTCGTCGTCGGCCCTGACGACACCGTGTACGTCGCCAACCGCGGCAGCAACACCGTCTCGGTCATCCGCAAGGGAGAGCGCCAGCCGTCGGCGACCCTCCAGACCGCGCCCGAGCCGGCCGGCCTGGCGCTGAGCGCCGATGGGAAGCAGCTGCTCGTCACCGGCGCGACGGCGCGCGACACGGCGGCGCACGGCGTGCTGACGGCCTTCGACACGGCGACGCTGCAGCAGGCCTGGGAGCTGCCGGTCGGCGAGGAGCCTCGCGCCGTCGCGGTCGTCGCCGGCAACAAGGCGCTGGTGTCTCTCTACAAGAAGGGTGAGCTGGCCGTCGTCGACCTCGAGCGCCAGGCGCTCGTGTCGAACCCGACGTCTGCCCAGGCCTACACCCAGGCCAACGCGACGCGGAGCGCCGGCTCGTCGTCGGTGGTGAGCAGCGTCAGCACGTTCCACCCGCGGGCCGCCGCCGACATCATCACGACGCCCGACGGGACGCGGGCCTTCACCCCGGTCGTGTGGGCCCGGGAGGACGCCATCGGCCGACGGCCTTCGTCGGCTGGCGGCTATTATTCGGCCGGCGGACCGTGCTCCATCGGCGCCGTCGCGACGGCCGGCATCGTCACCTACGACACGGCCGGCGAGGCTCCCCAGGCGCGGGTCGACGACCTGACGGCGTGCATCCGGGCGGGCAGCAACACCAACGCCACGTCTGACTTCCCAGTCTCGACGTTCGCGTCGAGCACCGGCGGCGTCGAGAGCGCCGTGCAGGGGCCCACCGTCGGCGTGACCGACCCGAGCGGCATCTGGGTCTTCGTCGTGAACCGCGAGTCGCAGAACGTGGCCGTACTGCCGGCGGGGCGCCGCACGGGGCGTGACCTGGCGTTCGACTCGTCGGGCACCTCGATTCGCAACCTGGTGCGCGTCGGCGCCGGCGCTGACGGTATCGCCGTGACGCGCGATGGCGCCCGGGCCTTCGTCTACAGCCAGTTCGACCACCGCGTGGATGAGCTCATCGCGAGCGGGCGCGGCGACGAGGCAACGGTGGTCAAGCGCGGCACCTACCGCTTCGACGACGTCGGCGTGGGCGAGGTGCTGCCGCCTGACCTCGCCGCCGGCCGCCGCATGTTCTTCGACGCCCTCGACAGCCGCATGAGCTCGCCCCAGACGACGGTGGCCTGCTCGACGTGCCACCTCGAGGGCCGCGAGGACGGCCACGTGTGGATGTTCCCCGACGGCCCCCGCCAGACGCCGGCCCTCGCCGGCCGCAAGCTGCTGGCGACCGCGCCGTACCACTGGAGCGGCGAGTTCCCGACGCTCAGCGACTTCAACGTGCACACCATTCGTGAGCGCATGGGCGGCAAGGGCCTCGTCGGCGCCGAGGCCGCGGGGCTCGATCGCTGGGTCGACTCACTCCCGGCAGCGCCGGCGCCGCTGAACGCCCAGATGGACGCGGTGAAGCGCGGGCGCGCGGCCTTCGAGAAGGCGCAGTGCGCGACCTGCCACACCGGGGCGCTCCTGACCGACAACAGCAACCAGGACGTCGGTACCCTGAACACCCGGGCTGCCGACGTGCGCGAGCGCGATAACGGCCTCGTCGAGCGCCGGGGCTTCAACGTGCCGTCGCTGCACGGCCTCGCGCGGTCGGCGCCCTACCTGCACGACGGCACCGAGGCGACCCTCGAGGCGCGGGTCTACGGCAACAGCCAGGACCGGCACGGCGTCACCTCGACGCTGAGCGCGGCCGAGAAGGCCGACCTCGTGGCCTACCTCAAGTCGCTCTGACGAAGGCCCTGGCCTGACGTCGCGCCCCCGTCTCCCCTGCGGGGGCGCACCGCTTCGAGCCGGCGACGACCATGACGCCTCCCTCCCGGCGCTCCACTGGGCTCCTCTGGCTGCTGCTACCCTCGCTCGCGTTGGCGCAGGGGCAGCCTGACGAGGAGTGGCAGGCGTTGCCGGGGAGCGCTCCGCGTCCGGCGCCGGGGCCTGCGGCCGCGCCGCCGCTTGTCGCGCCGCCGCCCGTTCCGTTGCCTCCACCGACCCCGGCGCCCTCGTTCCCTCGCGCGCCGCCGCCGGCGCTCACCGGGCTTGCGCTGCGCCGGCGCGAGCCGCCCAACCAGGTGTCGATGTTCGGCGCGCAGCCGCTGGGGAAGTTGAAGCGCGCCCAGGCCTTCGTCCTCGGCTTCCCCTTCGTGCAGGTGAAGGCCGCGCTGGGCGTGCTCGACCAGTTCGACGTGGGCCTGTCGTACGAGACGCTGTACCTCACGCACCACGAGGTGCGCGGCACGGCGAAGTACGGCTTCGCGCCGAGCCCCGGCTGGTGGCTGGCGCTCGCCTTCGAGGCCGGCGGCGCGGTCTTCAACACCCGGGCGAGCCGCGAGGTGCAGGGCGCCCGCTGGCTGACAGGGCGTCGGAACTTCAACTTCGCCCCCGGCTTCATCGTCTCGTTCCAGGGCTCGACGGTGCGCGCGGCGCGGCTCTTCGTCGACCTGCGCTACGTGTTGGCCATCGACACCGAGCCCTTCGCCAGCACGCCCCTGCAGGCGGTGCCGGCGAGCTTCATCGCGGGGCACAACGCGCAGGCCCGTGCCGGCGGCGAGTTCCCGCTGTCGGAGCGCACCAGCTTCTTCTTCGCCTTCGGCCTCGACCTCCACTTCCGCCCCGAAGACGCCCCGGCGATGGTGAACGTCGCGGTGGGGCTGGTGACGGGCTTCTAACAGGCTTCTAACGCAGGGCTTTGGGCCGTGTGCGAATGCGGCTAAGGCGTCAGCCCGCATGAAGAAAGCGACCGTCTTCGGCGCCGGGAGCTTCGGCACCGCCATCGCCTCGGTGCTCACGGCGAACTTCGACGAGGTGGTGCTGTGGGGCCGCGACGCGGCCACGGTCGCGGCCATCACCGAGCGGCACGAGAACCCGGGGTACCTGCCGGGCCTCTCGCTCCCGATGCGGCTCGTCGGCGACACCGACCTGGAGCGCGCTTCGGCCGGCACCGAGCTGGTGGTGGTCGCGACGCCTTCGCAGGCGACGCGGGGGCTGATGGCGCAGGTCGCCCGCGTCGTGCCCGCCCACGTGCCCGTCGTCTCGGTGGCCAAGGGCATCGAGAACGACACGCTGTTGACGATGACCGAGGTGCTCGAGCAGTGCCTGCCCGAGTCGTACCACCCCTCCATCGCCGTGCTGTCGGGGCCGTCGTTCGCGAAAGAGATGGTGCTCGGCATGCCCACCGTCGTCACCATCGCCTCGCGCTGGGAGAAGACCGCTCAGAAGGCCCAGGCGATGTTCTCGAGCGAGCGCTTCCGCGCCTACACCTCGACCGACGTGGTGGGCGTGCAGGTGGGCGGCAGCCTGAAGAACGTCATCGCCATCGCCGCCGGTATGGCCGACGGGCTGGGCCTGGGGCACAACACGCGGGCCGCCATCATCACCCGGGGCCTCGCCGAGATCTCCCGCATCGCGATGCGCATGGGCGCCAACCCGCTTACCCTGTCGGGCCTCGCCGGCATGGGCGACCTGGTACTGACGTGCACCGGGGAGCTGTCGCGCAACCGCAAGGTGGGCATCGAGCTGGGCAAGGGCCGGCCGCTCGACGACATCCTCGCCGAGATGAAGCAGGTCGCCGAGGGCGTGAAGACGGCGAAGAGCGCGAAGGACCTGGCCGCCCGGCGCTCGTGCGAGCTGCCCATCTGCGAGCAGGTGTACCAGATTGCATACGAGCGGAAGAGCCCGAGGGCCGCTGTACTCGATCTCATGGGCCGGACACCCAAGTCGGAGCTGACGTGAACATGAACGCTTCCCGTGCCGTCGCCGCGCTGACCGTCGCGCTCGCGCTCTCGTCATGCCAGTGCGGGCAGACGGTGCGGCGCACCTTTCCCAAGATCGAGGTCATCGACGCGATGGGGGCCGACCGCGGCTCGCTCGACTTCGGCCAGGTGCAGCTCAACGCCACCGCCACGGCGAGCACGCGCGTGCGCAACGGAGGCAACGCCGACCTCTCCATCACGAAGGCCACCTTCTCGAGCCCGAAGTTCGGCCTGGGCGAGACGCTGCCGGTGACCGTGGGCGCCTCGGAAGAGGTGATGTTCGCGTTCACCTTCCGGCCCACCGAGCCGGACGTGCGCGAGACGGCCACGGTGACGCTCGAGACCAACGACCCGGCGCGGCCGACGGTGCAGCTGACGCTGCTGGGCACGGGCATCGCCGCGGTGGCCACGGTGATGCCGCGCACGCTCGACTTCGGAGAGGTCTACCTGCGCGAGAGCAAGTCGCTCGAGGTGACGCTGACGAACGCGGGCTCGAACGAGCTCGAGGTGACGGGGGCGACGCTGGGCGCCACGGCGGCGACGCTGGGCCTGACGGGCGTGCCCCAGGGGCTGGTGGGCCCGCTGGCTGCCGGCGCTAGCCGGAAGGTGGCCTTCACCTTCGCGCCCACGGCGACCGGCGACCTGATGACGGCGCTCGACGTGACGTTCGGTGGCGGGCTCGACCCGCTGCGCGTCACCGTGCGGGGCAAGGCCATCGAGGCCGTGCCGCGCCTGTGCTTCCGCTTCGAAGATTCGCCGATGGAGACCTGCTCCGACCGGACGACCACCATGCTGAACCTTCCCTTCGGCGCCCTGTGCGACGGCCGGCTGTTTCCGCCAGACGGGGGGCGCGCCTGCGTCGGGAGCGACGGCGGCACGGCGCCGGCGTCGCGCTCGGGCCGCCTGTACGTGCGCAACGAGGGCAACACGCCGGTGCAGTACGCCTTCAACGTGAACCTGCTGGCCGGGGGGCGCTGCGACGGCGGCGCCGTGGCGGACTTCGAGTTCGCGAGCAACCCGTCGGACGGTGGCCGCTTCGTGCTGCCGACGGCCCAGCTCCCGGCGTCGACGATGGACCCCCGGCCGTGGGAGACACCGCCGGTGCGCGTCACCTACCGGCCCACCTCGCGCTGCCGTGACGACGGCGCGGACCAGGCGCAGGTGTTCTGGCTGCGGCAGAACGAGCCGGCCGGCACCAACCGCCAGCCGCAGACCGTCACGATGATCCTCTCGGGGCAGTCGCTGCTCCCGCGCGGCATCACGTCTGACATCACCGTCAACCTCTCCGGCACGGTGCCCAACGTGGTGCAGAGCTACAACGGGCTCGCCAACGCCGGTGACGCGCCCCTCACCGTCGTCTCGGCGTCGCTCTGGCAGGGCGCGGCGCTGGCGGACGGTGGCATGGGCGGCGCGCCTGACGAGGAGTGCGTGACGGGCACGGGCGGGAGCTGCCGGTTTTTCCGGTGGGTGATGGCCCCGGTGCTGCCGGCGACGCTGCCGGGCACCTCGACGCCGTCGATGCCCTCGTCGCGGCCGCTGGGGCAGCTCGGCTTCGGCGCCTTCGACGGCGGCACGGCGCCCCAGACGGGCACGATGTACCGCATCTTCGCCGTCTTCGAGACCGACGACCCGTACGGCGCGCCGTGCCCGTACCCGACGGTCGGGAGCTGCGTCGTCAGCTCGGTGCGCGCCATCGCCAACTGACGCGCCGGGGCCCCGGGGCCGGGCGTGCGCCTCACAGCTTCATGCGCCAGGTCGTCAGGCGCTGCGTGTCTGTGCGCGACTCGATGATGTTGTCCTGCTGCATCTCTTCGAGCAGGCGGAGCAGCTTGAGCGACGGCACGCCGACGGCCCGGGCCAGGGCGTCGGCCGTCATGCCGTGCACCTCGCGCCGCAGTTCGCGAATGACGTCGCGCTTGAGCTCGGCCTTCTGGACGCCGTCCATGTCTTCGCTGCGCCATGCCTGGAGGATGCCCAGGGCGATGAGGGCCAGCACCAGCACCGCGAGCCCCGGATAGATGAGGTGGGTGTTGGACTCGAGGAACTCGAGGTAGCGGGGGGTGGTCGCGCTGGGCGGGCGGTCGTAGTCGGGGGTGTCGCCGGGCAGGTCGATGGCGAGCCGGGTGAGGAGCCGGAGGAGCGTCACGGCGAAAAGTGTACCTCTGCCGTGGCATCGGCCAACATGCTGCGCGCCGTGCAGCTCCTCATTCGAAACGCGCTCGTCGTCACCATGAACGCCTCGCGGCAGGTGTTGCGCGACGCCGACATCGTCGTCGACGGGGGCCGCATCGCCCACGTCGGGCCCCACTCGAAGGCGTCGCGGCGCAGCGCCATGCGCGTCATCGACGGGCGCGGGTTGGTGGTGACGCCGGGGCTCATTCACTCGCACCTGCACGCCTGCCAGACGCTGTGCCGGAACCACGCCGACGGGCTCGAGCTGCTCGACTGGCTGCGTGAGCGCATCTGGCCGTTCGAGGCGTCCCATGACGCCGAGTCGATGCGCGCCTCGGCCGACCTCACCTTCCTCGAGCTCATCACCTCGGGGGCGACGGCGTGCCTCGACATGGGCAGCGTGCGCCACTACGGCGCCGTGTTCGAGTCGGCCCGCGACGCCGGGCTGCGGCTGGTGGGCGGCAAGTGCATGATGGACGCCGGGCAGGGCGTGCCGTCGGGGCTGCGGGAGACGACCGAGGCCAGCCTGGCCGAGAGCCTGGCGCTGCTCGAGCGATGGCACGGCGCCGAGGGCGGCCGGCTCACCTACGCGTTCGCCCCGCGCTTCGTGCTGTCGTGCACCGAGACGCTGATGCGGCGGGTTGGGGCGCTCGCGCGGGAGCGGGGCGTGCGCGTTCACACCCACGCGAGCGAGAACCCCACCGAGTGCGACCTGGTGCGGGAGCGCACCGGCCTCGACAACGTCGCCTACTTCCACGCGCTGGGGCTGCTGGGGCCGCACACGACGCTGGCGCACTGCGTCTGGGTCACCGCCGAGGAGCAGAAGCTGCTGCGCCAGACGGGCACCTGCGTCTGTCACTGCCCGAGCGCGAACTTCAAGCTGGCGTCAGGGGTCGCGAAGGTGCCCGAGCTGGTCGAGCAGGGCATCACCGTGGGCCTCGGGGCCGACGGCGCGCCGTGCAACAACACCCTCGACATCTTCCACGAGCTGCGGCTGGCGGCGCTGATGCACCTGCCGCGCGTGGGGCCGACGGGCTTCTCGGCGATGCGGGCCCTCGAGCTCGCGACGGTGCAGGGCGCGAAGGCCCTCGGGCTCGAGGCCGATATCGGCTCCATCGAGCCGGGGAAGAAGGCCGACCTCACCTTCATCGACCTGTCGGGGCCGCACCTGACGCCCGTCTCGCACGACCCGGTGGCCACCCTCGTGTACTCGGCGCAGTCGCGCGACGTTCGCCACGTGATGGTCGACGGGCGCCTCCTGCTGTTCAACCGCAGGCCCCAGACGATGGACGCGGCGGCGGTGCGGCGGAGCGCGGTGGCGCACGCGCGGCGGCTCCTCGAGCAGCTCGAGTGATGGGCGCCCGGCTGGCGTGACGGCGACGTGGGGCCCCCGAGGCGACCACGGGCAGCGGTGCGACCGATGGCCCGTCAGGTGCCGGGGCGCTTCGCTCGAGGCGTCAGCGCCGTGAGCCTGCGAGTGGCCATGGGCGGGGCCCGGGAGTGCCGGGAAGGCGCGATGCGTCCGCGGGCCAGGCGGTGCAGAGCCCGCTGGTGCTCGGGCCCTTCGTCTTGGGGAGCCGCTCGCCGCACGGTATGGTGTGTGGCTGCCCCGACGAAAACCTGCTGCGCCTCGGCTCCGCGACGGTGGGGCGGCGCACCGCGAGGCTCGAGCGGCCGCCGCTCTCGAGCGAGCCACGCTTCATCGACGAGGCCCGCCCACCATCGCAGCGCCAGTCTGCTGGCGGTCATGCGCGCGCGTGGCCTGTCGCCTGCCCTCGAGCGCCCGGGCCCGACCCGAAGTGTCCCAAGGACTCCAGGGGGTTGCATCACGGCGTTGCGTTTGCTTCAAACCGCCGCCAAGGGAGGGCGCGGAGCGTCCTCTGCCCGGGAGCCAGTGGTGAAGCCTTCGTCGCCGACGGTCGTGGTGTGCATGCTGGCGGCGGCCGGGCTGGTGGGCTGCTCGAACCTGGCGACTTCGCTCGACGTCGACCCGGACACCGAGGTGCAGGCGCCCTTCGCGCGCGACGCCGGGCGGCCGGTGGTGGCGCCTCCCGACGCGGGCCGCGGGCCGATGCAGTGGACGGGGGCAGGCGAGAACTGCCCGCCCGAGGCGTTCGGCCGGCTCACCCTGCCCGACGGCGGCGTCGAGGAGACGCCCGACGGGGCGGTCGTCTTCGGGCTGTGCGTCGCGCTGCGCACGGCGACGGGGCAGGTGCTGCTCAACCAGGCCCCCGTCAACGGCGCCCGCTTCGAGTTCCGCGGCGGGCTCGGCGTGTCGGAGTGGGAGGGGCCGTTGCCGACGACGACGGGCCAGTACGACATCAAGGTGATGCGGGCCAACTACGACATCTTCTACTACCAGCCGTCGGGCGTGTTCCCGACGCACGAGGGCTTCATCGACACCGGGCCGATCGACCTGCGCGAGAACCAGGTGCGACGGCTCGAGGCGACGTCGTACACCCTCGCCGGGGCGGCGCTGTTCGGCGGGCTGCCCTTCGTGCCGACACGGGCGCCCAACGACGTGCTCCTCGACACCACCGGCGCGTCGCGGCGCAACTTCGCGGCGGTGCAAAGGGTCAGCGCGCAGAGCCAGGGCGGCGCGTACGAGCTCGAGCTGTTGTCGGGCCAGTTCGCGCTCTTCCTCAGCGCGCCGCCGAAGGCGCTCTACGGCACCGAGCTGCGGCGCTACCTGGTGTCTCCCTCGCAGCTCGTCTTCGACCGCGACCAGGCCTTCGATATCGACATTCCGACGGCGACGCTCGAGGGCGAGGTGCTGCTCGACGGCATGCCGCTGCCCGACCGCCGGCCGGGCGCCGACTTCACCTTGAGCTACACGGTGCCCGGGGAGCGGACGGCCAGCGTGCGGACGCACCACGAGGGCGGCTACGAGACCATCACCGGCATGGTGCCGAAGGGCGAGTACGGCGTGGGCTTGAGCTTCGTCGCCGCGCCGGACCGCTCGTACCCGGCCGAGGTGTCGAACGTGCAGCTCGTCGGCGCCATCGACCTGCGCACCGACCGCCGCCTCAACGCCATCATCAACACCGTCCCCGTCGAGGGCAGCCTCAGTATCGACGGCGTGCCGGTGGTGCCGAAGCCGACCTACGCGTGGAACATGTTCATGTACGGCTTCGCCGGAGCCACCAACACCGACGTCTTCCTCGAGTACCAGGTGCCGCTCGAGTCGTCGTCGTTCGAGCTGCGCGCCTTCCCCAGCAACTACTTCGTGGTGCTGCAGATGAGCGACGAGCTCGCCGACGACCTGGTCGACGGCTGGTTCGTCGTCGACCGCCTCAAGCCCATCACCGGGCCGTCGCGCCTGCCCATCAACATCAACACCGGGTACTACCAGGGGAAGCTCACCATCGACGGCCGGCCTCCGCAGCCGGGCGTGCCGGTGGGCACGTTCTACTTCGCCAACCGCTCGCCCGAGTACCGCAACAGCTTCTTCCTGCGCCGGGCCGTCACCGCCGAAGACGGCCAGTTCCGGGTGCGCTTGCCGGTGGGGAGCTACGACGTCTTCTTCGTCATCGACAGCGACCTGTTCCCCGAATACGCGAGCGGCTTCACGCAGGTGGCGGCGCAGATCATCATCGACCAGAACGCGGCGGTGAACGACGACATCGCCTACGACACCGTGCTCGTCACCGGCCCGCTGCGGGTCGACGGGCAGGTGGTGCAGGACACGCTGGGCCGCGAAGAGGTGGGGCTCGAGCTGCGGCGCTTCGACGGCCGCGCCTACCGCTGGGGTTTCTATTCGGGTGGGCCGACGTACCGCATGCGCGTGCCGCCTGGGGAGTACCTCGACCTGCGGTTCTTCATCGAGCGCGGCGCCATCGACAAGGTGGCGTGGGGCGAGGCCGAGCTCGGCGGGCGCCTGCAGGCCGGGACGACGGTTCGGCCCCCGGCCACCGGTAAGTAGCCTCCTCGTTTCGCGGTCTTGTGCGCTTCGGGAACGGAGCGCGGCGGTGGCGTGTTGCCTCGGGGTGTCGCCGACGCAATGAGGGGCCGGGTGAGGACGTGTCGGTCGAAGGGCGGTACAGTACCGGGAACAGGGTCGGGCGTGCAGCCCGGCGGATTCGGGAGACAGAGCCATCATGTGGCAACGCTTCAAGCGGGCAATGCGCAGCTTCGTGGGCTTCTTCGTCAGCACCATCGAAGACCCGGAGCTCATCCTCGAGCAGAACATCAGGGACCTGAACGACCAGGTGCCCAAGATGAACGAGTCGATCGCCATGGTGCGGGCGAACGTCACGCTGCTCGAGAAGGAGAACGCCAAGTACAAGACCGAGGTGAACGACCTGACGGCCAAGGTGAAAGCGGCCATTCAGGGCGGGCGTGAAGACCTCGCGGCCCAGTACGCCACGCGGCTGCAGATGGAGAAGGCGGCGCTCTCGCGCAACGAGGCGCAGCTGGCGACGGCGCGGGCGGCCTACGACAAGGCGTTGAACGTGAAGAAGGCGTTCATGCGCGAGAAGGACAAGAAGACCGCCGAGGCGATGGCGGCCATTCGCGACGCGCGCCGGGCGAAGTGGCAGTCGAAGGTCGCCGACGCCATGGAGTCGTTCGAGGTGGCCGGCATCGACGCTACCCACGACGAGATGCTGCGCAAGGTCGAGGAGCAGACGGCCGTCAACGAGGCGCGCATGCAGATGGCGCTCGAGTCCGTGGACCACGAGCGCATCAGGATCGAAGAAGAGGCCGAGCAGCTGCAGGCCCGCGAGCTGGTGAAGCAGTTCAAGATGGAGATGGGGCTCGACAGCCCGGCGCCGGTGTCCGAGGTGGCGCCGACGGGCGAGAAGACCATCGGCAAGAAGGTCGAGGTGAAGTGAAGGCCCTGGCGCGGCGGAGGCCTCGCGCGGCCGCCGCCGGGCGCGACGAGGGCCCCTGGTGAGGCATGACGCCGTGGCCGTGAAGAAGAAGACGAAGCCCAGCTCCCTCAAGGCGGCGCTGCTGATGCCGGCCAACCTGTTCGCGCTCGCGGCGGGCGGCGTCGCAGCGGTGCTGCTCGGTGACATCGTGCCGTTGGTGGCGGCCGGCGGCGCGTCGGTGGCCTACCTCACCTTCCTCTCGACGATGCCGTCGTTCCGGCGGGCGGTGCGGGCCAACTCCGAGGCGCAGACGTCGGCCGAGGTGGCGAGCCCCGAAGAGGAGGAGGCGTTGCTCTCGGCGCTCGCGCCGAGCCAGAAGGAGCACTACGGCCAGCTCAAGGCCCTGAAGGCGCGCATCCTCGAGGAGTACGGGAAGCTGCCCGGCGGCGGGGTGCTGCAGGCGTCAAGTGAGGCGCGGCTCGACATGCTCCTCACCTCGTTCCTGCGCCTGGTGACGACGCTCAACAGCTACCGGCGCTTCCTGTCGGCGGCGGACAAGCGGGCCGTCGAAGAGGAGCTGGCGGCGCTGACGGCGGAGGTCGAGGGCGAGCGCAACGAGCGCCTGCGCGAGGTGAAGGCCCGGCGCGTCGACATCTTGAAGAAGCGGCTGGCGCGCTTCGTCCAGGCCGACGAGAGCCGGGAAGTGGTGAGCCACCAACTCGCGAGCATCGAGGACCTCTTGCGCCTGACCCACGAGCAGTCCATCGCCATCAGGGACCCGCAGAGCGTCACGCGGCAGCTCGACGCCCTGGCGGCCGAGGTGGCGGCGACCGAAGAGACGGTGCGCGACATGGAGTCGTTCCTGCTGGTGACCGAGGAGCTCTCGTCGACGCCGTCTGGCCAGCCAGTCAAGGTGCGCTCGTGAGGGCGGCGCGGCTGGCCGTGCTCGTCGCGGTGTTGGCGGCGGGCTGCTCGCGGTGCGGCACGAAGGCCGGGGCCGAGGCCGGCATCGAGCGGGTGTTGCCGCGCAACGCGGTGGCGGGGGTGGTGGTGCCGTCGCTCGAGCGCAGCGGCGAGAAGCTGCGGCTGCTCGAGCAGGTGAAGGTGGCCGGCTTCGTCGCGCCGCTCCAGGGCTTCGCCTCGGCGCGGGCCTTCGCCGACGCCCTCGTCGGGCAGCTGGGCGTCGACGTGCGCAACCCCGCCGAGCTGGCGAAGGCGGGGCTCGACCCGGCGCGGGGGCTCGCGGCGGCGGCGCTGTTGACGGGCGACGCCTACCTCGTGCTGCCGGTGAAGGACGCGGCGGCGCTGCACGCGCGGCTCGAGGGGCTGGCGGTGAATCGGCTCGGCGCCGGCGCGGCGGGCGAGCAGACGGTGGGCCGCGTCGTCGTGAAGACGTTCTCGCGGCAGCAGGGCCAGCCGCCTCGGCTGGGGTACGCGCTGGCCGACGGGTGGGCCTTCGTCGCCGCCGACGCCGCCATCGCGAAGCTGCCACAGGCCGCCTCGCTCACCGACGTCGACCGCCTGACGGCCGACGCGCAGCTGACGAAGGCCCGGGCGTCGGCCGGGGCGGTCGATGTGTACGCCTGGTTCCCGTCGGGGAGCGTGGCGCTGCAGCCGACGCCGCTCCTCAACGCCTTCGTCACCGCCACCCTCACGCCGTCCGCCTTCACCGTGGACGTCACCGGGCAGTGGAAGGGGGCGCCGGAGCTGCTCGCCGCGCTCGAGGCCCGGCCGGCGCGCGACGTCGCGGTGGCGCTGCCCGCCGACGCCTTCCTCACCGGCCGCTACACCGGAGACGCCGCGGGCCTCGGGGCGCTGGCGAAGGCCGCCGTGGGGCCCCTGCTGGCGCGCGCCTTCGACGAGGGCGGCCTCGACGTGCGGGCCGAGGTGCTCGAGCAGCTCGAGCCGGGCGCCGTGTTCTCGCTGTCGCTCGCCGACCGCCCGCCGATGGACCGCGGCGTTCCGAGCTTCGACGTGCGCCAGACGAACCCCTGCGCCTACGTGCACCTCTCGGGGGTGGCGCCGGTGAAGCAGGCGGCGGTGGTGATGCCGACCCTCGAGAAGGTGGCGGCGCTGGCGCCGCGCTTCGGGGCGAGGCTCGAGCGCCAGCAGCGCGATGGGAAGGAGCTGTTCTTCACCACCTGGTCGCAGGGGCAGGGCGTACACTTCGCGCCGAAGGGCGCGACGGTCGTCTTCGCTTCGCCGGTGCAGAGACTCGATGCGCTGCTCGCCTCGCCGGCGGCCCCGGGGCCCATGGCGACGGCGGCCCACGCGGTCGAGGTGAAGGTCGACCTGGTGAAGCTGTCGGGCTCGGTGCGGGCGCTGCCGGAGTCGGCGTGGGGCCTCGGCGGCTTCGCCCTCAAGCCCACCACGGTGCGGTGGCTCGACGCGACGGACGACCTGCGCGCCGTGACGCTGCGGCTGGGCGCCGAGGGCGGCGTGGTGAAGGGCCGGCTCGTGCTGTCGCTGGGGCTGCCGGCGCCGGGGGCGAAGGCGCCGTGATCGACGCGAAGGGCGTCGTCCGTGGCTTCGACGACGGCGCGGGGGGCCGGGTGACGGTGCTCGACGGCGCCTCGCTCTCCGTGGCCGCGGGCGAGTTCGTCGCGGTCGTCGGCCGCAGCGGGAGCGGCAAATCGACCCTCTTGCACGTGCTGGGCGGGCTCGACACGGGGTACCGGGGCGAGGTGTCGGTGGCCGGCGTGCGCCTCGACGGCCTCGGCGACGCGGCGCTGAGCCGCTTCCGGAACGAGACGGTGGGCTTCGTCTTCCAGTCGTTCCACCTGCTGTCGGGGGTGAGCGCGCTCGAGAACGTGATGCTGCCGGCGCGGTTCTCGGCAGCGCCCGGGGGTGAGCTGGAGCGGCGGGCCCGGGAGGCGCTCGCGCGGGTGGGGTTGACGATGCACGCCGCGCGCACGCCGGGGCAGCTCTCGGGCGGCGAGCGGCAGCGGGTGGCCATCGCGAGGGCGCTCTTCGCCTCGCCGCGCCTGCTGCTGTGCGACGAGCCGACGGGGAACCTCGACGCCGAGACCGCCGACGGTGTCGTGGCGCTCTTCTCGGCGCTCAACGCGAGCGGCCTCACCATCGTCGCGGTGACGCACGAGGAGCGGCTGCGGGCCGCGGCCTCGAGGGTGGTGACGCTGGCGAAGGGGCGGCTGACGTGAGGGCCGCGTGGGCCGGGGGGGGGAGGGCCGCGATGAGCGCGTCGCCGTGGCCGCTCGTGTGGCTGTCGCTCAGGCGCGACCGCCGCAGCGCGCTCGCCTCGACGTTCGGGCTGGCGGTGGGGGTGGCCTCGCTCGTCTTCTTCGTGGCCCTGGGGCTCGGCGTCGGGCGCGTGGTGCGCGAGAAGGTGTTCCCGGTGGACGCGCGCCTCGTCGAGGTGGTGCCGGCGTCGTTCTCGCTGGGGCTCCTCGGCGGCGGGGTGCTCGACGAGGCCGCGGTGGGGCGCCTCGAGGCGCTGCCCGGCGTGGCGCGGGCGTACCGCAAGATGAACGTGCGGGCCCCGGCCGTATCCGTCTACCGCGGCGACTTCTTCGGCCGCCCCCTGCACATGGGCCTCGAGGTGCTGGCGGTGGGCGTCGAGCCCGACTTCGTCGTGGGCGACGTGGTGGTGGGCGCCTTCGCCGACCCCGGGCCCGACCAGCCGATCCCCGCGCTGGCGTCGACGCGCCTGCTCGAGATCTACAACAAGAGCTTCGCGCCCCAGCGCTCGCTGCCGCAGCTGTCGGGGCAGCTGCTGGCGGGCTTCGTCTTCCCGGTGGAGTTCAACCGCAGCTTCGTGACGGCGCCGCCGCCGGGAGCTGCGGCGATTCCCTGCCGGGCGCAGCTCGTCGGGGTGTCGGACCGCGCGCTGCTCGCGGGCATCACCATTCCCCTCGAGGTGGCGCGCCGGCTCAACCGCGCCGCCAACGCCGACGCCGACGCGTACAGCGCGGTGACGCTCGAGGCGAAGGACCCGTCGGCGGTGCCGGGCCTGGTGGCCGCCGTCAGGGCGATGGGCCTCGAGGTGGACGACCAGGAGCGGCGCCAGGCCGAGCGCGCCGGCGCGGCGGTGGCCATCTGCACGTCGTCGCTCGCGCTGGTGTCGCTGCTGGTCTGCGTGCTGGCGGCCTTCAACATCGCGCACGCGTTCTCGGCGGCGGTGCGGGCCCGCGAGAAGGAGCTCGGCGTGATGCGGGCGGTGGGCGCGACCAGGGCGGCGCTGTTCCGGCTGGTGTTCGTCGAGGCCCTGGTGCTCGGCCTGGCGGGCGGCGCGCTGGGCACCCTGGTGGCGCTGCTGGCCGGCGTCGCGGCCGACGCCGCGGCGGCGAGCATGCTCCCGGCGTTCCCCTTCAAGCCCGAGTCGTGGTTCTCGACGCCAGCGTGGCTCCTCGCCGGCGGCCTCGCGCTGGGGGTCGTCGCGGCGGCGGCCGGGGCCTTCCTCCCCGCGCGGCGGGCAGCGGCGAGCGACCCGGCGCGGGTGCTGGCCGGCTAGCCCACCCGCTCCCACATCGACGGGGCCCGGTACGTTCTCTCACCATCATTTCGCGAAGGTGTCGGCTACGATGCCGACCCCGTGACGAGTCCGTCCAAGCGTCAACCGATTCCGTTCGGCAAGTACCTTCTCCTCGACCGCATCAACATCGGCGGCATGGCCGAGGTGTGGCGCGCGAAGACCTTCGGCGCCGGGGGCTTCGAGCGGCTCGTCGCCATCAAGCGCATCCTGCCGAACATCGCGGAGGACGAAGAGTTCATCACGATGTTCATCGACGAGGCGAAGATCACGGTTCAGCTCAACCACGCGAACATCGCGCAGATCTACGAGCTGTCGTCGATCGCCAGCTCGTACTTCATCGCGATGGAGTACGTGTCGGGCAAGGACATGCGCGCGGTCTTCGACCGCTGCCGCAAGCGCGGCGAGCCTGCGCCCATTCCGCTCATCTGCTACCTCATCGCGCAGTGCTGCGAGGGGCTCGACTACGCCCACCGCGCGAACGACAAGATGGGGCGGCCGATGAACATCGTGCACCGCGACGTCTCGCCGCAGAACGCGCTCATCAGCTACGAGGGCGAGGTCAAGGTCATCGACTTCGGCATCGCGAAGGCGGCCGGCAAGGCGACGAAGACGCAGGCCGGTATTCTCAAGGGCAAGTTCGGGTACATGAGCCCGGAGCAGATTCGCGGGCTCCCGCTCGACCGGCGCAGCGACGTGTTCGCCATCGGCGTGTGCCTGTACGAGATGCTGACCGGCGAGCGGCTCTTCGTCGGCGACTCGGACTTCTCGGTGCTCGAGAAGGTGCGCAAGGTCGAGGTGCTGCCGCCGTCGCACTTCAATCGGAAGATTCCCGACGCGCTCGAGAAGATCGTCATGAAGTCGCTCGCGAAGGACGTCGACGAGCGGTACTCGTACGGCAGCGAGCTGGCCGAGGACCTGCGCAAGTTCCTCTACACGTCGGGTTACTCCTTCGGCCGCAAAGACCTGGCGGCCTTCATGAAGGCGACCTTCGCGGAGGACGTCGAGAAGGAGAAGCAGCGCCTGCAGGAGTACAACGACATCAAGCCGCCCGACGGCATGCTGGCGGCGGCTGAGGCGGGCTTCGGCCTGGGGCAGGTGCCGGTGGCTCCGGCGCCGGCCTACAACGCGAGCTCGGTGACGTCACTGCCGACGGTAGCGCCGCCGTCGATCGCTCCCTCGCAGCAGGGGCTGCCGCCCATCGTCCGGCCGCCGCCCCCCACGCTCGCGACGGGGCGGGCGCCGGTGCCGTCGGCCCCGCCGGCCCCGGTGCGCTCGCCGAGCCTGCCGCGCTTGAGCGTGCAGCAGGCCGTGCAGACGGTGGGCAAGCAGGAGCACGAAACCACGGTGCTCGCCGACGGGTCCTCGGACGACCAGACGAACCCCGGGCAGGACTCGACCCGCGCCCTGAACGTTCGCAACCGGCCCGAGTACGACATGAGCACCGACCCGGGGGTGCCGCCGGTGAACCGGG
>JADCJJ010000544.1 GCA_020247085.1 Myxococcaceae bacterium | reverse complement strand
TCGGCGTGCGCTTCGTCTTCGAGGCGCTCGATCTGCTACCGGGCCTAACGGTCAGCCGCGACGTCCAGGGCTCCTACAGACTGGGCGTGCGCGGCGTGCGGAGCGAGCCCGAGGTGGCGTTCCTGCTCAACGGCCAACGGCTCAACGCCTTCTACGACGGTCAGGCCCTGGCGCACCTGCCCATCGACACCTTCGAGCGCATCGAGGTCGTTCGCGGGCCGGCGACCGCCGACGTGGGCCTGGGCAACGTCGTCGCGGTGGTCAATCTGGTGACGAACCGCCAGCAGGGCCTCCGCGCCTCGGTGAACGCCGGGCTCTTCTCGGCCTTCGACGGGCACCTGTCGGCGGCGAAGACCTTCGGGGGCCTGACGCTCTTCGCCGACGCCGACGTCGTGTCGCAGCAGGGGGCGCGGCGGCCGATCGTCCGCGATGGCCTCGACACCGCGGCGCCGGTGACGACCGAGAAGGTCACCAACGATCGGCGCCTGCTCGTCAACGTGGGCGCCGGCGCCGCGTACGAGGCCGAGGCGGTGGGCCGGCTGTGGCTCGAGGGGCGGGTCCTGAGCGAGCGTCGGGCGGCCTACGTGGGGCGCTTCGACGTGGTGGGCAACGACTCCCAGCTCGACTGGCTGGTGGTGCAGGCCCAGCTCGGCTGGGAGCGTCGGCTCAGCGCCGGGGCGAAGGCGTGGGCGCGGGTGTGGCTCGATCATCAGGCCACCGCGCGCGCCTGGCAGCTCACGCCCGACGGCTTCCAGTCACGGGCCTCGGCCCCCGACACGCTGTTCCCAGACGGGGCGTTCGAGGAGCAGCGGGTGGGGCAGCTCGGCCTGGGGCTCGACGCGCGCGCTGAGTTCGCCCTCCCGGCGAAGAACACGCTCACCGTCGGCCTCGGCGGCGGCCTCCAGACGTTGACCGACTACTCGCTCACCTCGAACTACGTGCAGCAGTCGTCGGGGGTGCAGTACCGGGCGGGGCCGTTGCTGCGGGGGCTGAACCTCGACGGCTCCGAGGTGGCGTACCCAACGCAGGCGCCCGCTGGCGCGCGCGGCCAGGCCGCCGACCGCGTGGGCCTGGGGGTGTTCGCCTTCGACACCTGGACCCCCGTCGAGGCGCTCACCGTGCAGGGAGGCGTCCGGGTCGACCTCACCCAGCTGCCCTCGCAGGTCGACGGGGCCTTCGTCGGGCGGGCCTTCGTCCCCTCGTTCGGGCCGCGGCTCGGGGCGGCGCTGACGCCGGTGCGCCCGCTGGTGCTGCGCGCGAGCTATGGGCGGGCCTTTCGCGCGCCGACGGTGCAGGAGCTGTCCGAGACGGCCATCAACTCGGACTTCAACCAGGGCCGCTTCGTCGGGAACGCGCGGCTCGCGGGCGGGTACCTCGACGCGGTCGAGGTGGGCGGCGAGTGGCTGCAGTCGCTGGGCGACGCGAGGCTGCGGCTCAAGGGCAGCGGGTTCTACGATCGCTTCTCGAACCCCATCGCCATGGTGGACGCGAGCGGAAACCTGGCGCCGTACGTCAACCGCCCCGAGGGTGTGCAGGTGTTCGGGCTCGAGGGCGAGGCGCGGCTCGAGCTGCAGGCGCGGGCGGCGGTGTGGCTCAACACGAGCTGGTACCGGGCAGAAGACCTTGGCGCCGCGGCGAACGGGCGTCTGCTGACGGAGCTGCCGCAGCTCCGCCTCAATGCGGGCCTCTCGCTGCCCCTGGGGCGGTGGTTCACCTTCGACGTCGTGCTGCGGCATGCGTCCGAGCGGCGCAGCAACGCCCGCACGGCGCTCGAGCAGCGTCGCCGCTTCGTGCTCCCGCCGACGCTGCTCGTCGGCGCCCAGCTCCGCACCGAGCCGCTGTTCGACCGCCTCGAGTTCGTGCTGATCGGCCAGAACGTGTTCGACCTGTCATGGGCCGACGACGCCGCCCGGCCCGACCGCATGCCCGGGGGCGTACCTCGCGAGCCGCTGCAGCTCTTCGCTACGGTACGGGCGAGCCTCTGATGCGTCTCGTCGCCGCCAGCCTCGCCGCCGTCGTCGCCTCAGGGTGCATCGCCTTCAACGACGACTGCCAGGCGCTCGTCGACAACCCCAACGAGCGAGTCGCTTTCGTCGCGAAGGGCACCGAGATCTTCCTCGACCGGCCGAACGCGCGTCACGCAAACAACGCCGTCGCTCAGGCGGCGGCCGACGCGTTCGTCTGGGTCTTCAACTCGGTCGAGGGGAACGCCCGGGTCGACTTCGGCATCGTCAACGGCGGCTCGGTGCGAGATCAGGGCGCCTGCGTGCTCCGCAGCATCTTGCGCGAGGGGCCGCTGACGCGCGGCGTGTTGGGCGAGGTGCTGCCCTTCGAGAACGCGGTGCGGGTCGTCGACCTGTCGGAGCAGGAGGTGTTCGAGCTGTTCGAGCTGTCGGTGTCGAGGCTCTTCGCCGCGCCTACGCCCATCACGTCGCCGTCGGGCGCGTTCCTGCAGGTGTCGCGGGAGGTGGCGATGGAGGTGGACTGCGCCCGGGCGCCCAACGCGCGGGTGACGGCGCTGCGCGTCGGTAACCAGACGATCACCCGGGGCGCCTTCCGCCCGTACCCGGCGACGAAGCTCCGGGTGGCGATGCCGGGGTTCATCCTCGGTGGAAACGACGGGTACGCAGTGCTCGCCGGCAAGGGAGACGACCCCGCGCGCAACCCGGGCCAGGCGCCACGCTTTGGTGGCGTCGACTCGCGCGTCACCTCGGCCTACCTGCTCCAGAGCGACTTCAACAAGAGCGTCGAGCTGGGCTTGCGGGTGGACCCGATGCGGGTGCGCCTCGTCAACTGCTCAATCCCCGCGAGGCCCCCACAGTGAGGCGATGGCGCCCGCGAGAAATGACTCGCCCTCCCGAACCCGAAGGTGGGGAGGGCGGTGGACCGCGGGCGATGGGAGCGCGTGACGCTCGTGCTCAGCGACCGGCGTCGAACACGTCGTTCGGTGACGGCATCTTCTTGAGATCGGTGCGGGCGATCTTCCACGCCTGCTGGACGATCCACGACAGCGAGCGGTCCTGTCGGTGCGCCTCGACCTCGATTTCCTTGAGCATCTCCTCGGGGAAGTAGAGCGACTGCTTGCGGGCGTCGGTGGTGGACATCAGCGCTCCTCGCGGCTGTCGGGTGCGCCGGCGACGTCGTTGACGGCGGGGAACGACTTGATGCGCTCGCGGGCGATCTTCCACGCCTGCTGCACGACCCAGGACAGCGAGCGGTCCTGCCGGTTCGCCTCTTCCTGAATCTCCTTGAGCATCTCCTCAGGGAAGTAGAGGGACTGCTTGCGCTTGTCGGTGCCTGACATGTGGTGAATCTCCGGGGGGACTGCTGCAAACCACGTAGAGACGACGAAATATCCGACAGGGGTGCAGGGGACGCAACAGAATCGATGCGCATCGACCGGCGCCCAACGCGCGCCGGTCGCGGCTAGAACGCATCCATGCGCGCTGGGTGGGTCACGTCGTTCGCGGTGGTGCTGGTGGTGACTGGTGGCTGTCGGTGTCAGTCGGGTGTGCAGGCCGCGAGGCCCTCGCTGGCGGTAGCGCCCTCGAGCCTCGACTTCGGGCAGGTGCTGCGGGGCGAGCGGCAGGCGCGCACCATCACCTTCGAGGCCCGCACCCAGGTGCCGGTGAGGCTAACGGCAGTGAGCCTCGAAGGGGGCGCGACGGGCACCGAGGGCTTCACCCTGGGCGCGAAGCCGCCGTCGGTCGAGGCGCTGTCGAAGGTCACCATGCCCGTCACCTTCGAGCCTTCGGCGCTGAAGCTGTACCAGGCGACGCTGGTGATCGAGAGCGACGACCCGGAGAAGCCGGTTCAACGGGTCCCGCTCCTGGGTGAAGGGGCGCGGCCGGTGATCTCGGTCACGCCCGTGTGCGAGGTGGCGCAGCAGTGCCGGGGCCAGGTGACGGCGTCGCCGCGGGCGATCGACTTCGCCGCCGAGCCGCTGGTGCGGCCCGCGCCGATTCCGGCCAGCCAGCTGCCCGGCGTGGTGATCTCGAACGACGGGCCAGTGCCCCTCGAGGTGACGAAGGTGGCCATCGAGGGCGCCGACGCGGCGGCCTTCTCGCTGGCGCAGGTCGAGGCGACGCCGTGGGCGCTCATGCCCTCGGAGGGGCGCAGCCCGCAGCTGCGTTTTCGCCCGACGAGCGCGTCTCAGGCCACGTATCGGGCGCAGTTGGTGGTCGAGTCGAACGACCCCGACAACGGTCGGGTGACCGTCGAGCTGCGCGGCGCGCTGCTGCCGAACCAGGCCCCGCAGGTCTGCTTCAACCTCGTTCGCGCCACGCCGCCGCCGCCAGAGACGGGCGGGTTTCGGGACTACAACGGCGCCGCGCAGTGGGCGCCGCTGCTCCAGCCGCCGGCGGCCGGCTACGACTTCACCGGGTCTCGCGACGTGCGCCCCGGCGACACGATTCAGTTCAGCGCCTGGTCCGACGCCGTCGACGCGACGCGATGCACGACCGACGCCGAGAGCGTCAGGACGGGCCTCACCTACCAGTGGAGGCTCGCGTCGGTGCCGCTGGGGGCCCGGCCTCCGACGCTGGCGACGCCCACCGCGCCGACGATGTCGTTCCGGCCGGTGGCCTCTGGCGATTACGTCGTCGAGCTCACCGTGTCCGACGGGCAGGTGAGCACCACCGTCACCGGCCGGGTGCGCTGCGCCGTCAAGCAGGACCTGGTGGTCCAGCTCGAGTGGAACGGCTTCGAGCGCGTGGACCTCGATCTGCACCTCGTGCGGCCCTCGGCCCGCATGCCGGGAGAGCGCTTCGGCGGGGTGTTCCAGTTCTTCGACGCGGTGCGGGGCGACGGGGGCATCAGCCAGACGTCGGGCGACCTCAACGGGTACGCCGTGCGGCAGCGCCAGGCGCTGCCGGGCGCCAACTTCGACTGGGGCGGCCCCGGCGAGGCCGACGACCCTCGGCTCGCCCTCGACAACACCGGAATGGTGGGCTCCGGGGCCGAGGCCGAGCTGGTCGAGCTCGCCTCGCTCGATCAACCCGAGAACGACGAGCGGTGCGCCACCACCTCGTGCAGCTACGGCGTCTTCGTGCACTACTTCGGCGACGCGCGGGCCATCGCCACGGCGCCCGCCTGCACGGTGACCGGCCAGGCCGGCTGCCGCGACGGCGAGCGCTGCGCCTGTTCGATGCCAGAGGCCCGGTGCGTGGCCGAGGCGGCGCCGCTGGGTGACGCCGGGGTCGGGTCGGGGAAGTGCTACCCGGCGCCGAGGCCCGTGGTGCGAATCTTCGCGCGTGGCGAGGCGTCGCCGGCGGCCGTCATTCCGCTCGAGACGCTCCTGCCGCCCGACCTGCTCGCCATCGGCGCGCCGTGCCAGATGCTCGAGGTGGCCGAGATCCGCTGGCCCGCGCGCACGCTGAAGGGCTCGTTGCCTGATGGTGGTTCTCCACCGCCTGTCGTGATCGTTGCCGGCGCCGACGACGGTGGCCGCGTCGTCAGCCCGCAGGTGGGGCGCTTCGGGGTGCGACCGAGCGGTGGGCTTCAGTGCAGCGCAGACCTCAGCGTCGGTGGGGGGCCGTGGTACGGGCAAAACCCGTGAGGTCGGGACGCGCGCGCCCGCTGGACGTACGAATCGGACGAACTACTTGGGGCGCTCCAACGCCGGGCCCATCGGAGCGCCCCCAAAAGAGAGACAGGCCGGCAGAGCCGGCCTGTCCCGTGAGCCCTGAAGGGGAGGGGGGGACTTCAGGGCCCAACGTCGATGTCGTGCCGTACGGCGACCGCGGTCCCTCGACTCCGATCCGGTCCGGCTGTGCCCACCATATGCTCCTCGATGCCGTTCAGCAAGGCGCCGTCAAGTGAAAAACAAGCCGTTCGCGGGGGGATCCTGGCGGCGCGCCTTCGTTGCGCGGGTGCACGCAGCGCTCAGTGAGTCTCTTCAGGGGGGAGGAGGGGTGCTGTTGGCCGTGTCGGGGGGAGTCGACTCCATGGCCCTGCTCGGCGCGGCGGCGGCATGGCCCGGGGTCGAGGTCGCGAGCCTCGACCACGGGGTGCGGGCCGGCGCGCCGGGCGAGGTCGCGCTCGTTCGGGCCGAGGCGGCGCGGCTGGGGCTGCCCTTTCACACCGAGCGCCTCGAGGTGGCCCCCGGCGCAGGCTTCGAGCAGGCGGCGCGGCGCGCGCGGTACGGAGCGCTCAGGGCCATCGCCGCCAGCCGAAAGCTGGCCTTCATCGCGACGGCGCACACGGCGACCGACCAGGCCGAGACGGTGTTGATGCGGCTGGCCCGGGGCAGCGCGCTGGCCGGGGCGCGGGGCATTCTGCGTCGCCGTGACGACGGCGTGGTGCGACCGCTGCTGTTCGCGACCCGTGCCGACACCTCCCGGTTCGTTCACGACGCGGGGTTGGCGTTCGCGGTCGACCCCATGAACGCGGACCCGTCGTACCTGCGCGTGCGGGTGCGGCAGCGCGCCCTGCCGGCGCTGGTGGAGGCCGCCGGGCCCCGGGCGACGCAGGCGCTGGCCCGGTTCGCCGAGCTCGCCGCGGAAGACGAGGCCTGGCTCAACGCGGAGGCGAAGGTCGCCCTCGGGCGGTGTCACGTTCCAGCTGGGTTGGACGCGCTGGCGGTCAACGCGCTGCCCCCGCCGATTCGGCGCCGGGTCCTCGCGCGGTGGTTCGAGGCCCAGGGGGTGCCGCTCGACGCGCACCACCTGCATGACGCAGTGGTGGCAATCGCCCGACGGCGCACCGCTACCCTCCCCAGTGATCGGGTGTTGCGTGTCGTGAAGGGGGTCGTCGGCATCAGCGCGGCGCCTGCCCGGCTTCACGGAACTTCATCGAGTGAAGACGGGCGCGACCCCGGGGAGTGAGTTATAACCAAACGGTTCCGACCAGCCCGCCGCAGGGGCTGCCCACCGCGAATCGAAAGGCGTTCTCTCCGTGCGCTCCAGCTACAAGACGCTCATCCTCTGGGTCGTCCTGATCTTCCTGTTCGTCGGGTTCTACAAGATCTTCCAGACCCAGCGCCCCGACGAGAAAGAGCTCTCCTTCGCGGAGTTCCAAGACAGGGTCGAGCAAGGTGTCGTGACGAAGGTCGAGATCAAGGGGAGCCGTTACGAGGGCACCCTCACCGACACCAACGAGAAGTTCCGCGCCATCGGGCCGCAGGCCGACTCCCGCATCCTCGAGGACCTGCGGAAGAAAAAGGTCAACTACAACATCGCCCCCGCCGACGAGAACGGCTTCTGGCTGACGCTCTTCACCCAGTTCATTCCCATCGTCATCCTGTTCCTGTTCTTTCTGTTCTTCATGCGTCAGCTCCAGGGCACCGGTGGCAAGGCGATGACGTTCGGGAAGTCGAAGGCGAAGCTGCTGTCCGAGTCGCACAACAAGATCACCTTCGCCGACGTCGCGGGCATCGACGAGTGCAAGGAAGAGCTCGAAGAGATCATCGCCTTCCTGAAGGACCCCAAGAAGTTCACCAAGCTGGGCGGCCGCATTCCGAAGGGCGTGCTCATGATGGGCTCGCCAGGGACGGGCAAGACGCTGCTGGCGAAGGCGGTCGCCGGTGAGGCCGGCGTTCCGTTCTTCAGCATCTCGGGGTCGGACTTCGTCGAGATGTTCGTCGGCGTGGGCGCCAGCCGGGTGCGCGACCTGTTCGAGCAGGGCAAGAAGAACGCTCCCTGCATCATCTTCATCGACGAGATCGACGCCGTCGGCCGGCACCGTGGCGCGGGCCTGGGCGGCGGGCACGACGAGCGCGAGCAGACGCTCAACCAGCTGCTCGTCGAAATGGACGGGTTCGAGTCGAACGAGGGCGTCATCATCATCGCCGCCACCAATCGGCCCGACGTGCTCGACCCGGCGCTCCAGCGGCCCGGCCGGTTCGATCGGCGCATCACCGTGCCGAGGCCCGACCTGAAGGGGCGCCTGGGCATCTTGAAGGTGCATACGCGGCGCGTGCCGCTGGCCGACAACGTCGAGCTCGACACCATCGCGCGGGGAACGCCGGGCATGACGGGCGCTGACCTCGAGAACCTGGTCAACGAGGCGGCCCTCTACGCCGCGCGCGCCAACCGCGACCGCGTCACCATCGCCGACTTCGAGAGCGCCAAGGACAAGGTGTTCATGGGACCCGAGCGGAAGTCGATGATCATGTCGGAAAAGGAGAAACGGAACACCGCGGTCCACGAGGCGGGGCACGCGCTCGTCGGCAAGCTGCTGCCCGGGTGCGACCCGGTGCACAAGGTGACCATCATTCCGCGGGGACAAGCGCTTGGCGTGACCTGGTCGCTTCCCGAAGAGGACAAGGTCAACCTCTACAAGAAGAAGATGATGGATGACCTGTGCATGATGCTCGGTGGCCGGCTGGCCGAAGAGCTCGTCTACGGTGAGCTGTCGTCGGGCGCGTCGAACGACATCGAGCGGGTGACCAAGTTTGCCCGCGCGATGGTGATGCGCTGGGGCATGAGCGAGAAGCTGGGGCCCCTGGCCTTCGGTGAGCGCGAGGGCGAAGTGTTCCTCGGCCGCGACTTCGCGTCTCGCCCCGACTACTCCGAGGAGACGGCGCGGCAGATCGACCTGGAAGTGCGCGGCATCGTCATGGGTGCCTACGAGCGGTCGAAGAAGCTCTTGAGCGAGAACATGGATGCGCTCAAGCGCATCGCCGATGCCCTCGTCGAGTACGAGACCATCGACGCGGCCGACCTCGACACGCTGATCGCCGGCGGCGCGCTGAGCCGCGAGAAGCCGGCGCCGCGCGTGCAGGCCCCTCCGAAGGACGAGAAGAAGAAGGACAAGCGCATTCTCGAGGCGCTCGAGGGGCTGCCGGGCAAGATGGAGCCGGGCAACGCCTGAGTCGGCCGGGAGCGCGGGGTGACGATGATGGGCTCGCCGCGCCGCGTTCGCGGCGGCTCCGGGCCGACGAAGCTCCAATCGGGCCTGCTCGAGGCACAGCGACTGCGCTCACGCCGTCGAGAGACCGTTGGCGCTCACGCTGCTTGGCTGCGGCCGCTGGTGGAGCGGTGTGCCCGTGCGACCCCCCCGCCAGGGTGTCCTGCGCTGGGGGTGCAGCGCCTCGGGGCCGGTCCTTCGCGGACGACGACGTCACACACCGCGCAAGGCGGTGCGAGGCAGCAGGCGCAGAGATCGGTGCGCGGCTTCGCCTCGGCGGGTCCCTCGTCGTCGGCTCCGCCGCTGGCGCTCGACGGGCCGGGCCAGCGGGCCACCGCGACGGGGTAGGGTGCTCGAGATGATCCTCACCCGAACCTTAGAGGTCGCGACGCCGCTCGAGCTCGAGGCGCTGCGTCGCCGGGTGCGGGCGCCCGACCTCGAGCTGCCGCTGGGGAGCCGCGTCGTCCTGCTGACGGGGCTCGAGGGGCCGGCCCCCTGCCCGGTGGTGGCGTGGGGCGGTGACGCGGCCGTCGCGCGCACAGACGACGTGCCCGAGGCGCTGCGCCCGGTGGCGCGTGGCCCGCGCCCCTTCCCGCTCGGTGGCCATGTCGCAGCGCTCGGGGCGCGCACGCTCGTCCTCGGCATCGTCAACGTCACGCCCGACTCCTTCTCCGACGGCGGCCGCTTCGCGACGGCGGACGAGGCGGTGCGGCACGGGCTTGCGCTCGTCGAGGCGGGCGCCGACTGGCTCGACGTCGGGGGCGAATCGACGCGCCCCGGAGCGCCTCCCGTCGAGGCCGCGCAGGAACTCGCGCGCGTCTTGCCCGTGCTGCGGGGGCTCCGCTCGGCGCTGCCCAACGTGCCCCTCTCCATCGACACGCAGAAGCCCGAGGTCGCCCGCCTGGCGCTCGCCGCCGGCGCGGCGCTCGTCAACGACGTGTCGGGCTTCGCGGACCCGAAGATGGCTGAAGTCGTGGCCGCGGCTGGCGCGGCCGCCTGCGTCATGCACCTCCAGGGGACGCCCCAGACGATGCAGCGCGCGCCCCGGTACGAGGACGTGGTGCACGAGGTCGCCGAGGCGCTCGACGCCTCACTGGCCCGAGGGGAATCGGCGGGGGTGCCGCGGGAGCGCATGCTCGTCGACCCCGGCATCGGCTTCGGCAAGACGCTCGAGCACAACCTCGCGCTGCTGCGCCACCTCGACGCGCTCCGTGGGCTGCGGGCCGGGGGCGTGCTGCTCGGCACCAGCCGCAAGTCGTTCCTCGGGGTGCTCACCGGACAGGCGGACCCGGCCCAGCGGGCCCTCGCGAGCGCCGTCAGCGTGGCGCTGGCCGCGGGGACGAGGGCCGTCGACGTCGCCCGGGTGCACGACGTGCGGCAGACGCGCGAGGCCCTCGCCGTCGCCGAGGCGGTGCGCGCGGCGTGCGCGGGCGGTGAACGCTGGTGAGGGCTCGGCGGTTTGGGGCTACAAGCCGCGCCTCATGAGACCTGCCACCGAGATGGGCGAGTCGGCCCCGGCCGCGCACCCGAGGCTCTTCGGCACCGATGGGGTCCGCGGCACGGCGAACGTCTTCCCGATGACCGCCGAGATGGCCATGCAGCTCGGCCGCGCCCTCGCGTACATCTGCCGCGCCGGAGAGCACCGGCACCGCGTCATCATCGGCAAGGACACCCGGCTGTCGGGGTACATGATCGAGCACGCGCTCGCGGCCGGCATCATGTCGATGGGCGTCGACGTCGAGCTCGTCGGCCCGCTCCCGACGCCTGCCATCGCGAACCTCACCACCTCGATGCGGGCCGACGCCGGCGCCGTCATCTCGGCCTCGCACAACCCCTACGAAGACAACGGCATCAAGTTCTTCGGGCGCGACGGCTTCAAGCTGCCCGACGACACGGAGCGGAAGATCGAGGCGCTCATCTTCGAGAAGGCGCTCGACTCGCTGCGGCCCACGGCGACGCGCATCGGCAGCGCGGTGCGGCTCGACGACGCGCGGGGCCGCTACATCGTGTTCCTCAAGAACACCTTCCCGCGCGAGCTCACGCTCGAGGGGCTCAAGCTGGTCATCGACTGCGCGCACGGCGCGGCCTACCGGGTGGCGCCAGAGGTGCTCGAGGAGCTCGGCGCCGACGTCATCACCCTCGGCGTCGAGCCTGACGGGAAGAACATCAACGCGGGCTGTGGCGCGCTCCACCCGCAGGGCCTGCAGAAGGTTGTCGTCGAGCACGGCGCCCACCTCGGCATCGCCCTCGATGGAGACGCCGACCGCCTCATCGTCGTCGATGAGCGGGGGCAGGTCGTCGACGGCGACGCCATCATGGCCATCTGCACCCAGGAGCTCGTCTCGCGGAAGCTGCTCAAGAAGAAGGCGCTCGTCGCGACGGTGATGTCGAACGTCGGTCTCGAGCGCGCCGTGAGCGCCTTCGGCGTGAAGGTGGTGCGCACGGCCGTGGGCGATCGCGCGGTGGTCGAGCAGATGCGCAAGCACGGCTACACGATCGGCGGCGAGCAGTCGGGCCACCTGGTCTTCCTCGAGCACGCCACCACCGGTGACGGCACGCTCGCGGCGCTCCAGGTGCTGGCGCTCATGGTCCGCTCCGGCAAGCCGGTGAGCGAGCTGACCCGCATCTTCGAGCCGGTGCCCCAGGTGCTGCTGAACGTCGTCGTGAAGGAGAAGCGCGAACTGGCCCACCTGCCCGAGGTGACGAAGGCGATTCTTCAGGTCGAGAAGCGGCTGGGCCGCGAGGGGCGGGTGCTGGTGCGTTACTCTGGGACGGAGCCGAAGGCGCGAGTGCTGGTGGAGGGCGCCGACGCGAAGAAGATCAAGCAGTACGCCGAGGAGATCGGCGCGGCCCTCAAGCGCGCCCTGGGCTGAATGGCGATTCACTTCCGCGACAGCGGCGAGGGCGAGCCCGTCGTGTTGATCCACGGGCTGGGCGCCTCGCACCGCGTCTTCGACGGCGTCATCGGCGAGGGGGGCGAGCGGCACCGCTTCGTAGCCGTCGATCTCCCTCGCAGCGGGCGCTCGAAGACGTGGGCCGAGAACACGCCCGAGGCCATCGCCGAGGCGCTCGACCCCTTCCTCGCCAACCGCGGGTTGACGCACTTTCGGCTCTTCGGCCATAGCTTCGGCGGGCTGGTCGCTCTGGCCTTCGCGGCGAGGTTTCCGCAGCGGGTGGCGTCGCTCACGGTCGCCAGCGCCCCCGCGCTCGGCCTGCCGCCGGAGGCGCGGCTGTTCCTCGAGTCGCCCATGGCGCCGCTCTCGTCGATGTGGATGACGGCCACGCCGCTGCTGCGCCCGGTCGTGCGCAGCTACCTCAAGTGGCTCTGGGGCCAGCCGCAGCAGTTTCGTGACGAGACGGTGGAGCACTACCTCGAGTCGCTCGGCGCCGAGGGCTTCTTGAGCGGAATGATCGACTCGCTGCGCGCGGTAGGCCGGTTCCGCCTGCCGCTCGAGCCGTTGACGGCCGCGCCGTTTCCGCGCCGCGTCCTGTGGGGCGACCGCGACCCGCTCGTCTCGGTGATCGACGGTGAGCGCCTCGCCTCAGCGCTGGGCGCCGACTTCCGCGTGCTGCGCGACGTCGGCCACTGCGTCCCCGAGGAGCACCCGCGCGGGGTGCTCGAGGCGATCCGCGAGGCCTGAGGGGGGAGGGCGGGCCGCGTTGACCGGCGCGGCTGGCACCAGGCCGGCGTCAGCCACGAGGCGTGGCTCGCCGCGCGGCGGCCACCCGAAAGAGGCGACGGGCGCCGCGCGGGTGTAAACCCCGAGGCATGCAACGACTCGGAGTCAACGTCGACCACGTCGCGACCCTTCGTCAGGCCCGCAAGACGAGCTACCCGGACCCGGTGACGGCAGCGGCTCTCGCCGAGCTCGCGGGCGCCGGGCAGATCACCATTCACCTGCGGGAGGACCGCCGGCACATTCAGGAGCGCGACCTCAAGGTGCTCCGCGAGACGGTGCAGACGATGCTCAACCTCGAGATGGCAGCCACCCAGGACATGGTGAAGCTCGCCTACGAGTACAAGCCCGACCTCGTCACGCTGGTGCCCGAGCGCCGAGAGGAGCTCACCACCGAGGGCGGCCTCGACATCACCTCTCAGAAGGACGCCGTCGGCAAGGTGGTGAAGAACCTGAAGGACGGCGACGTCGTCGTCTCGCTCTTCATCGACCCGGACCTCGACCAGGTGAAGATGGCGCACCGCGTGAGCGCCGACCGCATCGAGCTGCACACGGGGCGGTACTGCGAGGCGAAGTCCGACCGGGAGCGCCAGCGCGAGCTGTCGCGCATCGTCGACGCCGCGAAGGCCGCGACGAAGCTGGGCATGGGCTGCGCGGCGGGGCACGGGCTCAACTACGACAACGTGCGGCCCATCGCGCGCATCGCCGAGATCGATGAGCTCAACATCGGGCACGCCATCGTCGGCCGCGCGGTGCTCGTGGGGTTCGAGCGGGCCGTGCGCGACATGGTGGAGCTGCTGAGGCGGCCGTGAAGCGCGCCTTGTCGGCTGACGAGATGCGGCGCGTCGAGGCCGCGGCCGCCGAGCTCGGCATGCCGGCCGCGGTGCTGATGGAGAACGCCGGGGCGGCGGTGGCCCGGGCAGCGCTCGCGCTCGCGGCGTCGCACGGGCGCTTCCTGGTGCTCTGCGGACCTGGGAACAACGGCGGCGACGGGCTGGTCGCGGCCAGGCACCTGCACGCGGCGGGTCGCGTGGTGTTCGTCGAGGTGCTCTCCGACGCGGCGAGCCTCGGCGGTGAGCCAGCGCGGAACCATCGCTCGCTCGAGGCGGCCGGCGTGCGCTGCGCGCCCATCGCCGGAGCGCTGCCGGTCGGCCCGGGCGACGTGGTGATCGACGCCCTCTTCGGGACAGGGCTGAGCCGCGCCCCCGCCGGGCGGTTCGGCGAGGCCGTCGGCCGAATCTCGGCCTTCCGCGCCGCCGGGGCGAAGGTGCTCTCCGCCGACCTCCCGTCGGGGCTGAACGGCGACTCCGGCGTCCCGTTCGCGCCCTGCGTGACGGCTGACGCCACCTGCGCCTTCGGCTTTCTCAAGCTTGGCCAGGCGCTGGAGCCCGGCGCGTCGCGGTGCGGCGCGGTGGAGCTGGTGGACGTGGGCGTGCCCGCGGCGGCACACGCGGTGCTCTCGGGCCCGGGCGTATTCGTCGTCGAGGAGCGCGACGTGCAGGGCCGGCTCGCGCCCCGACGGGTGGACGGCCACAAGGGCACCTTCGGGCACGTGCTGGTGGTGGCCGGCAGCCGCGGCAAGACGGGGGCGGCCGCGCTGGCGGCGAAGGCGGCGTTGCGCACAGGAGCGGGGCTGGTGACGGTGGCGAGCCGGCCCGAGGCCGTGCAGCCGATCCTCCAGCACGCCCCCGAGGTGATGGGCGTCGAGCTGGCCAGCGAGGGGCCGCTGGGGCTCGCCGACTTCAATTCGATCCTCGAGGCGGCCGACGGGAAGCAGGCGCTCGTCATCGGCCCGGGCCTCGCGCGCGGGCCCGACACCGGGCGGCTGTTGGGGGCGCTGCTCGAGGAACTCACCATTCCCTGCGTGCTCGACGCCGACGCCCTCAACGCGCTCGAGGGGCAGGTGGGACTGCTCGACAAGGCCCGGGGCGAGCTGCTGCTGACGCCGCACCCAGGCGAGATGGGGCGGCTGCTGGGGCGCCCGACGGCCGACGTCGCCGCCGACCGCGTCGGCCTGGCCCGGGAGTTCGCGCAGGCGCACTCGGTGGTGGTGCTGCTGAAGGGCGCGCGGACGGTCATCGCGCGTGAAGACGGCGCCGTCTTCGTCAACCCGACGGGGAACGCGGGCCTGGCGACGGCTGGCACGGGCGACGTCTTGTCGGGCATGGCGGGCGCGCTGCTGGCGCAGGGGCTGACGACCGAAGACGCCGCGCTGGTGGGCGCCTGGGCTCACGGGGCCGCGGGTGACCTCGCCGCGCAGCGCCGCGGGCTGCTCGGCCTCGTCGCCTCCGACGTGATCGAGCACCTCGGAGGCGTGTGGACGCGCTGGCACCGCTGAGCCGCGTCGTCGAGTCGGACTCTCCGGACGAGACGTTCTCGCTGGGCGCGCGGCTGGGCGGCGCGCTCGCCGAGGGCGACTTCGTGGGGCTCGACGGGCCGCTCGGCGCGGGGAAGACGGCGTTCTCGCGCGGGGTGGCGCATGGCGCCGGGGTGGCGCTCGACGACGTGTCGAGCCCGACCTATTCCATCGTTCAGACGTACCCGGGCCGGGTGGCGGTGCACCACGCCGACCTCTATCGGCTCTCGAGCGAAGCCGACCTCTTCGGGGTCGGCTACTTCGAGCTGCTCGAGTCGCCGGGCGTCATGCTGGTCGAGTGGGTGAGCCAGGTGCCGGGGGCGCGCCCCGAGGACGCGCTCTGGGTTCGCCTCGAGGTCGCAGGGCCAAAGCGGCGGGTGCTGCGCGTGGTCGCCACCGGGCCGCGGTCGCGCTCGTTGCTCGAGCGCTGGCTCCCCTCGTCGGGCGTTTGAGGGTGCAGGGCGCTGCGCCCGGCGCTACGTCCCCGCCGCATGAGCGTCTCCCAGCCGTTCTCTCCGTCGAAGTGGCGCGCCGTCGAGGGCCACGACTTCAAGGACATCACCTTTCACCGCGCCGTCGACCAGGGCACGGTGCGCATCGCCTTCAACCGGCCCGAGGTGCGCAACGCCTTCCGCCCGCGCACCGTCGACGAGCTCTTTCGCGCGCTCGAGGCCACGCGCTTCATGACCGACGTCGGGGTGGTGCTGATCACCGGCAACGGCCCGTCGAAGAAGGACGGTGGCTGGGCCTTCTGCTCAGGGGGCGACCAGCGCATTCGCGGCAAGGACGGGTACCAGTACGAGAAGGAAGATCGCGCGCTCGACCCCGCGGGCCTCGGGCGCCTGCACATCCTCGAGGTGCAGCGGCAGATCCGCTTCCTGCCGAAGGTGGTGGTCGCCGTCGTGCCCGGATGGGCCGTCGGCGGTGGGCACTCGCTCCACGTCGTCTGCGACATGACCGTCGCCAGCCGGGAGCACGCGGTGTTCAAGCAGACCGATCCCGACGTCGCCTCGTTCGACTCGGGCTACGGCTCGGCCCTGCTGGCGCGGCAGATCGGCCAGAAGCGGGCGCGCGAGATCTTTTTCGTCGGCCGCAACTACACCGCTGACGAAGCCTTCCAGATGGGCATGGTGAACCTCGTGGTGCCGCACGCGCAGCTCGAGGACGCGGCGCTCGAGTGGGCCGCGGAGATCAACACCAAGAGCCCGACGGCCATCAAGATGCTCAAGTACGGCTTCAACCTGCCGGACGACGGGCTGGTCGGGCAGCAGCTGTTCGCCGGAGAGGCCACGCGCCTGGCCTACGGCACCGAGGAGGCCGCCGAGGGGCGCGACGCCTTCGTCCAGAAGCGGAAGCGGAACTTCAAGAAGTTCCCGTGGACGTATTGACCGGCGGTCGCTCCGAGAGGAAGGACACGAGGGCCGGGTTCACCGCCTCGGGGGCCTCGGAGTGCACGAAGTGGCCGGCCTCGGGCACGCGGACGACCCGCAGCCGGGGGGCGTAGCGCTCGGTGCCGGGCACCAGCACGTCAAAGTCGAGCGCGGGATCGTTCAGCCCCCACAGGAGCGTCGCCTCGCACGTGATGGGCGGGTAGCGGGGCGGCGAGAAGGGGTGGCGGAACCCAAACCGCACGGCGGCGCGGTACCAGCCCACCATCGCGGTCGCCGCGCCCGGCCGGAGGATGGCGTCGCGAAACGGTCGTACGTCGTCTGGCGTCCAGTGGTCGCGCCGGGCCGAGGCCGCCTTCAGCGTGCGAGGCATCACCTCGGCGTCGTTCCGCGTCAGGAGCCACTCGGGCAGCAGCGGCAGCTGGAAGAAGAACATGTACCAGCTGCGCTTCACCTGGGCCCACGACAGCCCGTTCAGGAGCGCCTGGCGCATCACCGCCGGGTGGGGGCAGTTCAGCACCGCGAGGCGCTCGCAGAACTCGGGGCGGTGGGCTGCGAGGTGCCACGCGACGGCGCCGCCCCAGTCGTGTCCGACGACCCGCACGCGCCGCGCTCCGCCGAGGTGCTCGACGAGGTGGCAGACGTCGGCGGCCAGCGTGTCGAGATCGTACGGCCCGTGCTTGTCGGTCTCTCCGTAGCCCCGCTGGTCCGGCACGACGACGCGGAAGCCGGCGGCCGCGAGCGCGTCGACCTGGTACCGCCACGACCACCACATCTCGGGGAAGCCGTGGAGCAGCAGCACCACCGGTCCGGTGCCCTTCTCGACGAAGTGCATCCGGAGCCGGGGCAGGTCTGCGAAGTGGTGGGTGACGGCGAGCTCGGCGAGCTTCACGCGCGGCGCCGCCGCCGGGCGAACCCGAGCAGGCCGGCGGCGAACCACAGCGCCGAGGGCGTGCTGGCGCAGCCGCAGCCGCCGGGGCCATCGGGAGGACCTCCTGCACCGCCGTCGGGGGCGATCGAGCCAGCATCGGCGGGAGACGCGGTGCCGGCGTCGCTCATCGGCTGGCCAGCGTCGCCTGTCGAGCCTGCGTCCGTCGGCGGTGTGCCAGCGTCCACGGAGTTCCCGGCATCGGAGGTGAAGCCAGCGTCGGCCGTCAGGCCAGCGTCGACGGGGAGCCCGGCATCGGCAGTGGATCCGGCGTCAGTCGAGGCGCCGCCGTCGACGGGGGCGCCGGCATCGGCAGAGGTGCCGGCGTCGTTGGCGATGCCGGCGTCGACCGAGGCGCCGGCGTCGGCGGTCGTGCCTGCGTCGGTCGAGGAGCCTCCATCGGGCTTCGTCCCCGCGTCCGCGGCCATGCCGGCGTCACTCGCCGCGCCGCCGTCGGTCGTCACCCCGCCGTCCGTCTTGGACCCCGCGTCGGCCATCGCCCCGGCGTCTTGTGCCGCGCCGCCGTCGGTGGCCTGGCACGACGTGGAGCCCGCTGGCGCGGTCGTTCCGGGGGGGCAAGGCGCGCACATCGCTGCACCCGAGCCAGACGCGAAGGAGCCGGCCGGGCACGAGGCGCACACGGTCGCGCCGGGGTTCGCGGCGAAGCTGCCCGGCGCGCAGGCCATGCAGGCGGCGGCGCCTGGGGTCGGGGAGAAGCTCCCGGGCGCGCAGACCGAGCAGCTCACGGCTCCGGCGGTCATCGCGAAGCTTCCGGGCGCGCAGGGGACGCACGCGTTGGCGCCGGGCGTCGCGACGAAGGAGCCGGGGGCGCACGCGGTACAGCTGTTGGCGCCGGACGTCGAGGAGAAGCTCCCTGGCGCGCACGGAGCGCAGCTGGTGGCGCCCGCGCTCGACGAGAAGCTGCCGGGGCCGCACGCGGCGCAGCTGGTCGCCCCGGCGGCCGGCGTGAAGGAGCCGGGGGCGCAGGCCGTGCAACTGGTGGCGCCAGCAGTCGAGGCGAAGCTCCCGGGCGCGCACGAGCTGCAGGAATTGGCGCCAGCCGTCGAGGTGAAGCTCCCGGGCGCGCACGCATTGCAGGTGGTGGCACCAGCCGTCGAGGTGAAGCTCCCGGGCGCGCACGCATTGCAGGTGGTGGCACCAGGCGTCGAGGTGAAGCTCCCGGGCGCGCACGCACTGCAGGTGGTGGCACCAGCCGTCGCGCTGAAGCTGCCCGGGGCGCACGAGGCGCAGCTCGCGGCGCCCGTCGTCGCGCTGAACGAGCCCGGGGCGCAGAGGGCGCAGGCGCTGGCACCCGGGGCGCTGGAGAAGCGCCCGGGTTGGCAGAGCGTACAGCTGGTGCTGCCCGTCGCGCCGGCGAAGGCGCCTGGCCCACAGGGCGCGCAGGTGGTGCCGCCAGCAGTGTCTCGGAAGGTGCCCAGCGCGCACGGTGTGCAGCTCGCCGCGCCAGGGTTCGCCGCGGCGCTCCCCGGGGCGCAGGCGGAGCAGGTGGGCGCGCCCGCGGTCGGCGCGAAGGAGCCGGGCGCGCACGTGGTGCAGCTCGTGCTCCCGGCCGCCGAACTCTGGCCCGGCGCGCACGACTCGCAGCTCGTCGCGCCGCTCATCGCCGAGAACTGCCCCGCGACGCACTGGGTGCACGTGGCGGCTCCGGCGACGGAGGAGAACGTTCCAGCGCCGCACGAAGCGCAGGCGGTCGCCCCGGCCGTCGGCTGGGCGCTGCCGGGTGCGCAGCTCGCGCAGGTTGCAGCGCCCGCGCTTGCTGAGAAGGTGCCGGGTGAGCAGTTCGTGCAACTCGCGGCGCCGGAGGGAGAGAACCGGCCCGCGGCGCACGCCAGGCACTCCGTCGAGCCGGCGCTGGACGAGAAGCGCCCCGCCGGACACAGCGTGCACGTCGGGGAGCCCGCGTCGGCCGCGAACGTGCCCGCGGCGCACTGCACGCAGTCGGCGCTCCCTGCGTCCGAGGTTCGGCCCGGCGGGCAGGCGGTACAGCTCATCGATCCCGTCACCCCGGTGAACGTGCCGGCCGCGCAGGCCTGGCAGCTCGTGCTGGCCGGCGAGGCCGAAAACCGGCCCAGAGGGCACGGCTGGCAGAGCGCCGAGCCAGCCGAGGCGGCGAAGGTCCCAGCGGCGCAGTCGGCGCACGACGTCGAGCCCGCCGTCGCGGTGAAGCGCCCCGGCGTGCACGAGGTGCAGGCGGTGGCGCCCGCCGTCGCCGAGAACGTGCCCGCGAGGCAGGCCGCGCAGATGGTCGAGCCGGAGGTGCTGGCGAAGCGCCCGGGGGCGCAGGTCTCGCACGCGGTGAGGCCGGCGTCGGGGGCCGCGGTGCCGGGGCTGCACGCGGCGCAACCGAGCCCCGCGTCGACGCCCGAGGTGCCGGGGGCGCAGGGGGCGCAGGCCTGGCCGGCGTCCGAGCTGCTGCCAGCGCCGCACGGCGTGCACTGCGTCGCACCACGACCCGTGGTGGAGGTGTTCGCGCCGCAGGCCGCGCACGGCGCCTCGCCCGTCGGCGAGGCCGTGCTTTGCTGACACTCGCCCGCGGGCACGGCCGTCGGCGCCATCGCCGGCCCCCGCAACGTCACCCGCCACCCGACGTCGACGACGCCGTTCGAGATTTCGCGCTCCCAGGCGTTGCTCCCAGCCTCCGGGGGGGCTGCCTGCCCGGGGACGCCCGGGGCATCGACGGCCTCGGTCGCCGTCGTGTCGATGTCGTTGTTCCATCCCACGGCGTTGGTGAAGGTCGCGGCGGTCAGGGTGAAGCTCGAGGTCGCGGTCAGGCCGTCGAGGTCCATCAGCGGCACCCGAAACTCGACGACGTCGTTCGCCGCCGAGATGACGACCTGGGACCCGGCGATGCCGTACCAGTTGCCCGCGTCGAACCACTCGACCTCGGCATTCCCGGAGCCCGCGACGTGCAGGGCCAGTTGGCGCTCCGCCCGCAGGCTCGCGCGCACCGAGAGCGGGTTCTGGTCGCCGAGGAAGGCCTGGCCTGCGTTGGCGACGGTGTCGAAGCCCAGCGCCAGGTGCACGGCTGCCGCGCTCTGGATGTCCTCCATGCGCACCAGGCCGTAGAGGAAGGTGCCGTCGGTGGTGAGGCGCACCTCGGTGAGATCGTTGTCGCTCGTCATGCCGGGGTCGGCGCGGCGGTCCGTCGGCGCGGCCCGCAGGATCCACTCGTCTCCTGAGGGGGCGGCGACGTGCACGCCCGTCGGGGCCACGCCCGGCCAGTCGGCGGGGTTCCCGTCGACGACTCGGGGGCCGGCTGTGGCAGCGAGGGGCAGCAACACGAGGGGAGCGAGGAGGGCGAGCGGGCGACGCATGAGGGGAGCGAGGCTACCCGAGCGCTCGCGTCCGCGCCGTCGGTTTCGTACGCCACGGGTTGCTCGCGCCGCCGGGCGCTCGCGGCTCGACCGCTGCGCCGAAGCGTGCTCCAAGTGCCGGGGTGCCACTCCTCACCGGACCCCTCCGCACGCGGCGGTGGGCCGCTCTGACGTCCCTCGCTGCCGTGGCGCTGCTGTGGGGGTGCGGAACCACCTGCGACCGGGTCGCCGCTGCCGACGCCCGCTTCTTCGCCGGCGCGATGCAGTGCGCCTCCCTGTCGGCGAGCGACACGGTGACGGTGCGCAGGCGGCTCGCCGGGGCCTCGCAGTGCAACGCACGGCTCCCGAAGTGCACACCGGCCGACCTGCAGCGTCTCGACGCCTATGCCCGGTGTCTCGAGGCGGCGCCGGCGTGCCTCGGAGGAAACGAGCGGGCGGCCGCCGAGGCCTACACCCGCTGCGACATCGAGCGGCTCATCGTCACGGAGCCGAACACCGGGCAGGCGCTCACGTTCGAGTGCGAGGCCGGGTTCCGCTGACGGCCACCGGGCCTCGCGGCGCCCGGCCGTCAGGCCCAATCCGACACGCGCGAGTGCGTCACCTCGAGGCGCTCGTCGATGCCGACGATGCCGTCTTCGGCGATCTCGCGCCACGCCCCGTCGTCCCACAGGCGCTCGCTGGCGATGAAGCGCGCGCCGGGCTCGGACGAGAGGAAGAGCGTTCGGCCCCGCCGCGTGGCCACCAGCCGGCGCCCGTCGGTGACGAGGAAGTTCATCGCCGAGGGCTTCTCGGCGTCGCCCGCGTCGGTGACGCCGGCGACGGTGGTCATCACCCTCGCGAGGGCGCGCGTCACGTCGTCGAGGCCGGGGTCGGCGATGCCGTCGAGCACCGTGCGGAAGAGGGCGAAGCACGTCTCGCTGTCGGTCTCACCGCGGACCTGCGCCAGGTGGTGCGGCGCGATGTGCCGCTCGATGCGCGCGCGGTGCTCCTTGAAGCGCGCGACGGTGCCGTTGTGCATGAAGGCCCAGCCGCGCGCGTAGAAGGGGTGGGCGTTGCGCTCGGTGACCGAGCCCACCGAGGCGAGGCGAAGGTGCGTGATGAGCGACTGCGTCGCGAGCTCCTCGCCCAGTTGGTTGAACCGCGCGCACTGGTGCGCGGGCGTCACGTTGACCTCGAGGTGCGGAGGGTCGCTGTCGAAGCGGGCGATGCCCCAGCCGTCCTTGTGCTCGAGCGCCTGCTGTTTGAGCGCCTCGAAGGCCCGCCTCACCCTCACCGGGCGATCGGCTCTGACGGCAAAGAGGCGACACATCGACGGAGGCTCCGTGGGGCGTGAGACCTCGACTCCATAGCACCCGGGCGACGGTGGCCGCGACCCGGCGCGGGCCCTTCAGGCGACCAGCCGCCCGCCCTTCACCACGCGTACGGCCTCGTTCATGCCGAGGTGGTAGGGCAGGGTGCGCGGGTGCGCGCAGCCGAAGACGACGAGATCGGCTGGGCCTCCGACGGCGAGCCGGCCGAGCTCCGGCCGCCGCAGCGCCAGGGCGCCCACCCGCGTGAAGCCGAGGAACGCCTCGGCTGGCGTGAGGCCGTTCTCGAGGCACGCGAGGCCCATCGCGAGGCTGACGTTCTCGGAGTTCGACGAGCCCGGGTTGCAGTTCGTGCACAGCGCCACGGGCACGCCGGCGTCGCGCAGGGCGCGGCCGGGCGCGAAGGGCCGGGCGCGGGCGAACAGCGTCGACGTCGGCGCGAGCACGGCGATGGTGCCTGCGGCGGCCAGCGCGGCGATGCCGTCGGGAGAGATCTGCTCGAGGTGGTCGGCAGTGACGGCCCCGAGCGCCGCGGCGAGCTGGGCACCCCCGTTCGCGGTCAGCTGGTCGACGTGCAGCCGCAGGGGCCGGCCCACCGCGCGCGCCCGGTCGGCGAGGCGCCGCGCCTCGTCGTGGGTGAAGGCCGTCTGCTCCACGAAGGCGTCGACGAAGTCGCAGCGGCCCTCGGCGGCGAGCGCTCCGAGCAGTGACAGGCAGGCGTCGACCCAGGCCTCGCGCCGGTCCGCGTGCTCCTTTGGTACCGCGTGGAGCCCGAGGAACGTCGAGACGATCGTCTGTGGCCCCTGCCTCGCGAGGGCGGCGATGGCGTCGAGCATGCGCCGCTCGGCCTCGTCGGTGAGCCCGTAGCCGCTCTTGATCTCGACCGTGGTGACGCCCTGACGCAGGAGCCGCTCGAGCCGCGGCCGCGCGAGGGCGACGAGCTGCTCGACGCTCGCTTCGCGCGTGGCGGAGACGGTCTTCGCGATGCCGCCGCCGGCGGCGGCGATCTCGAGGTAGCTCCGCCCCTGGCAGCGCTGGTCGAACTCGTCGCTGCGGTCGCCGGCGAAGACGACGTGGGTGTGGCAGTCGACGAGGCCCGGCCCGACGAACCCACCCGCCGCGTCGAGCACCACCGTGTCGGGCCCGATGGCCGACGCCGGCAGCTCGGCCTCGGGGCCCAGGAAGGCCACGCGGCCGCCGCGCACGCCGACGGCGCCGCGACCGATCGGCGCCAGCGTCTCGTCGGCCCGCGGCCCCAGTGGGCCGTCACAGGTGACGACCGTGGAGGCGTTGCGGACGACGAGCTCCATCACGCGGTGAGCCCGGGAATGCGCACGCCCCGCTCCTTCGCGCAGGCCGTCGCCTCGTCGTAGCCGGCGTCGGCGTGGCGCAGCACGCCCATCGCCGGGTCGCTCAGCAGCACCCGCTCGATGCGGCGGGCCGCCGCGTCGGTCCCGTCGGCGACGATGACCTGCCCCGAGTGGAGCGAGTAGCCGATGCCCACGCCGCCGCCGTGGTGCAGCGAGACCCACGAGGCGCCGTTCACCGCGTTGATCATCGCGTTGAGGATCGGCCAGTCGGCGACGGCGTCGGTGCCGTCCTTCATCGCCTCGGTCTCGCGGTTTGGCGAGGCGACCGAGCCGCAGTCGAGGTGGTCGCGGCCGATGACGATGGGGGCCTTCACCTTCCCGGTGCGGACGAGCTCGTTGAACAGGAGCCC
>JADCJJ010000543.1 GCA_020247085.1 Myxococcaceae bacterium | reverse complement strand
CGAGGGCGTGAAGCTCGAGAACGGGTTCCTCGCCTCGCGCACGGTGCTGTGGGCCGCGGGCGTCGAGGCGCCGGCGCTCTCGGGCACGATGGGCATCGAGACCGACCGGAGCGGCCGCATCACCGTCAAGGAGGACTGCACCATTCCGGGGCACCCCGACGCCTACGTCATCGGCGACCTCGCGCACTTCGAGGGCCCCGACGGGGCGCTGCCGGGCCTGGCGCCGGTCGCGCTGCAGCAGGGCGAGTACGTCGCCCGGGCCATCGCCGCACGCCGCGCCGGCCGCGAGCCCAGGCCCTTCAGGTACCTCGACAAGGGCATCATGGCCACGGTGGGCCGGGCCTTCGGGCTCGCGCAGAAGGGCCGCTTCAAGCTCACCGGAATGCTCGGCTGGCTGGCGTGGCTCTTCATTCACATCGTGTTCCTCATCGGCTTCCGCAACCGCGTGCTGGTGATGATCCAGTGGGCCTGGGCGTGGGTCACCTTCGGGCGCGGCGCGCGCCTCATCACCGGCACCACGCCGGTGCCGGCGCCGACGGAGCAGCGGGGGCTGCGGCCGCGCAGCGCGCCCGTGAAGGCGGCCTGACGGCGCTCACGCGGCGTGGACGGCGAGCCAGCGACGGAAGGGCTCGAGCGGCAGCACGCCGGCCTGGCGCGCCACCTCGGCGCCCCCCTTGAAGACGACGAAGGTGGGGATGCCGCGAACGCCCAGCTGCGCCGAGGGCTGCGGGTGCTCGTCGGTGTTCACCTTGAGCACGACGACGCGCCCGGCCTGCTCACGCCCGAGCTGCTCGAGCAGCGGCGCGGCTGTCCGGCAGGGGCCGCACCAGGGCGCCCAGAAGTCCACCAGCACGGGCACGGGCGAGCTCGCGACGGCGCGGGCGAAGCCGCTCGCGTCGACGGCCTGCGGCACTCCGCTGACGTCGAGGTCTTCACGGCAGCGGCCGCACGTGGGCACGCCCTGCGCCCCCCTCGCGACCCGGTTGAACGCACCACACGACCCGCAGCGAAACATGCCCTTGAGGTAGAGCGCGGCCGCGCCGTGTCAACGCCCCTCACCGGACGGTGAGGCCCGGCCGCCCGGCCTCGAGCCAGCCAACGAGCCAGGCCTCGACGCCACGGGCCTCGAGGGCGCGCAGGGCCTTCGGCGCGTCGCGCTCCGGCACGGCGGCGAGCAGCCCGCCGTTGGTCTGCGCATCGGCGAGCACGTGCTTCACCGCCTCGGGGAGCCCCGTGGGGAAGCGCACCTTCTTCGAGGCGTGCGCGAGGTTCGTCTTCGTCCCGCCGGGCACGACGCCCTGCTCGGCGAGCGCGGCGACCTCCGGCAGCAGCGGCACGCGCTCGAGCTCGACGACAGCGCGCAGCCTGCCGCCGAGCGCGACCTCGAGCCCATGCCCCAGCAGGCCGAAGCCCGTCACGTCGGTGAGCGCGTGGACGCGGAAGCGCCCGCTCGCGAACACCTCACCGGCGGCCTGGTTCAGCGTCGCCATCTGCGCCGTCACCCGGCGCACCAGGGCCTTCGAAGCGAGGCCGCGCTTGAGGGCGGTGGTGGCGATGCCGGTGCCGATGGGCTTCGTGAGCAGCAGCACGTCTCCGGCCCGGCCGCCGGCGTTCGTCAGCACCTTCTTCGGGTGAACGACGCCGGTGACGGCCATGCCGTACTTGGGCTCGGGTGACTGTACCGAGTGCCCGCCCAGAATCGGAATGCCCGCCTCCTTCGCCTTCGAGGCGCCGCCGGCGAGGAGCGCGCGGAGCATCGACGTCGGCAGCTCCTTCGGAAACGCGACGAGGTTGAGCGCGAAGAGGGCCTTCGCCCCCATGGCCCAGATGTCGCTCATCGCGTTCGCGGCGGCGATCTGCCCGTAGGCGTACGGGTCATCGAGCACTGGCGGGAAGAAGTCGACCGTCTCGACCACCGCGAGGTCCGGGCGCAGGCGGTACACCGCGGCGTCGTCGCTCGTCTCGAAGCCGACGAGGGCATCCTTCGGGCGCGGGCCCGAGGCGAGCCCCCGCAGCACCTTCTGCAGCAGGTCCGGGCGCAGCTTGGCGGCGCAGCCGGCGCAGTTCGACAGCTGGGTGAGGCGGGGCAGCGGAGCGTTCATCGGCCCCTCTCTACCCGCGAATGGCCCACGCCGCCCTGCCCGAGGCGAGGGGCAGCCGTGGCGCCTCAGAACGAGAAGTTCGCCGCCTTCGCCTTCTCGGTGGCTGACTCGAGCAGCGCGTCGTCCATCGCCTTGCCCCCAGACGAGGCCTGCTTCTTCAGCTCCGCGGCGACCCAGGCGTCGCGCTCCTTCGCCAGGGCCGAGATCTTCGCGGCCAGCGCCTCGCGCTCCTTCGCCTTCGTCTGGATGAAGGCGTCGCGGTCGGCCGGAGCCATCGCCCGCAGCGGCTCGGGGAGCGCCTCGGTGGGCATCGCCGAGGCCTTCTGGCCCCGGGCCTGCGCGTCGACGAGGTCCCAGTCTTCGTTGCGGTAGGCGCCCGAGACCTTCGCCGCGGTGCGGCTGGCGACCGAGGCGGCCGACATGCCGCGGGCGTTGGCGTCCTGCGCCACCTGGCGGGCGGCGGCCTGCACCCCGAGCCTGCCGTAGGCGACGTACGTCTGGTTCAGCTGCTCGTTGAGCCTCGCCAGCTCGGCGTCTTGCGGGGCGTCGACGCGGGCCACGGCCCGGTCCTGGTCGATGGTGAGGAAGGAGCCGTCGGCGAGCGCCGCCGCGTCCCGCCAATGGCCGGCGATGCCCGCGGCCTCGTCTCCGGCGTGAATGGTGTTCACCACGATGCCCCGCGCGATGGCCTGCTTCACCACGCCCCGGTAGTCGATGGGCCCCTGGTCGAAGGGCTCGTTGCCGGCGACGTAGATGAGCTTGAGATCCCCCGGGTGGCGGCTCCACTCGAGCTCCTGCAGGGCGTGCTGCACGACGGCGCCGCACCACTCCTCGCCACCGTTGGTGCGCAGCGCGAAGAGCTGCTCCGACACCTGGTCGAGGTTCGAGGTGAGCCCCGACATCTTCTTCACGAAGTGGCTCGAGGCCGAGAGGCCGTCGTTGCCATACTGGTAGAGCGCCAGCTCGAGCTTCGCGCGCTTGCCGTCGCGCTTCGCCGCCGCGAAGGTGTTGACGATCTTCCACAGCTGCTCGCGCGTCTGGTTGATGAGGCCGTCCATCGACCCCGAGGTGTCGATGAGGATGGCGAGCTGAATCTTCGGCTCGCGTGGCCCGGGCGAGGCCTCGGTCGCGAGGCATGGGAAGGCCAGGAGCGCCGCGCAGGACGCGGCGAGCAGGGAGAGGCGAGGCATGGGGTTTGGCTCCGGGACAGCGGGGTCTACCGGGCCTTCAACGGGCGACCCCGTCAGACGATCTGTCGCCGCGCCGCCGCGAGGGGCCGGAGCCGTCTACGAGGCGCCGAGCAGGCCCTTCTTCAGGCCGTCGTCGGCGGGCACCTTGCCGATCCACACCGCGAAGAGGGCGTCGGCGAAGTCCTTGCCGACGATGGGGGCAGCACCGCCGATGCCCGAGATGGCCGTGCCCTTGCCCGGGACGTACGTGATGGTGAGCGTCTGGCCCTTCGTCAAGGGTGGGAGCAGCTTGCAGAAGGCCTCGAGGCGCTCCTGCAGCGCCGG
>JADCJJ010000542.1 GCA_020247085.1 Myxococcaceae bacterium | reverse complement strand
TGGGAGCAGTTTCTGCTGGCGTTCGAACTTCTCACCGCGCCCAGGGCCTCGGAAGGTCCTGCGCTATCCAGCCAGTCATCCGCGGACACGATGGCTGCGGCCTCTTCTTCAACGGGCTGTTAGCGTAGCTTCACGAGCCTGCCCGGGCCGTCAACCCGCCCGGTGCTCGAGTGCCCGCTCCGCCGTCAGAGATCCTCGTAGCGGTAGAGCGGGTGCAGGTCGTGGCCCGGCTGCATGTCGATGAGCGGCTTGAGCAGCCCGTCTTCCAGGCCGTACACCCACCCGTGCAGGACCGGTCGGTGCTCGTACTTCCACGCCTTCTGCAGAATCGAGGTCTTCGCCAGGTTCAGCACCTGCTCGCGAACGTTGAGCTCGACCAGCAGGCGCGCGCGCGCGGCCTCGTCTTCGCACTGGGCCAGCGCCGGCTCGTGCAGCCGGTAGACGTCCTTGATGTTGCGCAGCCACTTGTTGAGCACGCCGAACGAGGTCCGCCGCATCGCCGCCAGCACGCCGCCGCAGCCGTAGTGGCCGCAGACGATGACGTGCTCGACCTTCAGCTGGGTCACAGCGTACTCGAGCACCGACAGCAGGTTGATGTCGGTGTGCACGACGAGGTTGGCCACGTTTCGGTGCACGAAGATCTCGCCCGGCGCGGTGCCGGTGATCTCGTTCGCCGGCACCCGGCTGTCGCTGCAACCGATCCACAGAAACTTCGGCGCCTGCAACGCCGAGAGGCGCCGGAAGAACTGAGGGTCTTCGGCGACGCGCCGATCGGCCCAGGCCCGGTTGTGCGCGAGCAGCGACTCGATGGTCTTGGACGTCATGGGCCGGCCGTGTAGCCGACCCCGGCGTCAGGTGAAGAAGCGATCGGTGACGCCCTGCGTTCGCGCGAGAATCGACGTCCACCCGACGAGCCCGTCGACCTTCGGCTCCACGTCGGGCGGCGTGAGCCCCAGCGAGGCCATCGACCCGGAGCAGGCGAGGAGCGTCGCCTGGCCCGAGTCGCGCACCACGTCGAGCAGCTGCCGGCAGGTGGGCACCTGGCGCAGCTCCATCGTCGAGTTGACGTCGTCTCGGAGCTCGAGGTCGGGCTCGTCGAGCCGCCCCCGCACGAGCCGCTCGAGCGCGAACCAGAAGAAGTAGAGCTCGACGCGCCGCCCCATCGCCACCGCCGCCGCAGCGATCGACAAGCCCTGATGCACCGCCTCATACTCACCTCGTTGCAGGAACACACACACCGGTTGCATGGGGCGCCTCGTACGCCCGCGCCGTCGCCGCCGCCACCGGCGCTGCAGACGGGCGCGCCTCGACCGTCTGCGTTACTCACATGACCGTTCAGTGACAACTAGAGTGAGATCAAACGGTTTCGTGGGTTACCCGAGCGCCTGATGTCTGTTACGCCGCCCCTCGACATGTCGGTCGACGACGCCACCGCCCGCCGAAAAGACGCGCACCTGGACCTGTGCGCGCAGGAAGAGGTGGCGCCGGTCGAGAACTCGACCCTCTTCGACCAGCTGTCCCTGGTGCACTGCGCCATGCCGGAGCTGGCGGCCGACGAGCTCGACCTGTCGACGCCGCTGTTCGGCAAGCGGCTTCGGGCGCCCCTGCTGGTGACGGGGATGACCGGCGGCACCGAGCGCGCGATGCAGGTCAACCGTGACGTCGCGCAGGTGGCCGAGGCCCTGGGCCTCGCCTTCGGGGTGGGCAGCCAGCGCGCGATGGCCGAGCGCCCCGAGCTGGCCCGCACCTTCGCGGTGCGCGACGTGGCGCCGACGGCGGTGCTCATCGGAAACATCGGGCTGGTGCAGGCCGTACGCCTCGGGGTGGACGGCGTGCGGCGGCTCCAGGACGGCATCGGCGCCGACGCCATGGCGGTGCACCTGAACCCCGGCCAGGAGCTGACGCAGCCCGAGGGCGACCGCGACTTCCGCGGTGGTTACGAACTCATCGGGGCGCTGGTGAAGGCGCTCGGCGGCGACCGCCTGCTGGTCAAGGAGACGGGCTGCGGGCTGTCGCCCCAGGTGGCGCGGCGCCTCGTCGACCTCGGCGTGCAGACGCTCGACGTGTCGGGCCTGGGCGGGACGAGCTGGGTGCGCGTCGAGCAGCTCCGCGCCGAGGGGAGCGCCCGCGAGGTCGGCGCGCAGTTCTCGGGCTGGGGCATTCCCACCGCGGCGGCCGTCGGGGCGGTCCGGCGGGCGGTCGGCCCCGGCGTCTCGCTCGTCGCCGCTGGCGGCATGCGCACGGGGCTCGACGTCGCCAAGGCCCTCGCCCTCGGCGCCGACCTCGGCGGGCTGGCGCTGCCGGTGTTTCGGGCGCATCAGGAGGGTGGCGCGCCGAAGGTCCACGAGGTGTTGACCACCATCGTCAGGGCCCTCACGCAGGCCCTCATGCTCACGGGCAGCCGCACCCCGGCCGAGCTCAAGCAAAAGCCCCGCGTCGTCACCGGCGCGCTGCGGGACTGGCTGGCATCGCTGTGAAGAAGGAGGACACCAGGTCTGAAGGCGTCACGTCGAGGTTGAGCGGGTTCCACAAGCTGCCCGTCGGGGAGCGCCTGGGCACGGTGTCGCGCATGTTCAAGCTGTCTGGCGACGACACCGAGGCGATGGCCGGGGGGCTGGGGCTGACGACCGACCTCGCCAACACGATGATCGAGAACGCCATCGGCGTCTTCACGCTGCCGCTCGGCCTCGGGCTCAACCTGCTGGTGAACGGCCGCGACTACGTGGTGCCGATGGTCGTCGAGGAGCCGTCGGTCATCGCCGCGGTCAGCTTCGCGGCGCGCATCGCCCGCGAGGGCGGGGGCTTCATCGCCGAGGCCGACGACCCGATCATGATCGGCCAGGTGCAGGTGACGGGGTACGGCGACGCGACCGAGGCGTCGAACAAGCTGCTGGCGCACAAGGAGCAACTCCTGGCGCTGGCCAACAGCTTCCACCCGACGCTCGTCGCTCGCGGCGGGGGGGCGCGCGACGTCGAGGTGCGCGTGCTGCCGGCGCCCGAGGGCCCGCGCGGCGAGCCGCTGCTGGTGCTGCACCTGCTCATCGACACCCAGGAGGCGATGGGCGCCAACCTCATCAACACGATGGCCGAGGGTATCGCGCCGCTCGTCGAGCAGGTGACGGGCGGCAAGGTGTACCTGCGCATCCTCTCGAACCTTTCGGACCGCCGGTTGGCGCGCTCGATGGTGCGCATCCCCGTCACGTCGCTGGCGGACTTCGACATGTCGGGCGAGGCCATCGCCGAGGGCATCGTGCAGGCGAGCCGCTTCGCCGTGGCCGACCCCTACCGGGCGGCGACGCACAACAAGGGCATCATGAACGGCATCGACGCCATGGCCATCGCCGCCGGGCAGGACTGGCGGGCCATCGAGGCGGGGGCGCACGCCTTCGCCTCGCGCGACGGCCAGTACCGCCCGCTGTCGACGTGGACGCTCGAAGAGGCGCACCTCGTCGGCCGCATCGAGCTGCCCCTGGCGCTGGGCACCGTCGGCGGACCGATCAAGATTCACCCGCAGGTGCAGGCGGCGCTGAAGCTGCTGCGCACCACGAGCGCCCGCGAGCTGTCGATGGTGATGGCCTCGGTGGGGCTGGCGCAGAACTTCGCCGCGGTGCGGGCGCTGGGTTCGGTCGGCATCCAGAAGGGGCACATGGCGATGCACGCGCGCTGCGTCGCGGTCACGGCGGGCGCCCGCGGGCACTGGATCGAGCAGGTGACGAACGCGCTGGTGAAGACCGGGCAGGTGAAGGTCGAGAAGGCGAAAGAGATCCTCGCCAACCTGATGCGTGACGCAGCGACCGAGGCCGGGTAGGCGGCCGGGCCGTGAGCCTCCACTTCAGCGCCTTCGGACCGGGGAAGGTGATTCTCCTCGGTGAGCACGGGGTCGTCTACGGGCAGCCGGCGCTCGCCGCGCCCATCTCGCGGGGCGTTCGGGCCTTCGGCATCCCGGCCCGGGCGTGCTCCGTCGAGCTGCCGTCGGGCATCAGCGCGCCCCACCGGCGTTCGCTCGAGCGCGCCTTCGCCAGGGCCGCGAAGGCCACCGGTCATCCGAAGGTGATGGTGACGCTCGAGTCCGACCTGCCGCTGTCGATGGGGCTGGGCAGCTCCGGCGCGCTGTCGGTGGCGGTGAGCCGGGTGCTGCTCGAGGCGAAGACGGGGCGAGCAGCAGCCCCGGGGGCGCTCGAGCGGGTCGCGCTCGAGCTCGAGAAAGAGTTCCACGGCACGCCGTCGGGGGTCGATCACACGACCTCGGCGAGGGGCGAGATGATCCTCTTCCGGCGGGACGTGGTGCGGGTGGTGCGGAGTCCGGTGCCCGTGCGGGTGCTGGTGGCCATCGTCGGGGAGCGCCCGCCCACCAAGACGACCGTCGCCGCGCTGCGCGAGCGCCGGGAGCGGTGGCCAGCACGCTACGGGCGGCTGTTCCGCGAGATCGGCCGCGTGGCGACCGAGGGCGCGCAGGCCGTCAGGGCCGGCGATCTCGAGGCGCTGGGCGATCTGATGAACGTGAACCAGGGGTTGCTCAACGCCGTCGGGCTCTCGAGCGAGGGGCTCGAGGCGATGGTGAACCGGCTGCGGCGCAGCGGGGCGCTGGGCGCCAAGCTGACGGGCGCCGGTGGCGACGGAGGCGCGGTGCTGGGCCTGTTCCGCGAGCCCGAGCCTGTCGTCGCGCGGCTGATGGGCGAGGGCGTCACCTGCTTCGTGAGCCAGTTGGCGGGGCCGCGCGCCCTCTGAGGGAATGACATGAAGGCGACGGCCAGGGCCCATCCGAACATCGCGTTGGTGAAGTACTGGGGGAAGCGCGACGAGCGGCTGATTCTGCCGCACCAGTCGAGCCTGTCGGTGACGCTCGGCCCGCTGTCGGTGACGACGACGGTCGAGTTTCACGCCCAGCGCGGTGACGACGTGGTGCAGATCAACGGCACGCTCGCGCGGGATGGAGAACGGGCGCGCGTCGTCTCGGTGCTCAAGCTGGTGCGCCGTGAGGCAAGGGCGGCGGGGCGGCGGGCGCCGGGGCTGGCGCACGTGACGTCGGCGGGAGACTTCCCCGCAGCGGCGGGGCTCGCCTCGAGCGCGGCGGCCTTCGCGGCGCTCGCGGTGGCGGCGCGGGTGGCGGCAGGCCTTCCGCGCGACGTGCGGGCCGAGTCGGTGCTGGCGCGTCAGGGCAGCGGCTCGGCGTGCAGGAGCGTGCAGGGCGGCTTCGTGCGCTGGAACCGGGGCGCACGGGCTGACGGGCGTGACTCGTACGGCGAGCAGCTCTTCGACGCCGGGCACTGGCCCGACCTGCGGCTGCTCGTCGGCATGGTGAGCCGCGAGGAGAAAGAGGTGAAGTCGCGCGACGGCATGCGGAACACCGTCGCGACGTCGCCGTACTACCCGGCCTGGGCGAAGGACGCGGAGGTCGAGGTAAAGCGCCTCGTCCCGCTCATCCGGCGGCGTGACCTCGAGGCCGTGGGTGAACTCTCGGAGCGGAACGCCTGGCGCATGCACGCCACGGCCTTCGCCGCCAGGCCGCCGCTCTGCTACCTCAAGCCCGAGACGCTGTCGGTGATGCAGGCCTGCGGGCGCCTGCGCAAGCAGGGCGTCGGGGTCTGGTTCACGCTCGACGCCGGCCCCAACCCGGTGCTGTTGACGTCAGCTCGGGACGAGGCCCGCGTCGCCGCGGTGCTCGAGGGCCACGGCGCGGCCTCCGTGGTGCGGTGCAGCCCGGGCGGCGACGTCGTCGTGTCGTGACCTGCGCATCGGGGCGAAGGAGAGGGGGAGGGCGGCGCCCGGCCAGCTCCGTGGCAGCGGGCGGGACCTCGAGAAGCCCCACCGGCGCCACTCCTTTGCGGCGCCACCGGGCGGCCCGAGCGGCCGCCCACGTCCCTCCCACGGACGCTCCTGTACGTTCGATGGTGACGGGTCGAGGCCCTCGATGATGGAGAGCCGTCACGGTTCCCGAGCGAGAGAGTTCACGGCGCTGTCTCCGAAAGAAATGTACCAGGCTGTCGTCGCGAAGCCCGGGCAGAAGACGGGCCGCGGGCTGGCAGACGGGGGCCACTTCGTGCGCGGAGCGCGCATCGCGGCACGCCCTGAACTCATGCGCTGGTTGAAGCAGACGCACGCCTTCGGGCGTGTCACCGCCCACCTCGTCGCCTCGCACGTCCTCGGCGACGGGGCCGTCTCTGCGAGGGCGGACGTGCTCCTTGCCCGGCCGGTCGCTGCGGCAGCGAGGCCGCGCTTCGACGGGAACGAGGCGGTGCGTCGTCACGCGGCGCCTGGTGTCGAGCGCGTCGTGTGCGAGACGTACGTCGGCTTTCGGCGCGGGAAGCAGTTCGCGGCGGTGGGCCCCGAGGGTGAGGCGTTCGTCGTCGCGCTGGTGCTGGGGGGGCGAGGGGCTGGGGCTGTCGCCGACGCGCTTCCGCGCGGGAGCCCGAATGATGCACGAACGCCGAGTCACCTCGCGCCCGTCGCTGCGGGCCCTGTCGAAGGTGGCCCGAGTCGCCGCTGGACTGAAGACCACAGGCGCGCGCTGATGAGACGCGAGACGCGGCCGTACCTCCGAAGGGCGTTGTGCACGGCGGCGGGAGCTGTGGTCGCGGCGCCGTGACGGCACGGCTGCCGAGGTTGGAACTTCTGATGCGCGCCCGGCGCCAGCGCCCTGGCGCGGACTGCACTCAGGACGGGGGCGGAGCACCCCGGGGCGCCGAGCAGCTTCGGAAGCACCTCCGCTCCGGCGCGCTGACGGCGGTCGGGCGGGACCGAAGAGCGGCGGCGAGGCCCTCGGTCTCTGCGCGCCGACGGCAGGCGCGAGGGAGCCCCAGCCGGCGCCGACCACCACAGCCCCGGCGCGCCGACGGCAGGCAGGTGGGAGCCCGAACCGGCGCCGGCGACCACGGCCCCGGCGCGCCGATGGTCTGCGAGCTCAGGTTGGACCACGAAGCGCCGACAGGGCACCTCACGCCGGCCCTCGGTCCGGACGCGCGTCAGAACGCCACACCCGAGCTCCGAGGGGTTGGCAGGGTGAGAGCTAGCGGCGCTGGCGCGCCGCCGTAGAGCGCCCGGTACAGGTGAGCGTCGGCCAGCACCTGCTTCACGTACCCGCGCGTCTCCTTGAAGGGAATCTCCTCGATGAACTCGTCGAGCGGCAGCGCGCCACGCTGGGTCGTCCACCGGGACACCGCCGATGGGCCGGCGTTGTACGAGGCCGCGCAGAGAGCCGGGTGGCCCATGCGCTCGAGGAGGGCCGCCAGGTACCAGATGCCCAGACGCACGTTGAGCTCGGGCGAGTAGAGCTCGTCGGGTGCCGGGGTGGGCCGGCGGAGCTCCTGTGCAATCTGTCGCGCCGTCGGCGGGATGATCTGCATGAGGCCGCGCGCGTCGGCGCTCGAGACGACGTCGGGGCGGAAGCCGCTCTCGCGTCGCATGATGGCCCACGCGAGGAAGGGGTCGAGGCCCACCTCTGCGGCCTGCACCTCGACGACGGCGCGGTAGGCCCGCGGGTACATGAGGGCGAGCGCCTCGGGCCTGCGCGCGGTGTACACCTGCCCCCAGAGCCAGCGGGCCGCAAGGCCGTGCGCCGCGCCGAACTCCCCGAGGTGCTGCAGCGCGTGGCCGAGCGCCATGGCGCCGTCGGCCGTCGTCACCGTGCCGACGACGCGGCTCACCTCTTCGGCGGCGTCCTTGAAGAGGCCGGCGCGGGCGAGCTCGGTCGCCAGCGCGAGGGCCGGCGTCGGCGCCGGGGCCAGCGGTCGGGGCGGCTCGGTGAACAGCCGTGGCGCCTCGGCGCCGAGCTCCCGCATGCGCTCCGCCGCGAGCAGGCTGTACAGCGTTCCGGGGAACGCGAGCGCCACGTCGCGGTACTCCGACGCGAGCTCGATGGCCACTCCGCCGTCCGTTGTCGCGCGCGTGGCGGTGATGAGGCCGCCGTCGCCGGCTGCCGACGTGTCGCTCCGCTGCCCCAGGCGCCCGAGCTGGGCGAAGCGGGTGCTCCAGTAGCGCGCCTGCGGCACGAGCGACGAGCGGGGGAACGTGTCGATGAGCGCGGAGAGCCCATCGCGGGCCTCGGCGAGGCGGCCCTGACGGAACAGGGCCCACGCGCGAAACCAGCGCCCCTCGTCGCGCTTCTTCGAGTTCGGGTACCGGGCCTCGAAGGCGTCGAAGTCAGCGACGGCCTGCGCCGCGCGGCCATCGGCGAGCGACAGCCAGCCCGACAGGTAGGCGGCGTCGTCGGCGGTGCCGGCGTCGGGGTACGCCGCGGAGAGCGCGAGCAGGGTCGCGCGCGCCTTCTCGTGCTCCTGGGCGCGCATGAGGCGCCGCGCCTTCAGCATCATCGCTTCGGACGCAGTCGATGGCCGTCCCTGCTCGATGGCCAGGTCGAGCTGGGCCGAGGCGTCGGCGTCGCGCCCCTTCGCCAGGAGCGCCTGGGCGCGCGCGAGCGCCACCCGGGCGACGGCCCCGCGCGCGTCCTTGCCCGTCGGCGGGGGGATAGCGTCGAGCTGGGCGAGCGCCTCGCTCGGGGCGCCCTGCGCCGCCAGCGCCTGCGCGCGCTGGAGCTGCTCCTCGAAGGTGAAGGTGGGCTCCCGCTCAACCGACAGCAGGCGCATCGCCTGGACGGCGTGCGGGTGCGTGGGGAACCGCAGCACGATGGCGCGCAGGTCTTGCGCCGCCTCGCCCCCGGCGCCCGTCGCCAGCCTGGCATAGGCCCGCGACAGCAGCGCCTCTGCGGTCGGGCTCTCGCTCGCGCGCTGCTCGAGCACCGGCCTGGCGCTCGAGGCCTGGCCGAGGTCGAGGTCGAGCTCTGCCAGCCGCACCTCGATGCGCTGCGCGAGCCAGCGCGGCGCGGCCTTCCTGGCCCTCTTGAGCGTCGCCTGCGCTTGCCGCTTCTGGCCGGCGTAGATCTGGGCCACGCCGAGGTACCAGCCGTGGAAGGAGGCGAGCAGGGCCGGCGCGGGCACCGATGTCAGTTGGGCCACGGCGGCGCCGGCGTCGCCCTCGGAGAGCGTCAGCACCCCCGTCAGCAGTGACAGCCGCGCCCGCTCGGGGCAGGGGCGCTGGCAGGCGTCGAGCTCGGCCTTCGCGCGCGCCGCGAGGCCGGGAGCGTGCACGCGCACGGCGTCGAGCAGCGCGGGCGACTGCGCCGCGGCCGACGACGCGGTCAGGCACAGGGCGAGCCACCCGCACACCCAGCCGGGGCTCGGTTTGACAATCGTTTCACAATTGCCGTACATGCCTCGCCGCTGAAGCATCGCCGCAGTGCACAGCAGGAAACGGAGTGAGGCCGAGGTTGATTCCGTCCTCGCCGCGTAGGCCCACCTCCTGGGGGGCTTACTCGGCGCGGCGCACCCAGGAGCACCAGGGGCCGTTCGAGGCATGTGCCTCTCACGGAGCCAGACTCGGCAGGATTCACGACGGGCAACATCGCAGGGTATCGAACGAGAGAACGTCATTGCAGCTTTCGCGTCTGCAGTTCTGGGGGAATCTTCCAGGGAGGCCGAACCTACATGAAGCCGTGTCCGACCGAACTTCCGCAGAGCATCAACCCTGAAGCCGGGCCTAAGCGCCTCGGTGTCGAGCAGCACCGCAACCTCAACTGCTCGCACTACGACAACTGCCTCGACGAGGCGGTCCGTCGTGGCTGGCAGAGCTTCACCTGCATCAAGTGCCCGCTGTACGCGCTCCCGTCGGGGCCGCAGATGGGCATCGAGTCGTTCGCGACGCAGCGCCGGCTCGTCTGAGCCGGGGGCCCGCCTCAGGGACGATGGAGTCGACCGCGCCCGGACCAGAGAGGGCCGCGCGCGGTTCGTTTTTTTGGGCGCGCCTCTCGGGGCCGCGCCCAGGGTGCTTCAGCTGGTTCGCAGCGTCACGACGCTGCGGCGGGTGAGGTCCTTCATCGTCTCTTCGACGTCGATGGGGCTCACCTCGAGGCGGGCGATGATCTCGCGCGGGGGCAGGTGCTCCTCGCAGATGAGACGGGCGGCCTCGAGCCACTGCTTGGGGCCGACCTGCCGGTAGACGGCGTAGAGGTCAGGGTTGACCTCGATCTGCGTGGCGGTCACCAGCAGGCTCTCGCGCACCCGGCGTTCGTTCTCGTTCAAGGTAACGCTGGCGCGCTCGGTGAGCACGGCGGTGTCGAGGAAGAGGTTCTCGTGGGCGGCCCCGTTGCCCGGCGTCCAGGTGGCCTCGGCAGACTTGCTGGCGATGAAGGCGTTGAAGGCCCGCTCTCCCTCGGCGGTGAACTTGCCGGCCTGAGCCGAGGCGTGGGTGCACCGGCCCTCGGTGAAGAAGAGCGCGTAGTGGGCCCAGCCGTCGCGCGCGTCCAGGCGTCCTGAGGCGTGGAGCTCGGACATGCGCAGCAGCAGCCATTGGGGGCCGACCGGCGCGACGGGGAGCGTGAAGAGCTCTCCCGAGGCGAGCAGCCGCAGCGCGTTCTGTCGTGGCTCGAGCAACTTCTTCACCTGAATCATCAGCGCGTCGAGGCGGGTGCCCTTTGAGAGGTAGGCCTGGGCGCCGGCGTCGAGGGCCTTGAGCGATTCGCGGTAGTCGTCGTGGGCCGAGATGAAGGCCACGGGCAGCTCCCGCGTCCGGTAGTCTTCGCGCAAGAGGCGCAGCAGGCCCCACCCGTCGAGGTGGGGCATGTTGAGGTCGGCGAGCACCACGTCGAAGTTCTTCGACAGCGCCACCTCGGCGCCGGCCTGGCCGTCTTCGGCGGTCGACACCTTGAACCCGTGCTTGGTGAAGAGCGTCCTGAACATGTGCAGGATCGCCTTGTCGTCGTCGACGAGCAGCATCTGAATGGGCTGCACGCCGGGCGGGAGCTCGGGCTCGGGGGCCACGTCGGCCTCGGGGAGCGGCGCGGCGCCGGGCGCAGATGCGCGGGGCACCGGCACTTCGAAGGCGGCGGGCTCTTCTTCGACCACCTCGCCAGTGAGCACCTCGTCCTCGCCGGGCCGTGTGTCTCCAACCTCGATCACCACGCCGGCGCCATCACCGGGCTTGCCGGCGACCTCGCTGAAGGTCCAGTTCGCCTTCGGCAGGTGCACCATGGCGTCGAGCGCTGACGGGCCGACGGCGCCGAGGAAGAAGGCGCGCTCGAGCTTGCCGCGGCTGAAGACGGCGACGCCTTCGGTTGGCGTGCGTGGCTCGACGGTCAGCGCCCCGGCCCGACGCGTACGGCGGACGTGGTCGACGAGGCGGCCGAGCAGCTTCGTGTCGCCCTGGCCCTTCACCATGCCCGGCCGCGAGGGCAGCTCGTCGAACAACCCCTTCAACGCCACCGCGTTCGCCGGGTCGAACGGCGCCGGGAAGAGCGCGACGACGCCCGTGCGCAGGCCCGAGACGAAGGGCGCGTCGCTGGTGTCGCGGGCGACGACGACGACGGGCAGCGACGCGCTCGCCACGTCGGCGGCCACGGCGTCGAGGGCCTGGATGACGAAGTCGCTCGCAAGTTCACCAAAGACGAGCAGGACGTCGGGGGCGAGCTGCTTGATGCCGCCCTGGACCTTTTTCGGGTCGGTGACGAAGCGA
>JADCJJ010000541.1 GCA_020247085.1 Myxococcaceae bacterium | reverse complement strand
GCAGTCCTCGCAGGACACCTCCACGAAGCCGTACCGCACGTCGCCGCAGCGCAGGAAGGCTTCGGCCTCGCGCTTCACCCGCGCCGGCACCGTCTCGCAAACGAAAGGCCACCCGCGCCGGAAGGCCCCCAGCAGCACCGACGTCTCTGGCTGCCGCGCCCCCGCCGTCTCCACCCCACAGGCGTCTCCTCCTCACCCCTGACAGGCCCTTCCCTGCGAGTGTGCGCCCTGGGTCCAACTCCTCTCGGCGGCACACCCTTCCGCCTCGGGGCGGCCCGCCCTCCCGCTGGCTGGCTGACGGACACCCTCTCGCGTCACTGGCCATCGCGGGCGGTGCCCCTGTCTGCCCACTGCCGCCGTTTCCTCCCTCGCTGACGCCACCTCACCCTCGCGGCAACGCCCTCGAGGACGACTCAGGCGCCGGAAGTCTCTGGCCCTCCTCTGCAGGTGGCGCTCACGCAGGACATGGGCGGCCCAGCGCTTGAAGGGCGTGACGCCCGGGCCCGTGACCACCAGCGTTCGGTTCATGGGGGGGGCGGTCGGAAACCGAGGTGATGCCCGCGCAGAAAGCGGTACACGCGGGTCCGGGGGCTGCGGCAGCCTCCGTCCGGAGATGGACCCTCCCTTGCTGGTGCTCGGCGCCATCAGCGCGCTCTTGTCGGCGGCGACGCAGGCCGTGGCGCACGCGCTGTTGAAGTCGGGGCGCGACAAGCTCGTCGTCCGTGGCCTCATCGGGTTCGTCGGGCTCGTGGTCATGGCTCCGGTGGCCTGGGTCGCTCCGTCGCCCGAGGGCATCACCGGGTGGTTGGCGGCCTCGGCCGGGCTGCACGCGCTGTATCAACTCGTCCTCATCCGGGCGTACGAGGCGGCCGACTTCTCGACCGCGTACCCGCTCGCGCGCGGCGTTGCCCCGCTCGCGACCACCGTCCTCGGCGCGTGGCTCCTGGGCGAGCAGCTCTCTGGCACGTCTGCCCTCGGGGTTGGCGTCACGACGTCGGGCTTCGTGTGCCTCGTCGCGGGTGCCCGCCTGCGCCCGGCCGGCGTCGTCGCGGCCGTCACGGCGGGGCTCCTCACGGCGGCCTATACGTGGGTCGACGCCCAGGGTGTTCGCCTCGCCCCTGCGCCCATGACGTTCATCGCCTGGTTCTTCGTCTGTGACGGCGTCGTCATGTCCTCGCTGGCGCTGCTGACGCGCGGGCGACGCATCGTCTCCCTGGTCAGACACGAGGGGCGCAGCGGCACCATCGCCGGCCTGGCGTCACTGCTTACCTACGGGGCAGCCCTCGTGGCGCTTCGGCTGCTCCCCGTCGGGGTCGCCTCGGCGCTGCGCGAGACGAGCGTCGTCTTCGGCGTCCTGGTGGCGCGCGGCCTCCTGCGCGAGACGGTCGGCTGGCGGCGGGCGGCCGGGGCGCTCCTCGTCGCGTGCGGGGGCCTGCTGGTGCTGGTGGGGCTGCATCGCTAGCAGGCGAGGTGTCGCGGCACGGCACCGAAGCCCGCGCCGTCCCCCGCGCCGCAAGCCCTAGACTGCGCGGCGCATGCGCCTCTTCCCGCACGACGCGCCGCGCCCGACGTCTTCGAAGGCAGAAGCGGCCGTGTACGCGGCGCTGGCGCGCACGGCCCTGCCGGGGTGGACGGCGTGGCACTCGCTGCGGCTGCGCACCCCATCGGGGTGGGAGGGTGAAGGCGACTTCGTCGTCGCCGGGCCCGGAGGGCTGCTGGTGCTCGAGGTGAAGGGCGGGCAGCTCGAGCTGCGCGGGGGCCGCTGGCTGCAGAACGGCCGGGCCCTCGCCACGCCGCCGCGCGACCAGGCGCAGGGCTTCGTGCGCAGGCTGACCGAGGCCATGAAGCGCCGCGGCGCCGAGGTGCCGCCCTTCGGCGTCGCCTGCTGCTTCCCCGACTGCGAGTTCACGGAGGGGCCCACCTCGGCAGACCTCGAGGGCCTCGTCCTCGGGGGGCGCGACCTGGCGCACCTCGCCCAGGCGCTCCCGTCGGTGCTCGCCGCGGCGACGGGCCCGCGCGCGCCGCCGCGCTCCAACCGCTGGCTCGAGGTGGTGCACGGGCTGTGGGGTGAGACGTGGGTGCCGCGTGTCTCGCTGCGCGACCGGCTCGTCGCCGCCACCGAGGCCCGCAGCGCGCTCGACGCCGAACAGCTCGGGACGCTCGACGCCGCCGAGGACAACCCGCGCGCGCTCGTCACCGGCGGAGCCGGCACCGGCAAGACGCTGCTGGCGACCGAGCTCTGCCGCCGCCGCGCCCGCGCCGGCCAGCGGGTGCGCTACCTGTCCTTCACCGACGCGCTGGCGACGGCCGTCGAGGCGCAGTTCGCCGCCGAGTCGCCGTCGCCCGGCCGCCCCCGGGCCTCGAGCATTCGCCAGTACGCCCTGGACCTGGTGGCGCAGGCGGGCCTGTTGCCGCTGTCGCGCACCTCGGAGTTCTGGCGCCAGGTCTCGCTGCAGGCGGCCTGCGACGCGCTGCCCCCCGAGCCCGAGCGCCCTGACGTCATCGTCATCGACGAGGGCCAGGACTTCGAGGAGTCGGACTGGCAGCTGGTGGCCGAGCTCATCGGCCCGCGCGGCCTGTGGGCCTTCGTCGACCGCGCCCAGGCTTTCTGGACGGCGCGCACCGGCGAGCTGCCGATGGGCCTCTTCGCGGGCGCCGCGCAGCTCAAGCTCAAGCGCCAGTACCGCTGCCCGGCCCCGCTGTGGGACTTCGCGGCGCGCTACGGCCGCGAGGGCCCCGAGGCGCCCGCGGGCCAGACGCTCGACGACGTCGCGCTCCCCGGAAGCGAGCACCTTCGCGTCGTCGAGGCGGCCGCCGACAAGGTGGTGGAGCGGGTGCGACACGAGCTCGACGAGCTGCGCCGCCTCGGCGCCCAGCCGAAGGACGTGGCGGTGGTGTCGCTGTCGGGCCAGACGAAGAGCGCCCTCTTCGCCCTCGACCGCGTCGGGAGCCACCGCCTCGTGCGCGCTGATGCCCCGGACGCGGGGCAGCACGTCGTCATGGAGACGTTCCTGCGCTTCAAGGGCCTCGAGCGCCCCTTCGTGGTGGTGGCGGAGCTCCGCGGCCCCCACGTCACCCACTATGGCGTGCGCATGCACATCGCGCTGAGCCGGGCCACCGCGCAGGCCATTGTCGTCGCCGACGCCGGGGCCCTCGCGGCGGACCCGCTGCTGCGACGCGCCACGACGCGGTAGGGCCGCGGCGATGACGTGGTTCTCGGGTGCATTGGCGCCGGCCTGGCGTTACCTCGAAGGCCATGAAGGACGTGACCATCTACACGACGATTTCTTGCCCCTACTGCCGGCAGGCCGAGCGCTTCCTCGAGGCGCAGCAGGTGCCCTTCACCAACGTCGACGTCACCGGAGATGACGCGCTGCGGGCGAAGCTGGTCGAGCTGTCGGGCGGGCGCCGCACGGTGCCGCAAATCTTCATCGGCGGCACGCCCATCGGCGGGTACACCGACATGATGGCGTTGCACCAGAAGGGCGAGCTCTTCCCGATGCTGGGGAAGCCCGGCGCCTGACGCGAAGGTCACCGCCCGGCGGCTGTCGCGGTGGCCGGCGCGGCGCGCAGCTCGACGACGCGCTTGCGAATGGCTTTGAAGACGTCGGGCAAGGAGCCGGTCTGCGCCGCGCGGATGAGGCCGCTGGGCACCGGTATCGACGGGTCCGAGTCGATGACGTACACGACGAGCGCCTGCTTCGCCTCCTGGCCCCAGGGGAGCACCTTCCAGGCGCCGTTGTCGCGGTGGTAGGTGCCGCGAACGAGCGACCAGGCGCGCATGAAGTGGCCCTGCGGCGCCTCGACCAGCGTCGAGCGCGTGTCGGCCCAGAGGTTCGGCAGTGGGAAGGGCAGGGCGATTTCGTCGAAGCACAGCGACTCGCCGTTCTCCTCTTTGCGTGCGCTCGCCCTGGTGCTCGGCATGAAGCGCGAGAAGTGCTCGCAGTCGCGCACCACTGGCCAGACTTCGCTCGGGGCCGCATCGACGAGCGCCATCGCCTCGACGCCGATGCCGCGGTGGTCGGTGGGCGTCCGGTCGCGCACCACCACGGCGCGCTGGTCGAGGCGCTGCCGGTCTTCTTGAGAGAGGGTGGGGAAGGCCACGGGTTCGGCCGCGGAGACGACGCGGGCGGCGAGGGCGGCGATGACGACGAGGCGCGACGACATGGCGTTCGGCTACCAGACCACGGCCGTCCGGCGGCAGCCATCCACCGGAAAACCGTCGCGGCGTTTGGGGTCGGGCGCAGGGCTCTTGCGGGCGCGCCACGGGGCAGGTGAACCCTGGAGGGCCAGGCGAGGCTCTCAGCGGCCGACATGGATGCTTCGGTGATGCAGTGGGTGGTGCCCGTCGGGCTGGTGGTCGGGTTCCTCGTCTTCCGGCGGCTCGGCCAGGTCAGCTCGGCGGCGGCGCGCCAGTTGGTGAAGGACGGCGCGGTGCTCGTCGACGTGCGCAGCCCGCGGGAGTTCTCGGGTGGCCACCTGCCGGGGGCCATCAACGTGCCACTGCAGGACCTCGCGGGGCAGGTGAAGCGGCTCGGCGAGAAGCAGCGGCCAGTGGTGTTGTACTGCGCCTCGGGTACGCGCAGCGCGATGGCGAAGGCGGCGCTGCGGCGACAGGGCTTCAGCGCGGTGCACGACCTGGGCGCGATGGGCCGCTGGTAGGCGACTCAGGGCGCGTTGGCCCGTCATCCCGACTGGCAGCGCTCGATGCGCCGCTGGGCGTGACGTGGCCAGGCGCTGGGCAGTGGACGCTCGCCGCGGGGCTCGACCGCGCCTGCCTCGTCACGGCGCAGACGCCACCTGCCGTGCTGTGTGCCGGCGCCAACACCGGGGCAGGCGCTCGTCCCACCCTGGGCACGACGCCGCCGGTCGGCGCGGCGCCGACGCTCTCGCTCTGGCTCCCCGTCGTCTGGCAGGAGGGCACGCCGGGCCCCGGCTCCCCGTCGGAGGTGGTAAGGCACGCCGGCGATGCGTTCCCGCTGGCCGCTGCGCTCGAGGGCCCGGTCCCGGACACCGGGCCTTCACTATGACGCCGGCTTCTTGTCGAAGGCCGCGCGCGCCGAGGTGCTGTCGTGGCTCTCGACGGTGTACCCGCTCTGGGAGAACCGCTTCTCGGAGCACCGGCCGCTCCCACCGGGAGAGACGCAGCGCCAGCTGCTGCGCCCCGTCTACTGGCTGGGGAACTGGCAGTTCGCCTGCCTCGACTACTACCGCCCGCCGCACGGCGTGCTCGACCGCTGCGTCGAGGCCGAGCCCTTCCCGAAGGCGCTCGCCGTGCTCGTCACCGAGATGGAGGCCCGCGCCCGCGGGATGTTCCGCGGCGACGACATGCCCCCGGCCTGGCACCTCAACACCTGTCTGGTGAATCTCTACGGCAGCCGCCTCGAGGCGGGCCGGTGGGTCGACACCGCCCGCGTCGGCGAGCACAAGGACTTCGAGCCGGGCCCCGTCGCGTCGCTCTCGCTGGGCGAGCGCGCGCTGTTTCAGTTCGTCACCTCCTCGAGGCCGGGGGAGCGCGACGACGTGGTGGAGCAGCAATGGCTCGACGACGGCAGCCTGCAGTTGTTCGGCGGTGAGCGGTGGAAGTCGCGCACCTTCCACCGGGTGCAGCGCGTCGACACGAAGGGCGGCCACCGCTTCGAGGTCAACGTCAGCGACTTCGAGACCCGCCGCATCAACTTCACCTTCCGCTACGTCCCCGACCGGCACGTGGTGCCGTTCAAGGCCCTCTCGCCGGACGCCCAGCGCGACGTCGAGGCCTCGGTACGCCGGCTCGCCCAGCACTCGCGCTTCTTCGCCGCCGCCCTCGCCGCCGCGGGCCGGTGAGGGCCGAGTGACGTGGCAGCGGAGGTTCTCGGTGGCCTCGAGCGGGGGCCGCGAGAGGCGTCGCCGCCGGCGGGCGCCCGGCCCCACGGCGGTCTGAGACCCGGTCTCGCCGCCGGGTGCCGCCAGGCGACGGTCGTCCGTCGAGGGTGAGGCTGCGGCGCCTTCGTCGTGACGCAGGCCGGGCTCCGCGAGCGCCGGGTGGTGCGCTCGCCGCCCCAGGGCCGTGCGCAGGCGCCCCCGCTACCGCTGAACGGGCGCGACGAACGACTCGAACCAGGTGAGGTCAAAGCCGCCGCGGCCATGGGGCGTGACGCTGCCGGCGCCCTGGCTGCGCGTGGCGAAGAGGGAGATGAGCGCGCGAGGGGCGAACACGGGCGTGGCCTCTCCGCTCGGGAAGCCCTCGAAGCGGGCGGTGAGGGTCGGCTCGGTCACGGTCCAGCGCGGGTTGGGCTGACGACGTACCGGCACGTCGAGCGGCGTGAACGAGACGAGGAAGTCGTCCGCCCAGGGGGCGCGGTTCCAGCGCAGGGTGAAGTCGGAGCCGGTCTTGATGTCGGTCTCGAGCCTCGGCTCGAGGCGGGTCCGCGGGAGGACGACCACGGCCGCCCACGGTGCGAAGCCGTCGATGGTGATGGAGAGCGTGTTGCGGCCAGGCCGCCACGGGCTCGAGGCCCCTGTCGAGAGCTGCCAGAAGCCGTCACCGACGCGCTGGCCGTTGAGCTCGTAGCGAACCGAGGCGTTCGCTGGCCGGTAGACGAACGTGGGTGAGAGCAGGGCGCCGAGGGCAGAGACCTGAAGGTCTGCCTTCGACAGGCGCGTGCGGTCGAGCGGCTTCGTCGGGCAGGTGTCGGTGGTGAGCTGCTGCTCGGTGCACCGCATGAGGCCGAAGCGCGGGTCACGCTGGAGCAGCACTGGCATCGACGGCCCCGGCGGGAGCTGGCAGTCATTCCAGACGAGGTGTTGGTTGTACGCGGTCTGCTCGTACGAGAAGTAGCGCGTGGGCTTGTACGAGGCGCCGATGAGCTCGTCGGTGCGGGGGTCGAGCGGAGCGCCCGGCCTGGCGAGGTAGACGAGCAGCACGCCCGTGGCCGTCGCGCGACAGGCGGCCGAGGCGGTGATGGCCGACGACGGAGGGGCGAGCAGGGCGCGGTACGAGTCGCCGCTCTTGAGCGGCCCGGTGAACGCGACGGGCTCGGCGTCGCCCCATTGCATCGCGAGGTAGACGCGTTGGTCGCCGAGGCGGTGGGTGACCTTGCCCCCGATGACCGAGGCCCCTCGCTCGATGGTCAGGTCTCCGACGAACTCGCTCGCTGGCTCCGGGGGCAGCTCGTACCAGCCAGGCTCGAGCTCGGCGCCTTCGTCGAGCGGAGCCGCGCCGGGCAGGTCGGCGATGGGGGCGGGCTCGGCGCCTTCGTCGGCGAGGGGGGCGGGCGCTTCGGCGACGACGCCACAGCCAGCGGTGACCACCATGAGGACGAAGAGTGAGGAGCGCATGCGGCGGGGTATGCCGGGCGGGGAAAAGAGGACACGGCGCCGCGCCACCAGCGCCGGGTCGAGGTTCGACGACCGTGTCACCCTCGGGGCGCTGGCCGCTCGCGGTACGAGGCGCGCGTCGGAGCGGGAGCTGCGTCACGGCAGGGAGGCGCCGCCACGCGCGGCTGGGAGAACCCCGTGGGCGCCACGAGGCGCGGGGCGGCCTGCTCCGTCAGTCCGGGTCGAGGTCGAGCCCGGCGACCTTCCCGCCGTGCAGCCGGAGCTCGAAGTCGTCACGGTACGCAGACTGCGTGGCCCCGGGCCTTCGGAGGCGGTTGAGCGAGTCGATGACGCCCTGCTCGTCGACGATGCCCAGCCCGTGCCCGAAGTACTGCCCGCCCCCGAGGTAGATGACGTTCTCGCCCTGAAAGGCGCTGTTCGCCGGGTCGAACTCGGGGTTCTTGAAGTACGTGTGGTCGCCCGGCCAGTAGCCCGGTAGCTTCCCCACCCGCTCCGCGGCCTTGAAGTCGTCGTCCTTGAGGTCCCACCGGAACAGGCGCGTCTTCGCGAAGGCGCGGTCGAAGTCCTTCGCGCCGATGGTGTCGAGGATGCCCTTGTACAGCACCACCATCGTGCCGGTGGCGCACTCCATGCCGTACTTGCTGCCGTTCTTGAAGATGTCGTTGATGGCGTCGGACGGCTTCACGCCCTGGCGCACGCCCATCTTCCCGCCGTAGCCCATCCACCAGAGTTCGCTGTTCACCTTGTCCTGTCTGGAGTTGGCCGCGAAGTTCACCCCGGCGGCGTGAAACGCCCGCGCGGCCTTCACGATGTTCAGCTGCACCTGCGCCTGCTGGTGCCGGGTCTTGCCCAGCGTCGTCTTCACCAGCTTGCCCTTGCCGTTCCGGTAGACGAACACGTCCGCGGGGTCGACCTTGCCCGGCATGCCGGCGTCGCGGAGCACCGCGGACGGGCCATAGACCTCCTTGAGCAGGTGCTCGACCTCAGCGTGGCTGTGGGTGACTTTTCCGATGGTCATGGGCTTCTCCCGTGGGTGGATCCGTAGCAGCCCCCACGTCCGACCGACAGGGGCCTGCGCCGCGGTCGCGCCGGCTCAGCGCCAGGCCCAGCCCTCCGCGGTCCGGAGCCACTCCGTGCCGTTGAGCTCGACCGTGCGCAGCTGCGGGCAGGCGCGCCGCACCACCGCGGGCATGTCTCCCCCGCCGCCGAGCGCGAGTCTGGTCACGCAGAGCCGCCAGGTGCGTGGAGGCAGGTTTGCGCACAGCGCGTCGATGACCTCGGCGGCCGGCGTGGCGTTCTCGACGGGCAGCTCCACCATCAGCACCTCGAGCGTCTCGAGCCGCTTCAGCGTCGGGAGCCACGCCCAGTCCGCGGCGCGCCCCCGGGTGAGGAGGCTCGAGGGCCGAAGCGCGAGGGTGACCAGCGGCGGCGGCGCCTCGAGGTCCATCAACGTGCGCAGGCCGAAGTCCTCGACCCCGGTCGCCTCGCGCAGGTTGCGCATCGCGGGGCCGAAGTACGACGTCTTCAGGAAGCGGACCTGTCGCACCGTGGCCCACTCCGCCAGCCCGAGCGCTTCTCGGGCCTCGAAGATGCGCCGCGCGTTCGCCTCGAGGGTCGCCGGGAAGCCCTTCTCGAAGGTGGCGCTCGTCTTCACCACGTGTGGGGCCAGGGCACCCAGCCAGGTGACGAGGTGCCGCTTGAGCAGCGCCTGCTCTCGCTCCTCCGCGGCGGGGGTGAGGGTGCCCGCGGCGCGCTGGAACTGGAGCGCGATGAACTCGCCGCGGGGGTCCGAGTGCCCCGCGAGCGCATCGGCGAGAATCTGCTTCAGCGCGTCGCTCGACGGGTCGGCGTGGACCGCGGCGAGGAGCGCCTTGGGTGACCCGGCGCCGGGCGTCGCCGGTGCCGCCGCGCTCACCGCCCGCAGCTTCGCCGTCGGGAGCGCCGCCTCGAGGGCCGTGAGCAGGCTGGCCAGCTCGTCTGCGAGGCCCTCGTGCGGAGCGACCTTCGCGATGCGCGCCGCCAGCCCGGGGTGGGGCCGGTCGGGGTCGGCGTGCCGGTGGGCCACCCGCTCGAAGGCGAGGCTCCGGCCGCGCTCCCAGCCGCCGACGGTGAGCGCGTCGCAGAGCGCGTCGATGCGCGGGTCCGGCTCGAAGGTGGAGAGCCGCTTCAGCCTCCCGATGCGCAGGAGCGCGAGCGCCCGCGGGTTCCGCTCGGCCTCGAGGAAGGCCGCGACGAGCGGGCCGACGTCGACCACCCGGCGCGGGGTGGCGCGCTCACACCACGACAGGTACGCGCGGCGCTGGTTCGTGCTCCCTTCGACCGGCGCGACCTCGAGCCGCTCGGACAGCGCCCTGATGAGCCCGCTCAGCCGCGGCACCCGGCCCTTGCCCCACGCTACGACGAGGTGCTCCAGCGCTTCGTCACCGGCGCCCGCCCTGAGCGCGGCCAGCGCGCCCTCGAGGTTCGTCGCGATGGCGGAGGCGAGGCGGCTGCGCTTCGGAGCCATGGACACCCCCTGTTCGACGCGGCCCGACGAAGGAAGACGCACCCTGCGTCGCTGACGGACGGGAGTCAACGCCGGGCGGGCCCTCGTTCGGGGCGTAGGCGTTCACGGCCGCCGTCGGCCGGTTGGGGGCGATGGTTGACGGCGACCTGCAGGAAGGCCCGACGCTGGCGGTCGCTCCCCTGTCGGATGGCGCAGAGACTGCCGTGGCCCCTGACGCGCTCGCCCCGGCTACGAAGCCTTGCGCCTGCGGATCATGCCGCGAACGAAGCGAATGAAGCTCCCGGCGATGAGGCCCGTCGCGACGACGTATCGACCGCCTCTGGACGACGACGACGCTGTGGCGTGCGACGCGAGCGAGATGATGACACCTGCGGTGAGCAGCAGGACACCCAGGGCGAGGTCAGCGCCGGCATTCGGTGCCCCTCGCGGCTCAGGAGGTGTCACCTCGTCCGTCCTCGTCACGACCGCGGTGTCGGCGAGCGCGGCCCGCGCACCGAGCGCGAGCGCCAGCGTCAGCCCCATCTGAATGAAGAGGAGCCCGGTCCGGCCCCACAGCAGCAGCGTGAGGTCGCTGCTCCCGAGCACGTCGCGCAAGACGAACCGCGACGCGAAGCCGAGCCCGGTGCGGAGCACGCCGAGCACGCCAGCGCCGAGCGCGACGCCGAACGCCCACCGCCTCGTTGGCCCACACAACCTCGCGAACAGCACGAGGAAGACGACGAGCTCACCCAGGTCGAGCAGCGCGGAGAGCACCGAGGCGAGCGACCCCCACCCGCTGCCGTGGGGGCTGAGGCGTTGCAGCTGCATGAGAGAGGGGCTGACGAGCTCGCTGGTCGAGATGAGGCCCACCAGGGTCCACGCCAAGCCGCGCCGGTCGATGCCGGTGCCGATCAAATACACGCCGACTGCGAAGACGATGCAGAGCCCGAGCCACAGCGCCTCTACCAGCGCGTCGATCGAGTTCGAGGGGCGCACGTCGAGCAGCCGGAACACGACGGTGAAGACGACCTGGAGGAGGGCCGAGCCCACGGCGTAGCCGGCGACGAGGTTCGCGCCCCGCAGGGCGACGGGCCGGTTGGTGACCATGGTGCTTGCGTAACCCCGCCCCCGCTCGCGACGCGCAAGAAAACGCCGCGAAGCGGCGCCTGGCGCCGGCGGTGTCGTCGGGTGCCCAACGCCTCGAGGCACCTCGCCGCGCGCACGCTCGGTGGCCTCGCCGGGTCCAGGCGCTTCGCCTTCGACGATGCGGGGGCGCGAGTGGCGTCTCTGCCCCGGTGCGTCGAGGTCACGCCTCTCGGTGCTCGGACGAAGCGTCGGCCCGTGACGGCCAGCGCGTCGCCGGCGAGTCGGAGTCAGCGCCGGGGAGGTCGGCCTTCGCCCGCAGAAAACACGTCGGTGCCCGGGTTCAACGGCGCGACCTCGAGCCACCCGGCCTCGGTGAGGACGGCGTCGAGCGGCTCGTCGAAGGCCTCGCAGGGCACGGCGTCGACCTGCTGGCCCGAGAAGGCGACGCCGAGGGCGAAGACCGGCCCGGCGGCCCGCAGCGCGCGCAGCGTCGCGTCGTAGTACCCGCCGCCAGAGCCCAGGCGTCTGCCCGCTCCGTCGAACGCCAGCAGCGGCACCAGCACCAGGTCGGGCACCAGCGCGGGCGTGTCGGCCGCCGGCTCGTCGAGGCCGAAGCGGCCCGGCGCGAAGCGGGTCTCCTCCGTCCACACGTGGAAGGTGAGCGGCTGACCGCGGGGCGGCGTGCGCGGCAGCGCCAGCTGGGCGCCGCGCGCGGCGAGGTGCCGCATGAGGGGGCGCGGGTCGAGCTCGCTGCCCATCGGCGTCGTCCCGCTCACCACCCGGGGACGAAGCCCCGGTGGCAGGTGCTGAAGCAGCGCCGTCGCGGCCTCGGGGTGCGCCTCGAACAGCCCCGCGCGCCGGGCCTTCTGCGCCGCCCGCAGCGCCCGCTTGGCCTCGCGCGCGTCCACCTCACTCACCGACGAGGCAGGGCGGCTGGTCGCGGTACCGGCGCTCGAAGGGCACGTACACCATGCACGACCAGGAGTCGGCGGTCGTCAGGCACACCTCCTGGCAGAGCTCATACGTGTCGGTGTGCTTGCGCAGCGTCGCCTCTCCGGTGGCCGTGTCGAGGACGCGGTTCGACGACGTCGTGTACCGGGAGTCGGTCTGCTCCGCGAACGAGTGCAGCGCGGTGATGAGGCCCTTCGGCACGCCCTTCGCCCAGATGCCGCGGCGGTACTTCTGCGCCTGGTGCATGGCGTCGAGCACCAGGGGGTTCGGCTTGCCGCGCACCGCGTAGGCCAGGCCCCGACCCGAGCGCACCATCTCGAGCGCCAGCTTCGGACACTCGACGAGGACCCGGCCGTAGGCGTCGGGTTCTCCCGACGTCGTACACTCCCAGGCCTTCGAGGCGCAGACGTCGGCGTCGCCCTTCGTCAGCGTGTAGAGCTCCTCGCGCGTCCAGTCGCCCCACCGGTGCACCGGGCCGTATGACTCGAGCGTGTTGTAGCCGAAGAGGCGTGAGCCCCGGCCCGAGTATTCGCCGTCGAGGAAGTCGAACGAGTCACCGTCGGACCACCGCACCTGCGTGCGCTGGCCGTTGAGCACGATGACGCCATCGGCGTCGTGCGAGTCGGCGCCGGGCTCGCGCCGGCCACCCTTCCGCGTGACGATGGTGGTGCACCCGGTGACGAAGAGCAACAGGACCGCGAGCCACCGCATCAGCCCGAATGGTAGCGCCCCCGGCACGGCGGAGCGACTGCCACGTCGAGGCCACGTCGAGGCTGCCGGGCGCGAGGGGGCCGCTCCGGGGCCGTCGCCTCGAAGAGACGCGCTCACGGCGCGGGCGTCGCGCCGAACTCGACGCGGCCACCGCGGCCGTCGAGCCCGCGCACCTCGACGACGTGACGGCCGCCGAGCTTCAAGCGAGGGTGCTGCACGACGACCTGGCCGAAGTCGTCGGTCGGCTGCCACATCGACCAGAAGCCCTCGTCGACGCGGAACGACACCGGCTGCGTCCCCAGCCCGACGATACGCACCGTCTCGGCCTCGCGCGAGACCAGCGTCAGCGCCGTCTGCATCGGCTGCGTGGGCGCAGGGCACGCCTCGTCCTCCGGGTACAGCCGCGCGTAGACGCCGAGGTGGTTGTACGTCGAGGTGCTCGCCACCCGGCCCACGCCGCGCGCGCGCAGCAGCTGAATGCGGAAGGCGAAGCCGGGCAGGGCGGGGAGCGCGAAGGTCGGCAGCCCCTGCGCCAGCTGCGGCTCGGCCAGCGAGATGAGCTGCGGCACCAGCATGGCGAGCGCCGCGGGGCTCTCGGCGAGCAGCTCGATGTTCTTCACCTGCACGTTCTGCACGGCGTTGCGCAGGCTCCCGATGACGGGCTGGAGCTGGTCGCAGCCCTTCACGTCGAGGCTGAACGGCAGCTTCAGGTCGGCCTGCACCGTGAAGAGGCGGGCGTAGCGGTCTTCGAGCAGGGCGTAGACGTCGAGCTCGACCCCCGGCCAGTCGAGGAGCAGCAGCGGGTCGGCCGGCTGCCCGTTCGTCACCGTGCCTTCGCCGACGATGACCGTGGGCGCGTTGACGGGCCGCACCAGGACGCGCAGGGGCACGCTCTGCTTCTCGGTGAGCAGCTCGAGCGAGGGCAGCAGCGTCGCCAGCACGCTCGACTCGAGCGCCGCCGCCGTCTCGGTGCCGAGCTCGAGGCACAGCGCGCCCGACTGCTGCACCCGGTACAGCGCGTCGGAGAGCAGTTGCTGCGACAGCGAGAAGGCGAGGTCGTACCCCACCGCCGGCGCGTCGCGGTCGAAGTCGGGCAGGGGAATCGCCGCGGGCATCGGGCGGTTCGCCGGAGCCACGCAGGCCGCCGGCCGCACCTCGCGCAGCCCGCCCCGCAGGCCGATGGTGGCGCCCTGGCCGGTGGTGGCTGACGTCGCGCCGCCGGCGCCGAAGGCGAACTCGAGCTCGGTGCTGGCCGGCGCGAGGCTGCCCAGCGCGGCGCCGAGGCCGAGCCGCCCCTCGGCCCCGAGCAGCCCGGGAATGCAGGCGCCCGTCGCCGAGTCCACGCACTCTCCCGGCCCGCCGTCCTTCGGCACGCAGCGCGCGCTGGTGCCGGCCGCCGTCGACATCGGGCAGGTGCCCGTGGGGCTGCAGGGCGCGCAGTTGACCCCGGTGATGGCGTCGTTGAGCTGCTTCTTGAGGGAGCCGGCGATCTGCCCGATGAGCAGGTTCTTCACCGCGCCAATCTGCCCGAGGTTGCAGACGTTGCAGGTCGCGCCGGCCGGGCGCGTCAGCAGCAGGTCGGCGTCGTCGATGCAGGACGGCGGCATGGCGCCACCCGAGCAGGTGCTGGTGCCGCCGATGTCCGAGACCTCGAGCGACAGCAGCCGGTCCCACTTCGTGTCGACGACGAGCTTGATGTTGAGGGCGAGGTCGGTGACGGGCGGCGCCGCGCGGCCGGTGTCGAAGTCGATGCTGCATTTGATGCGCCCGCCGCCGGCGAGGAAGCAGGCGCTCGTGCTCTGCGACGCGATGTGCAGCACGCCCGTCTGGACGTTCGCCTTGATGAGCGCCTCGACGATGTCGGGAGACTTCGGCGAGAAGCGCAGTGAGTCGATGCGAATGGCCACCTCGCGCGGCAGGTCGGCGCTGGTGCAGCGGCCGTCCATCTGCCCGCACGACTCGCTGGTGCAGAACAGCGAGCCCTCGTCGGCGATGGTGAGCTGCAGCAGGGGAATGCCGAGCAGGCTCGTCGTCTGCACCGAGCAGGGCACCGGCACGCGCAGGGTGCCTCCGGGGGCGAGCGCGTCGAGCACCGTGCGGACCCCGGCGTCGGAGTTGAGGTAGGCGAAGCCCTGCTGCGAGACCCGCACCGCGCCGGCGACGTCGAGCTTCGGGCCGGCGTAGGTGCCCTGCGGGTACTGGGTGAAGCCGCCGCACCCGCCGCAGCCACCGCCGCCCGTCGCCCCGCAGGCCACCAGCGTCAACGCCGTCGCGACCACCAGCTGCCGCTGTCCTCGTCGGTGCATGGCGGCGGCGTGTAGCAAAGACGGGTCGGTCTGAAGAGGGGGGGGCTCGGCGGCGGCCGTGGCGCAGCGTGTTGGTCACCGCCGCGAGGGCGAACGGGCCGCTCCATCGGACACGGCGCTGCTCAGTGGTCAACGACCCAGCGAAAGGCGCCACGGCGCTGGGGGGGGGCGCCGAACCATGAGCGGCGGAGCCGTCGCGCGACGCGGTGCCCGGGCCGGCCGCGCCGTGGGCCCATTCGAGGGGTCGCACAGAAATCTGCGCGACTTCGCCCACTGAGGGGTGTCGCTGCAAAGGAGCCCTCATGTTCATGCTCACGCTGGTGGTCGTCCTGGCGCTGTCCATCTTCGGTCTGCGGGCGCTCCGGCGCCGCGGCCTCCTCGCGACCCGCTCCGGGCGCTGTGAGGGCTGTGGCTCGCACGCGCCGCTCGCCCGCCTGAACCTCTTCAAGAACACGGGCATGCTCGTGCTCCGGCAGACGTCGTCCTTCGAGGGCGCGTTGTGCCGCCGCTGCGCCCTGCGCAAGGCCGGGGCGATGACGTTGCACACCGCCGTCCTCGGTTGGTGGGGCACCATCTCGTTCGTGCTGACGGTGCTCATCCTCCCGGCGAACCTGCTGCAGGCGTGGTGGGCGGCCGGGCTGCCAGGGGCTCCCGAGGCGGCGCGCGAGGCACTCGAGGCCCACCTCGACTACGCGCGCAACCTGCTCGAGACGAAGGACCGCGCGACGGTCGTCGACGTGCTGGCGCGCACCACCGGCGCGGCGCCCGTCGACGTCGAGCGGTTCCTCGCGCGCCGGGCGTGAGGCGTCGCGCGGCCGTCGCTGTGCCGGGCTGGCGACCGCACCTGGCCCGACCGAGAAGCTCTCAGCGGGCCTCGCTGCTGGGCCGAAGCTTCGATGTCCAGTCGGGTGTCGCGTGCCGGTCGTCTTCGTCGATTGGTGTCGGCCGCCGAGGCGGCGCGAGCGCAGGCGGAACCGGTCTTGGAGCGCGCGCGACGTTCTCAGGACGCCGGTCTGCCCGGGTCGACCCCGGCAGTGGTCGTCCGGGGCGCGTGGGCGCCGTCACGGCGCAGCGACCCCGTCCGTGGGGAGCCCGTCGCCCTCGCACGACAGGGGCCGAGGCGGAGAGGTCAGCGGCCCGGTGACCGGCGCTGCCTCAGCCACCTCATCTGAATGCGTCCCGGCCCTGGCGCGCCGGCACCCCGACGTCACGCGCCGGCGCGGCGCCTGGGGTATGAGGCGCTCCGCTCTGGCGGCAGGCAGCTGACGGGCGGGGCGCGACGAGAAAGGGCCGGAGACCGGCGGGCTCCCCCGCGCGGCGCCGGCGACCAGCGATGCAGACGACCCAGGTCATCGTGATGACGGGCTGCGCGAGCGGTATCGGCCGGCACCTCACGCGGGCGCTCGCCGGGGCCTACCGCATCCTCGCCACGGACGTGAACGTGACGGGGCTCGAGCAGTGCGCGCGCGATGACGGCTGGCCGAAGGAGCACGTGCGCACCGCGAAGCTCGACGTCCGCAATGGCGGCGAGTGGGAAGAGGCGCTGCGCCTGGCGCTGTCGGCGTTCGGCCGCGTCGACGTGCTGATGAACGTCGCGGGCTACCTCAGGCCCGGCTACGCGCACGAGGTCGAGCCCGCCGAGGTCGACACGCACCTCGACGTCAACGCCAAGGGCGTCATCCACGGGTGCCGGGTGCTGGGGCGCCACTTCGCGGCCCAGCGCTCGGGCCACGTCATCAACGTCGGCAGCCTCGCCTCGCTCGCCCCCGCGCCCGGTCTCAGCCTGTACGTCGCCTCGAAGTACGCGGTGCGGGGCTTCACGCTCGCCCTGTCCCAGGAGCTCTCGCGCTTCGGCGTGCACGTCACCCTGGTGATGCCCGACGCGGTGCAGACGCCGATGCTCGACCTGCAGGTGGACTACGACGAGGCGGCGCTGACGTTCTCGGGGCCTCGCACCCTCACCGTGCAGGACCTCGAGCGGGTCTTCATCGAAGAGGTCCTGCCGCACCGGCCGCTCGAGGTGACGATTCCGATGACCCGCGGCCTCATCGCGCGCCTCGCCAGCTTCGTGCCCGGCGCCATCGTGCCGCTCTCGCCTGTCTTCGCCACCCAGGGGCGCAAGAAGCAGAAGGCCCTCAAGGCGCTGAAGGGGCGCTGAGCCTCGGCGCGGGCGCAGGGTGGGCGTGCACGAGCTCGCTCCACGGCGCAGCCGCTGACGTGCCTGGGGCTGCGCGTCGAGGTGCTTGGCAGCCGGGCGCTGGTGGCGTGAGGGAGGGACAGCGCTCCGGCGTCGACGCGCCCGCGGGGCCGCTGCGCCAACGGTCGCGGCCTGCGCCGTCCTGGTTTCAGGTGGATGGAGGGCGCGCGTGCTGGCCGGGTTCGGGTGGATGGAGGGTGCGCGGGCGCTGCGACGGCGGTGCGCGTGCTGGCCGGGTTCGGGTGGATGGAGGGTGCGCGGGCGCTGCGACGGCGGTGCGCTTGCTGGCCGGGTTCGGGTGGACGGAGGGTGCGTGGGCGCTGCGACGGCGATGCGCTTGCTGGCCGGGCTCGGGTGGACGGAGGGTGCGCGGGCGCTGCGGCGCGGTGCGCTTGCTGGCCGGGTTCGGGTGGACGGGGGCGCGCAGGAGGAAGACGACCCGGCGTCCGCTCCATGGCGTCGCCGTCGGGTCTTCGGCCGGTACCACGATGGGCAGGGCCTGCACGCAGACGAGGGGGCCGCGCACCGTCGGGGCTTCGGGCGCTCCCTTCGGCGCGACTCTCGGTCCAAAGGGAGCCGGCCGCGCCCGCCCCTCGTGCAGTCGGCCGTGGTGCGGGGCGTCGCCGTTCTGTCAGGCTTCACCGACCGGGTAGAGCCCGGTGTCGAGGCGCGCTCAGCCCTTCCGCCTGGCGCCCGCCCTCGCGCCTTTCTTCGCCGGAGCCGCCTTCTTCGCGGCGGGCTTCTTCGCCGGAGCCACCTTCTTCGCAGCGGGCTTCTTCGCCGGAGCCGCCTTCTTCACGACGGACTTCTTCGCCGCGCCGGCCTTGCTGGGGGCCTTCACGAGCGTGCGTACCTTCTTGCCGAAGTCCTTCGCCTGCTGCTGCACCCGGCGGCCGACCTGCCGGCCCTGCTTGACGGCCTTGACGGCCCGCTTGCGCGCTTCCCGGCGCGCCGAGTCGAGCGCCTTCGTCACCTCGCGCCCGGCCTTCTCGAGCGCGGCCCCGGCCTTGTCCACGGCCCCCTCGAGCGCCACGCCCGCCTTCTCCGCGGCCTCCTCGAGGGCCTCGGCGCCCTCCTTCAGCTTCTCGCGCGGGCTCGAGAAGTACTTCCCCATGGGCGCGAAGTAGTGGTCCTGCCAGCCACGCTCGAAGTCGCCGGCCATGCCGTCGGGCAGGCCCTCGTGGCGCAGGGTCACCTCGGTCCCGCCGGCCACCTCGGTGAACTCGATGGTGAGGGTGCTGTCCGGGTGCCCTTCGGGAAAGTCAGAGGCCCGCCACGTCTGCACGATGCGGGTGTAGGGCTCTGACGACACGGTGCGCCCCTCGATGTAGCCGTCCCACGCGGTGTACGCGCCCCCCTTCCCGGCCGACGTCGCCGCGCCCGTCATGAGGGCGTGCTCCTCGGCGTCGAGCCACGCCTCGTAGACGCGCCGCGCCGGCGCGGGGATGACCTTCGACACCGTGAGGTTCTCTGCCATGCGCTGCCCCTCCGTTGGACTGGGTAGACCCGGCGTCAGGAAGTTTCGACTGGACGCCGGGTTGCAGTTTACTGGGGAAGACCGTGATGCGGACCAGGATTCTCGTGGTGGTGGCGGTGGTGGTGGCGCTGGTGGCGCAGGCGGCTCCCGAGGGCGTCAGGGAGGCCGAGCGCAAGGCCCTCGCGAAGGCGCTGACGTCGGTCATCGAGACGTCGACGCTGAAGGGCGCGCGCGTGACGGTGCAGGTGCGCAGCCTCGACGACGGCGCCGTCGTCTTCGCCCGCGATGGTGACGAGCTGCTCAACCCGGCTTCGAACGTGAAGCTCTTCACCGCCGCTGCCGCGCTCTCCACGCTGGGCCCCGACTTCCGCTTCGAGACCGACGTGCTGACCGACGCCGAGCTGAAAGAGGGCAGGGCGAAGGTGCTCTACCTGCGCGGCCGCGGAGACCCCACCATCACCACCGAGAAGCTCTACGGCCTGGTCGCCGACGTCGTGCACGCCGGCCTCACCGAGGTGACCGACGGCATCGTGCTCGATGAGTCGTACTTCGACGGGGAGCGCGTGGCGCCGGGCTTCGACCAGGAGAGCGGCGACAAGGCGTACCTGGCGCCCACCGGAGCGCTCTCGCTCAACTGGAACACCGTCGGCGTCTACCTGCGCCCCGGCGACGCGGTGGGCCGGCCCGCGGTGGCCGAGGTCGAGCCGCCCAGCGACTTCTTCGTCCTCGAGACCGAGCTCGCCACCGGCACGAAGACGCAGCGCCGCTTCACCGTCGCGAGCGGCCTCGACAAGGACAAGGTGCGCCAGAAGCTCGAGGTGAAGGGTGTGGTGCCGGTCGACAAGGGCGTCTGGAGCCAGTGGAAGAAGGTCGACCAGCCGGCGCTCTACTTCGGCTTCACCCTGAAGCAGCTGCTCCAGGCGCGCGGCGTGAAGGTGAAGGGTCGCATCCGCGCCGGGGCCGTGCCGCCCACCGCGAAGCTCCTGACGGCGAGCTTCTCGGACACGCTCGACATCGTGCTCAAGCGCCTCAACAAGAACTCGAGCAACTTCGTCGCCGAGCAGCTCATCAAGACCCTCGGCGCCGAGGTGAAGGGCGTGCCGGGGAGCCACGCCAAAGGCATCGAGGTGGTCGAGGACTTCCTGGCGCGCGAGGTGGGGGTGGCCCGCGGCACCTACGTGATGAAGAACGGGTCGGGCCTCAACGACTCGAACCGCTTCTCGGCGGCGCAGACGAACCAGCTGCTGGTGCACATGGTGAACCGCTTCCCGGTGGCGCCCGAGTACCTGTCGGCGTTGGCCATCGCCGCGAAGGACGGGACGTTGAAGTACCGCTTCGAGGGCTCCGACGCGGTGGGGCGGCTGCGGGCGAAGACGGGCACGCTCGAGAACGTCTCGGCGCTGTCGGGCTACGTGCAGGCCGTCGGCGGTGAGCGCTTCGTCTTCTCCATCATGGTGAACGACTTCCCCGGGCGGGCCTCGGGCGTGGTGCAGCACATCGACGCCCTGGGGGCGGCGGTGGCCGCGGTGGGCTCGAGCCAGGGCCCCTCGGGCGCGGTGGCCTCGATGATGCAGCCCAGCTCGGTGGTGGCGAGCGCGGCCGAGCTCGACGCGCGCATGAAGACCTACGTGGCGATGGGGCAGCGGGCGGAGCGCCGCAACGCCGCCTTCCTGCGCACCGCCTGGCGCAGCGAGCGGGACCCGGCGGTGCGCGCCGTCATCGCCGACGCGCTCCTGCAGTCGGACCCGCGGGAGCCGGCCCACGTGCGCATCTTCCTCGACAGCGCGCAGGCGAGCGACGACGTCTTCGGTCGGGTGAAGGATGCCGCCCGGCGGTTGCAGCTCGACACGCCGGTGCTGCCGGGGTTGGTCGAGCTGGCGGCGTCGGGGCAGCTCGAAGCGGTGGCCCGGCTGTTCGAGTTCGTGCGCTTCGCGGCGGCCGACGAGCTGACGAGCGCGTACCTCGCCGAGCAACTGGCCGTGGTGGCGCACGACGCGCCGATGGAGCTCGTCTCGTCGCTCCGCACCTGCCCCGAGGCCGACCGGGCGGCGGCGCTCGACGCGTTGGTGCCGGGGCTGGTGCGCCAGAACCAGGCCGACGCGCCGCTGTGGGACACGCTCAAGTCCACCCAGGGCAGCATCGACCCGCAGCTCGCCTCGTTCGCCCGGGGCCTCGAGGTGCTCTTGAGTCAACGCATCGCCGAGGCGAAGGCGCCCCGGCCCGCGCCGACGGTCGAGAGCCCACAGGCGACGCCGCCGCCCGCGGCGACCGTGCAGCCGGGCGGGTAGCCCGCCGGTCGGCGTTGCCCCGCTGCCGCCTGTCGGGCGCGCCTCCCGTGCGCGGCCGGCGGAGAAGGGCCTTCGTCGGCAGGCGCCATGCGACCTGGGCCGGAGGGCGTGCTGCCTGCGATGCGGAGCATCAGCGCGGACCGATGGCCTTTGCCTTCGTCGGGCGGGCTGGCGAGCGACCAGGGGCCGGCCGCCCGTGCTGCCTGCGATGCGGAGCGTCCGCACGGACCGATGGCCTTTGCCTTCGTCGGGCGGGCCGTTGGGCGACGGAGTGGAGACGT
>JADCJJ010000540.1 GCA_020247085.1 Myxococcaceae bacterium | reverse complement strand
GTCCATCGTGCCCGCGTCCATCGTGCCCGCGTCCATCGTGCCCGCGTCCATCGTGCCCGCGTCCATCGTGCCCGCGTCCGTGCCGACATTCCCACCATCGACGATGGGGGTGCCGACGACGCACACGCTCTCGACGCACACCTGGCCGCGGGGACAGTTGTCGTCGGTAACGCACGCAGCGCCATCGAGCTTCACCCCACACCCCGCCAGTACCACCACTCCGACGAGCGAGAACCACTTCGGGGCACGCAGCCCCTGGATGACCGTGTTCATGCGTTCACCTCCCGTTGGCGTTAGCGGCCTTCGACGAAGAAGAAGACGACGGCAGAGACGAGCGAGGCGACGGCGACCCCGTACGCGGCCACGGCGGCGCCGTTGAGCAACGAGGCCGAGTCGAAGAGCGCCTGGGCGTCCGACTGGGGGCGCACCGTTCCGTCCCGCAGGAGGGCCGATTGCCCCACCGCCCCGCGCCACAGCCCGACGCCGACGCCGACCGCGGCCAGCGCGACCCCGCCCGCGACCCACGTCACCACCCGCCGCTTCGCCGGCGCCGCCGCCTCGACCGCTGACGGCCCAGAGACGACGGCGGACGGCGTGAGCGCCGCCTCGCGGAGAGCGTCCTTCGACGGCTCGAGCGGCTTCTCGGCGGCCCCCACGACGGGCACCGGAACCGGCGGCGCCGTCACCGCTGGTGTCGGAGGTGGTGGCGGCGGCGGTGACATCGCCGCTTCGAGCACCAGTGACACATCCAGCATCGCCGCGGTGTCGGTGACGACGTTGCGGGTCACCGGCGCGTAGCCGGGGCGCTTCGCCGTCACCTGATGCGGTCCCGCCGGGAGCTCGACCGAGGCCGGTGACAGGCCCAGCGGCTTGCCGTCAACCTCGACGTCCGCCCCCGGCGGCTCGGTGAGCACCAACAACTGCTGCACCCCGGACGCCCGGAGCTGCCGCTGGAGCGCCGCCATCGACAGCAGCACGGCCTCCTTCTCTGCAGGCTTCGGGCTGAGCCGCAGGAAGTCCCGGTAGGCACGCAGCGCCGGCCCCGGGGCGTCGAGCCGCTCGTAGCAGCGCGCGACATTGTAGCGCAGCAGCGGCGCCGGCTTGAGCGCGTACGCCTCTTCGAAGCGCGCCAGCGCCTGCCGGAACTGCCCCTGCAGATACAGCTTCTGCCCTTCGGCGAAGGCCTGCTTCGCCTTCGCCGTCGCGTCGGTCCCCGGCGCCGCCGCCAGGGCGACCGCGAGGAGGAGGGGAGCGATGCTGCTCATGGTGGGTCTCCAAACGGGTTGCGCAGCTCGTCTTCCTGGGCCGGCGCGGCGAAGGGGTCTTTCAGGTCTGCGTTGAGGCGGCCGCTCACCTTCTTGAACACCAGCTCCAGCGAGCCGGCGTCGCTCGGCACCAGGGGTCGCGTCAGCGGCACGTGACCCTCGAGCGTCGCCGTCAGCTCATGCGGCTTCCCCGCCGCTCCGGTCCAGTCCACGGGCGTCTTCCCCACCGCCACCCCGTCGATGGTGACGAGGGCGCCCAAGGGGCGTGAGGTGATGTGCCAGGTGCGCGACGCAGGCATGTCCTCGGCCGGCGTGACCACCGCCTCGAGCGGCTTCGCCTCGAGGGAGGGTGGCGGCGGCGCGTCGGCCAGGCCCTCGTCTGGCGTCGTCCCTCCGGTCCGGGCGCCGTCAGCGGCGCCACCAAATGCCATCGAGAGCGCCCCGACGACGAGGAGCGCGCCCATGCCGCCCACCACCAGCAGGGGCGTCTTGCTGCGCCTCACCGCGAACTCCGCGGAGACCTCTCCCTCGCTCGTCGCCGGTGCGGTCGAGCCCGAGGCCGCCTCGCTGACCGGCGGCGGCGATCCGGCGGCGGCCAGCGCGGCCCTGACCGGCGGCTCCCGCACCGTCGGCGGCAGTCCGGCGACGGCCGGCTCCCGCGTCATCGGCGATGGGCCCGACCCGCTGCCCGTGGCCGTCTCCCTCGACGGCAGCTCGTCGGTGACGCGCCGGGGCGCGACGCCGGGCCGCAGCATCAGCTGCGAGGTGGGGACGTCATCGCGCACTCCAGGGGGGCGCGGGCGGTCGAGCTGGAACTCGATGTCGCTCATCATCTCGATGACCTGCCGCATCGTCCGCGGCCGGTCATCGGCCCGCTTCTCGAGCATCATCGCCAGCAGCGCGTCGAAGTCGGGCGGCACGTCGCCCAGCGGGCCCGCCCCCAGCCGCGGCGCGAGAGTGCGCATGTGCTCGAGCATCAGCCCCACGGTGTCTGTCGAGTCGAACACCGGCCGCCCCCGGCACAGCTCGTGGAGGATGAGGCCGAGCGCGTAGATGTCGGTGCGCGCGTCGGCCGGCTGCCCGACGCACTGCTCCGGCGCCATGTACTGCGGCGTGCCGATGATGACCCCGGCGGCCGTCTGGTTCACCCCGCCCCGGTCGCTCGGCACCTTCGCGACGCCGAAGTCGAGCACCTTGACGAAGTCGGGGTCACCCGGGCGCTCCAGCACCATGATGTTGTCGGGCTTCACGTCGCGATGGACCACGCCCTGCTCGTGGCTGGCGGCGAGCGCCCGAGCCACCTGCAGGCCGAGCTTCAGCACCCGGTGCACCGGCATCGCCCCGGAGTGGTGCGAGATGGCCGCGAGCGTCTCTCCGTCGAGGTACTCCATGACGAAGTAGAACGGCCCCGCGGGCAGCTGCCCGAAGTCCACCACCTCGACGATGTTCTGCTGCCCGACGCGGGTGGTGGCGATGGCCTCACGCTGGAACCGCGCCACGAACTCCGGGTCTCCCGAGAGCTCGACTTTGAGCACCTTGAGGGCGAAGGGCTTGCGCAACGCGGCGTGCTCCACGCGGTACACGTCGCCCATGGCTCCCGAGGCGAGCTTCGCGACCACCTCGTAGCGCCCCGCGACGAGCGTCCCCGGCGTCAGCATCGACGTCTGCACCGTTTCCTCGCGACGGTCCTCGGGCGGACGCCGGCCCGATGCCTCGGGGATGGCCCGCCGCAGCAGCAGCCCGAAGGCGCCCAGGCGCACCACCTGGCCTGGCTGGATGAGCTGGAGCGACGACGTCGCCACACCGTCGACCGACACGGCCCCAGCCACGGCCTTCACCCGCACCTCGCCGCCGGGCAGCACGTCGATGCGCGCCTCGAGCCCGCCGGGCTCGCCATCAGGCAGGCGCACGGTGCACGACGCCTCGGTGCCGATGGTGAAGCTCGCCGAAGGAAAGGCGAACACCACCTCGGACCGATCGTCTTCGACGCTGACGAACTCGTAGGCGCTCCAGCGGGGGCGGCTGCAACCCTAGTCGAACTCGCCCCCCCCGGCGGGTAGAATCAACCCCCGTCGGCCGCTGCCGCGGGGCCGGCGGCAGCCCTCCACGTCCCGCGGACTACCGGGCCGCGTCGCCGGGCAGCGTGCGGCCCTCGCGGCCGAACTTGAAGCGCGAGGCCCAGAGCGAGTCGATGTGCCGGGCAGCGTCCTTCACCGGGTCGAGCCCCAGCGCGTCGGCCACCAGCACCGCGCCCTGGTGACAGACACCGTTGGTGCCGTAGGCGCCCGGCTGCTTCGTGTACATGGCGGTGATGGCGGCGCGGGCCTTCTCGGGCGTCGTGAGCGCCAGCCCCTCGACGGAGCGCGTGTCGTACGCGTGGCCGCCCACCTCGGCGTAGTCCGGCACCTTCGTGTACATGCCCGAGCCGGCCGTGCCGTAGTTCAAGCGGCCGAGGAAGAGCGGGTTGTCGGACGAGCGCAGGAAGGACGAGCCCTCGCTCTTCGCGCCGCGCTGCTTCACCCACTCGGTCAGCTTGTTCTCGTCGAGCAGCCCCGGCGGCGGCGTCTTCGACTTGCCGTTCTGCAGCATGCCGTTCTCGTCCGTCTTCCACGTCTCGCCCGCCTTCTTCGGCACCAGGAAGAACTGCCACTCGGCGTGCTCCACCGGGTCCATGCCCGCGACGTTGACGATGTCGGCGGTGACGAGCTTGGCCACCACCTCACCCTCGAGGCCCTGCTTCGCCAGGAACGACTTCGCCTCGGCGAGGCGCGTGTCGAAGTGCGCGACGGCCGCCTTCTTGTCCTTGATGTACGCGGTGGCGTCGGCGTTCGAGGTGGGGTTGGCGTTGTCCATGCCCACGCGGAACAGCCCGCGCTCGGCGGCCACCTGCTTGACGTCCTTCGCCACGGCCGCCGCCTGCTGCCGCGCTCCCTGCACCGCGCTCGCCGCCGCAGCCTTCACCTGCCGGACGACCTGCTTCGGCTGCCAGCCCTTCGCCGCCGGCGCAGCCTCGGCCGGCTTCGACGGAGCCGGCTTGCGAGAGGTGACGGTCTGAGGACGGACGGCGGCGTTCGCTCGGTCGGTGCGCATACGAATTTATGGAGACCATCGGTTGGCTCCGCCACACCCCGCAATGCAAAGCCCATTGACGCCTTGTTCAACGCCCAAAAACCTGAATTCACTAAAAAATCCACCGCCATGAGGCCCGCCTGAGCCAGTCGGGCCCGACCCCTCACCGTTGTTCGACGCCCAACGACCGGGCGCCCCGGGGCTTCCCTGGCGGCGCGGAGTCTCGTTGAACCCCCGCCCGGGCTTGGTTCTTCGACCAAGAACCGCGACAGACCCCGGCGGAGGTGGTGCGCGTGGTGAAAGCTCTCGTCGGTCTGCTGGCGCTCGTGACGCTCGCCTGTGGGGCGCCGCCCCCTCAGGCGCCCCCGGTCGGCGGGCCCGACGCGGGCGAGGCAGGTGACGCGGGTGACGATGGCGGGGCGCCCGACGCGGGGCCTCTCGACGCCGGCGCCGTCGATGGCGGGGCCCTGGCGGGCGACGCCGGGCCTCCGGACGCGGGCGCGCCGAACCCGCTGCGCTTCGACGTACCGCCTCTCACCTGGGCCTTCGTTCCGCTCCCCGAGACGCGGTGCGCGAACGGCTCGACGACGGGCGTGGGCGTCAACCTCAACCCCGCCTCGAATGAGGTGCTGGTGTACTTCGTGGGCGGAGGCGCCTGCTGGAACCTGGCGACCTGCGGCGTGGGCACTTCGGCCAACGTGCGCCGGGGGTACGGGGCGGCCGAGTTCGCCGCCGACGGGGTGAAGGGCTGGGCGATGTTCTCACGGCAGGAGCCGCGCAACCCCTTCCGAGAGCTGAGCCTGGTGGTGGTGCCGTACTGCACCGCCGACGTGCACGCAGGCACCCAGGTGAAGACGTACGACGGGCTGCTGACGGTGCACCACCTCGGCGCGCGCAACGTCGACGCGCTGCTGCCGCGGCTCGTGGCGACCTTCCCCTCGGCGCGCCGGTTGGTGCTGGTGGGCTCGAGCGCCGGCGGCTTCGGCGCGCAGCTGAACGCCCCGAAGTTCGTCGCCGCGTTCCCGGCCGCGCGGGTCGACGTGCTGGCCGACAGCGCGCAGCTGGTGAACCCGGCCGGCCCGCGCCTGGCCGAGTGGGTCGCCGCCTGGGGTGTGCAGGTGCCAGCGGCCTGCGCCGGGTGCGCGAACGACTTCCCGCGCTTCCTGGACCACCTGCTGGCGACATACCCGGGCGCGCGCTTCGGGCTGCTGGCCTCGATGCAGGACACGACGCTGACGCCCTTCTTCAATTACGGCCTCGACGTGCTGGGCTTCGCCACCGCCACCTCGGGCGTGCTGGCGCGGTACGACGGCACGACGAACGGCACCTACTTCGCGCGCACCAGCCCGCGACACACCTGGCTCGAGTTCGTCACCCGCGTCTCGGGCAACGACGACACGGCGACGTTCGACTGGGTGCAGGGCTTCCTCCGCGGCGACCTCGACCGCCGCCGGCCGTGAGCGGGGCCCGGGCCGCCGCTCCGCCATGAGGCGGCTTGACCGTCTGCCACCGGGTAAGTGATTCTCACAGCGCTTCGGCGCGGCTGGGCCCGACTCGAGTCAACGAGGGGCTGGCAGCGCCACCGACGATGGAGCGGCGAACGGATGGCGGGGAAAGAGCGGGACGACGAGACGGGTATCTCCGGCAAGCGGAAGAAGAGCTGGCGCGAGATGGACGCGCAGCGGGGCAAGTCGAAGTACCACTCGCGGCAGGACGACCCGGGCCAGCAGCGCATCGAGCGCTCGGCCAGCTACGAGAAGTACAAGAAGGCCGCCGACGCGCTCTTCGGCGGCGGGGAGCTGCCGCAGGGCCTCGCCGAGACGTTCGACCCCGAGGGCAAGCGCAAGGCTCAGAAGGCGGCGCTGCAGAAGGTGCAGGAGGCGCCGGACCGCAAGGCCTGGGTCGAGCGGGCGACGGCCTTCCTCGCCGAGTACCCGGAGCTGCCCGACGACGCCTACTTCCTCGACTCGCTGCTCGACCACCCGAAGGACCGCGTCGTGGACAAGGCGCTGGCGAAGCTCGAGGCGCTCTCGCGTGACGGCCGGTTGCCGCGCGAGAAGGCGCCGAAGAGCCTCGCGCAGCGGCTGCGCACCCTCGAGATGACGTCGATGGACCCGGACGTGCAGCAGCGCGCGAAGGCGCTGCGCGCCACCCTCTGACGCTGCGCGGCGCGCCTCAGCCGGCGGCGAGGCGCTTCCAGGTGTCGACGACGGTGTCGGGGTTGAGCGAGATGGAGCCGATGCCCTCGGCCACCAGCCACTTCGCGAAGTCGAGGTGGTCGGAGGGGCCCTGGCCGCAGATGCCGATGTACTTGCCCTTCTCGAGGCAGGCGCGAATCGCCAGCGACAGGAGCGCCTTCACCGCCGGGTCGCGCTCGTCGAAGGCGTCGGCCACCAGGCCCGAGTCGCGGTCGAGGCCCAGGGTGAGCTGCGTCAGGTCGTTCGAGCCGATGGAGAAGCCGTCGAAGTATTCGAGGAACTCGCGCGCGAGGATGGCGTTCGACGGCACCTCGCACATCATGATGAGGCGCAGGCCGTCGGCGCCGCGCGACAGGCCGTGCCGGGCGAGCGCCTCGGTGACGCGCCGGGCCTCGGACAGCGTGCGCACGAAGGGCACCATGAGCTCGACGTTGGTGAGGCCCAGCTCGCCGCGCACCTTCGCCAGCGCTTCGCACTCGAGCGCGAAGCAGTCGGCGAAGTCGGCGGCGACGTAGCGCGAGGCGCCGCGGAACCCAATCATCGGGTTCTCTTCGACGGGCTCGAAGCGCTCGCCGCCGAGCAGCTTGCGGTACTCGTTCGACTTGAAGTCCGACAGGCGGACGATGACGGGCTTGGGCCAGAAGGCAGCGGCGATGGTGGCGACGCCCTCGGCGAGCTTCTCGCGGAAGAAGGCCCGGGGGCTCTCGTAGCCGCGGCTGCGCTCGCGCACCTGCGCCGCGAGGGCGGGCTCGAGCGCGTCGACGTGGAGCGCGGCCTTGGGGTGCACGCCGATGCCGTTGACGACGAACTCGACGCGGGCCAGCCCGACGCCGGCGTTGGGGGTGGCGGCGAACTCGAAGGCGAGCTCGGGCGAGCCGACGTTCATCATCAGCTTGGTGGCGAGCGGCGGCAGCGCCCCGCGGGCGGCCTGCTCGACCTCGAAGGGCACGCGGCCCGCGTACACCCTGCCGGTGTCACCCTCGGCGCACGAGACGGTGACGGTGGCGCCGTCGGGCAGGCGCGCGGTGGCCTCGCCGCAGCCGACGATGGCGGGAATGCCGAGCTCGCGGGCGATGATGGCGGCGTGGCAGGTGCGGCCGCCGCGGTTGGTGACGATGGCCGAGGCGCGCTTCATCACCGGCTCCCAGTTGGGGTCGGTCATGTCGGTGACGAGCACGTCGCCCGGCCTGACGCGCTCGATGTCCTTCACCGAGGGGACGACGCGCACGGGGCCGACGCCGACCTTCTGGCCGATGGCGCGGCCGGTGACGAGCACCTCGCCGCCGCCGGTGACGCGGAAGCGCTCGACGACGTCGGCGCGCTCGCGGGACTTCACCGTCTCGGGCCGCGCCTGGAGGATGTAGAGCTTGCCGTCGACGCCGTCCTTGCCCCACTCGATGTCCATGGGGCGGCCGGTGTGCTCCTCGATGGTGAGGGCGAAGCGGGCGAGCTCGAGCACCTCGTCATCCGAGAGCGAGAAGCGGTGCTGGTCTGCCTCGGGCACGTCGACGGTGCGCACGCGCGCGGGGCCCGCCTCGAACTCCATCTTCACGCGCTTGCTGCCGAGGGCGCGGCGCACGATGGCGCGCTTGCCGGCGCGCAGGGTGGGCTTGTGCACGGTGAACTCGTCGGGGTTGACGGCGCCCTGCACGACGGTCTCGCCGAGGCCGTAGCTCGAGGTGATGAACACGACGTCGCGGAAGCCGGACTCGGTGTCGAGGGTGAAGAGCACGCCCGAGGCGGCGAGGTCGCTGCGCACCATGTGCTGCACGCCGACCGAGAGGGCGACGTTCGAGTGGGCGAAGCCCTGGTGCACGCGGTAGGCGATGGCGCGGTCGTTGTAGAGCGAGGCGAAGACGTGGCGCAGGCGCTCCAGCACGGCGTCGATGCCGACGACGTTGAGGAAGGTCTCCTGCTGGCCGGCGAAGGAGGCGTCGGGCAGGTCCTCGGCGGTGGCGCTCGAGCGCACGGCGACCGAGAGGGGCAGGCCCCTGGTGAGGGTCTGGTAGTGGCTGCGCACCTCGGCCTCGAGGCGCTCGGGCAGCACGGCGTGCTCGAAGAGGCCGCGAATCTCGGCGCCGGCCTTCGCCAGGGCGGCGACGTCGTCGACGTTCAGGCCCTCGAGGCGGGCGGCAATCTTCGCCTCGAGCCCGTTGACGCGGAGCACCTCGCGGAAGGCCTCGGCGGTGGTGGCGAAGCCGTCGGGCACCCGAATGCCCCGCCCCGCCAGCTGGCTCAGCAGCTCGCCGAGGGCGGCGTTCTTTCCGCCCACGCGGTCGACGTCGGACAGCCGCAACGCCTGGAAGGGCACCACGAAGGGGCTGGGGGACATGGCGGAGTCATGGCACCGGCGGTGGCAGCTCGCACGGGCATTTTCCAGGCCGGGATGAGGGCGGCGGCCCAGCCGGCGCCGCGCCATGCGGCCGCGGTCGCAGCGACGAAGCGGTGGAGCGACCCCACCGCCCCTGCGCTCATCTCACGCACCTGACGTCGTAGCCGTTGCCCAAGGGGTAGAACATCGAAGCACCGGTGCTGAATTCGACCCCCCAGGCCAGACCCATGCCGCCCACGTACGGTGTCGAGGTCCAGTAGATGGAGGCTGGCGTACCGGGAAAGACAGTCGCATCGATGGTCGCCCCGCCCAACCGCCGCACGTCGACCAGGCTCTCCAGTTCCTTCCTCGAAGGAAGCCTCCACCCCGTGCTGAAGCCGTCGAGGCTCAGACCCTGACACGTCGCGACCGCCTGACTCCAGGTCTTCGCGGCTGGCGATGAAACCCTCTGCCACCTCAACCCGGTCACGCGATCCACCACCGTCTCAATGCCCGGGCCGAAGCGCGCCGGGGGCGACCCCAAGCTCGCGGTGAGCCCTCCGCGAACGCACCGGACGGCGGCAGTGCTCGTCGTCAACTGACAGTATGCCTCGCTAAAGACGGCAAATTCCACATACCAGGCGTTGCCCGGAGCCTGGACGAAGGGTGTGGCACTCCAGAATGGCGTAGGGGGCGTCTGCGGGAAAAACGTCGAGTTGATGGCTGCTCCACTCAAGCGCGTTGAGTCCACGATGCTGAGGAGCTCGATTCGGGTCGGCAGCCGCCAGTCAGACTGCCCATCCAACACCAGCGCATCACAGTACGTGGTGGCCTGCGACCAGGTGAATGTCCCGAGTGCAACGAGCTGCCACTCGAGTCCGGTCGTGGCGTCGGTGACGGTTTCAATGCCAACCGAATACGCAGCACCGGGAGACTCCGGGGGCACAGGCCACTGACTCCATTCCCTGTCGACGACCAAGCCGCCCGCCGTGCCGCCCGCCGTGCCGCCGCCAGCCCCACCCGCTGCGCCTCCCGCTGCGCCGCCAGCCGTGCCGCCCGCGGAACCTCCCGCCGTCCCGCCAGCCGTCCCGCCCGCCGTGCCGCCCGCCGTGCCGCCTGCCGTCCCGCCCGCCGTGCCGCCCGCCGTGCCGCCTGCCGT
>JADCJJ010000054.1 GCA_020247085.1 Myxococcaceae bacterium | reverse complement strand
GGAAGCGGAAGCGGCGGGGCAGGGCGACCCGGTCGACGCGGCCCTCGAGGCTCTCGCGCAGCCGCTCGATCAGCGCTTTGCGGGGCAGCGCCCGCGCCGCGGCCGACGGAAGACAGACGACGCCGATCTCGGCCCTCGGCCCCTGGAGCACCACCGCCCTCGCGTCGTCGCACAGCCCGCCGCCGCGCAGCGCCGCCTCGATGGCCCCGAGCGACACCCGCTTCTCCTCGAGCTTGGCGACCCGGTCGGCCCGCCCAACGAGGCGGAAGCTGCCCTCGTCGGGCTCGACGAGGTCGCTCGTCACGAACCAGTCGGCAGAGGGCAGGAACGGGCTGCGCACCGCCAGGCGCCCCTCGGCGTCGGCGCGCCAGGTGACGCCGGGGAGCGGCCGCCAGGCCCGGGCCGGGTGCGTCCGCCAGGCGATGCCGCCGGTCTCGGTGCTGCCGTACACCTCGGTCGCCGGCGTTCCCAGCACCCTGAGGCATCGCAGCGCCGCCTCCTCGGGCAGGGGCCCCCCCGACGAGAAGACGCGCGCGAGCTCGCACGGCCAGCGGCCCTCGCCAGGCAGGCGCTTGAGGTGCGCCGGGACCGTCACCAGCGCCGACACGCCGCCGCGCCGGAGCGCCGCCTCGAGCGCCTCGGGAGTCGCCACCGTCGCCGGCGCCACCCTTCGCCCCGTCGCCAGCGGCCACAGCACCGTGAACAAGAGGCCGTACAGGTGCTGGTGCGACACCGTCGAGACGACCTGCGCCCAGCCCGCCAGGTCGGCGCCGAACGTCGCCTCGAGCGCGTACACCTCTTCGAGCAGCTCGGTGAGTCGCTTCTCGATGGCGACCGGCGTCCCCGTCGAGCCCGACGTGAACAGCACCAGCCGGCAGGTGTCGGGCTCGAGCCGCGCTTCGAAGGGTGTCGGCTCGGCGGCCGGAGACAGCGCGCCGGGCAGGGGGCCGACGAGGGCGTCGACCCGCGCGCGCAGCGCCTCCACCGTCGTGCTGACGAGGTTTCCTGGCAGCACCACCTCGAGCCCGAGCGACCACGCCGCCAGCGCGACGGGCACGAACGCCGCCCGGTCTTCCTCCCACACCGCCACGCCACGCCGGGCGCGCGCGGCGAAGGTCGTTCGCCACTGGGCTGCCAGCGCCAGCGTCTCGGCCGTCAGGCCCGGAGGGCGGAACTCAGCCATGCGCGTGCCTCGCGCGCACCCGCCGGCGCACCAGGTATTCGGTGCTCGCCAGCACGCCGACCAGCAGGTACGCCACGCCCCCATTGTAGAGCGCCCACTGGGCGTCGGTGCCGAACGCGGCGGTCGCCGCCGCGAGCGAGGCGTTCAGGGCGAAGAAGCCGACCCAGACGACGGTCACCTTCCGCGTGTAGGCGACGGCGAAGGGGGGAAGGTCGGGGGCCTGCAAGCGGGCGAAGCGCTCGGCCATCGACGGAGGCCGCGCCAGGGTGATGGCGAAGCTAGCCAACAGCGTCAGGTTGACGCCCACCGGGTACCAGCGCAGCGGCCAGGCGTCGCCGAGCCAGACCGTCGCCACGGCGAGCCCGGCGATGGCAGCGCCCGGCAGCACGAGCCACCCCGCGCGCTCCCGCAGGCCCGCCCACCGCAGCGCCACCACCCCCATCAAGAGCAGGGCGAACCACCTCGGCGCGACCCGGTCGCGGAGGAGCCAGACGGCGAGGGGGTAACAGACCGTGACGGCCGCGAGGACGGCAGTACGCACGCCGTGATGCATAGCCGAAGCCGTCCGCCGGAACGAGCACCGGGCCCGGTGCCCGGCCGTTGGGGTGGCCGCCGCTCGTTCAATTCGCTAATCGCCCGCGCGATGGAAGCCACTGTCCCCGCCTGGAAGCAGCAGCCCGAGCGAGGGAACGCCTTCGTGCTCCGCCTGCTCGTCCGGCTCGACCGGGCCCTCGGCCGCCGGCTCGTCGGCTGGATCCTCTGGTGGGTGGCGTTCTACTACGCCGCCGTCGTGCCCTCGGCGAGGCAGGCGTCGGGAGACTTCCTCGCGCGGGCCGGATGCCGCGCGGGCTTCTTCGACACCGTGCGGCACTTCCGCACCTTCGCCCGCGTCGCGCTCGATCGCGCCCGCTTCGCGACGGGCCGCCTCGAGGGCCTCGTCATCACGCGCGAGGGCCATGAGCACATCGCCTCGGCCCGGGGGGCCCTCGTCGTCGGCGCACACCTGGGCAGCTTCGAGGCGCTCCAGACGCTGTCCCACCAGCACGGGCTGCGGCTGAACGTCGTGGTCGACCTGCGCAACGCGCGGCAGCTCTCGGCCGTCATGGCCGAGCTGGCGCCCGAGGCCCGGGTGCGCTTCGTCAGCGTCGACGAGCACGAGCCCACCAGCGTCCTCCAGCTGACGGAGGCGATCGCCGACGGCGAGCTGGTAGCGCTCCTCGCCGACCGCCTCACCGCAGCCAGCGACCGCTCCATCGCCGTGCCCTTCTTCGGCGCGATGGCCCGGTTCCCCACCGGGCCCTTCGTGATGGCCCACGCGCTGGGGTGTCCGGTGCTCTTCGCCTGCGCGTTGTACCGGGAGCCCAATCAGTACCACCTCGTCTGCGAGCCCTTCTCGGAGCGGCTCGTCCTGCCCCGCGCCACCCGCGCTGAGGCCCTCGAAGGCGCCTGCGCCCGCTTCGCCGCGACGCTCGAGCGCTTCGCCCGAATTGCGCCAGACAACTGGTTCAACTTCTTCCCCTTCTGGGAGCCCCACCATGACGACGTCACGCGTCGCTGACCCCGAGACCTCGGTCGAGACCGCCCGGCTCGAGGTGCTGCGCCTGGCGATGGCGCCGCTCTTCTTCCAGGCCGCTCGCGCCGCGCGCGACCTTGGCCTGCTCGACGCGCTGTACCGGCGCGCCGCCGAGGGCGCCGACGCCGGAGCGCTCGTCGGGGCGACCGGGCTCTCCCGCTACGCCGTCGACGTCCTGCTCGAGGCCCTCACCGTCTCTGGCCTCTGCCAGCCGGTCGCTTCGGCCGACGGCGCGCCCGGGCGCTTCGCCATCACCAAGGCCGGCGTGTTCTGGCTGAAGGACGAGCTCAGCCGGGTCCACGCCGACTTCGTGCACCACGTCTGCTACCTGGGCGCCTTCAAGCTCGACCAGGCGCTGCGCGAGGGGCGCCCGTCTGGCTTGCCGGCGCTCGTCGAGGGCTACCCCACCGTGTACGAGGCGCTCGGCGCGCTCTCCCCCGAGGTCCGCCGCGCGTGGGACGCGTTCGACCACCTCGCCTCTGACTCAGTCTTCGGAGACTGTCTGCCGCTGCTCGAGCTGCGGGGCGGCCACCTCGTCGATGTCGGCTGCAACACCGGCCGCTTCGCGCAGGCCCTGCTGGCGTTCGACCCCCGCGCGCGCTTGACCCTCGTCGACCTCCCGCGCCAGCTCGGGCAGGCCCTCACCGCCGTCGGCGCGCACGCCGCGCGGGTCGCGGGCGTCGCGCTCGACCTGCTCGACCCGTCGGCGCCGCTGCCACCCGGCGCCGACGTCTACTGGATGAGCCAGGTGCTCGACTGCTTCGGAGAGGACGAGGTGCGCTCCATCCTCTCGCGCGTCGCCGCCGCCATGGGCCCGGCCTCGAGGGCCTTCATTCTCGAGACGTACGTCGACCAGCAACGCAGCGAGGGCGCCCGCACCGCCATCGTGGGCACCTCGCTCTACTTCACCGCCATCGCCAACGGCACCAGCCGCATGTACGCCTCGACGGTGATGCGGCGCCTCATCGGCGAGGCCGGCCTGGCCGTCGCCTGGGAGCGCCACGACATCGGCCTCGCGCACTCGCTGACGTGCTGCATGCGCGCAGACGCGGTGGCTCAGCCCGTCAAGCCCTGAGGGCCGTTGCCCGACAGCAGCCGATGGAGCGCCTCGACCACGTCTCGCACCGTGCGCACCTGGAGGAAGGCCTCAGGCGTGAGCCGCTTGCCGACGAGCGGCTTCATGCGCACGATGAGGTCGACCGCGTCAATCGAGTCGAGGTCGAGGTCGTCCACCAGGTGCGCGTCCAGGGTGATGCGCTCCTTCGGGATCTCGAACGTCTCGTGAAGGATGTCCACGCAGCGGCGGTAGAGTTCCTCTTCGCTCATGCGGCCCCCAGCGAGGCCCGGTGCTGACGGATGAGCGCGCACAGTGCCTGAACCGACGCGAAATGCTTGCGGTTCTCGGCCGCGTCGCTCGAGAGCTTGACGCCGTACCGCTTCTGCAGCCCCACGCCGAGCTCGAGCGCGTCGATGGAGTCGAGGCCGAGGCCCTGGACGAAGATGGGTGCCGTCGGGTCGATGTCGGCCACCGCGACGTCTTCGAGGTTCAACAGGTCGATGATGAACTGCGCCACTTCCCGTTCGAGATCTTCCACGCTCAGGCCTCCCGTTCGAAGAGCGCTTGTAACGCCGACGTCAGCGCGCGCACGGCAACCGGCTCGGGCGCGTCGTCGGCGAGGAAGGGCTCCACCGCCCAGTCGTCGAGGACGTCGACCGTCACCCGTGGCTTGGTCGGCGGCACCCGGTACCAGGGCTCGCCCTTGCCCAGCGTGAGCGGCGCGCAGCGCATGATGACGGGCGTGACGGGCCAGCGCGTGCGAATCGCGACGTTGGCGCCACCCCGCTTGAGCTGCATTCTCCGGTCCCGCGGGGTCCGGGTGCCCTCGGGGAAGAGGACGATGGCGCTCCCCTCGGCGCGTGCCCGTCGACACCCGTCGAG